>MESD01000087.1 GCA_001770815.1 Burkholderiales bacterium RIFCSPHIGHO2_12_FULL_69_20
CGCCGCCATCGTCGCACGGGCCGGCGCCTTCATGGCGCTGGCGTGCGGTGGTCCAGCAGCGCCGTGGCGCTGTCGTCCTTCAGCGCGATGCCGCTGGTGCGCCGGCGCAGCGCCTCGCGCAGCAGCCAGGCGATGCGCTGCGCGGCCGCGGCGGGTGGCAGGCCGTCGGGGCGGATGTTGCTGACGCAGTTGCGCTGGGCATCGTGGCAGCCGACTTGCGGCGCATGGGTGAGGTAGGCACCCAGGCTGTCGGGTGAGCTCAGCCCCGGCCGTTCGCCCAGCAGCACCAGCACCAGCCGGGCCTGCAGCAGTGCGCCGATCTCGTCGCCCAGTGCCACCCGAGCTTGCGTGGCGATCACCAGGGGCGCCCAGGTCAGCGCACCGGCCAGGGTCTCGCGCAGCGCGGTCAGCACCGGCAGGGCATGGCGCTGCAGCGCCACGGCCGACAGGCCATCGCCCAGCACCACGGCCAGGTCGACCGGGCCGGTGGCCGCAGCTTGCAGCGCGTCGGCGCTGGCGGTGTCGAGGCGGCGGCCCCAGTCGGGGCGGCGCAGGTAGGCCTCGCGATGGGCTGCGCGGCTTTGCACGGTCAACGGCGGCCAGCCGTCGGCCAGCAAGGCGGCGGCCAGCGCGGGCACATCCAGCGGCAGGTGCACCGCATCACGCGCCTGGGCATGGGCGGCGGCCAAGCGCAGCAACTCGGCGGTGGGCAGGCTGGTGCCGCTGCGGCCCAGCGCGATGCGCGCGGGGGTGTGGCGGCGCAGGTCGGACCAGGGGTCGGCAGGTGGGGCCACCGGGGGCTGTGGCAGGCTGCTCATGCTGTGGGCCCTTGCAGCAGCGGGCTGAACGCCGCCGCCAGCGCGGGCCTGGCGGTGACGGGCAACAAGCGGCCCTGCGCATCGCTCAGGCCCAGGCGCTGCAGCCAGGCCTCGAACTCGGGCGCGCGCTTCAGGCCCAGCAGTTGCCGCACGAACAGCGCGTCGTGGAACGAGGTGCTCTGGTAGTTCAGCATCACGTCGTCGGCACCCGGCACACCCATCATGAAATTCAGGCCCGCGGTGGCCAGCAGCACCAGCAGGTTGTCCATGTCGTCGGCGTCGGCCTCGGCATGGAAGGTATGGCAGATGTCGCAGCCCATCGGCAGGCCCAGCAGCTTGCCGCAAAAATGATCCTCCAGCCCGGCACGGATGATCTGCTTGCCGTCGACCAGGTACTCGGGGCCGATGAAGCCGACCACGGTGTTGACCAGCAACGGCCGGTAGCGGCGTGCCACGGCATAGGCGCGGGCCTCGATGGTCTGCTGATCCACCCCGTGGTGGGCATTGGCCGACAGCGCGCTGCCCTGGCCGGTCTCGAAGTACATGACGTTGTCGCCCAGCCGGCCGCGTTGGAGCGCCAGCGCCGCGGCATGCGCCTCGTCGAGCAGCGCCAGGTTCACGCCAAAGCTGCGGTTCGTCGCCTCGGTGCCGCCCACACTCTGGAACACCAGGTCCACCGGCGCGCCTTGCTCCATGGCCTGCAGCGTGTTGGTCACATGCGTCAGCACGCAGCTCTGGGTGGGGATCTGGTGGCGATCGATCAGCCCGTCCAGCAGGTGCAGCAGCTGCACCAGGGCGGGCACGCTGTCGGCCGCGGGGTTGACGCCGATCACCGCGTCGCCGGCGCCGTACATCAGCCCGTCGAGCAGGCTGGCGACGATGCCGGCCGGGCTGTCGGCCGGGTGGTTGGGCTGCAGGCGCACCGCCAGGGTGCCGGGCAGGCCGAGGGTGTTGCGAAAGCGTGTGACCACCCGCACCCGGCTGGCCACGAGCATCAGGTCCTGGTTGCGCATCAGCTTGCTCACCGCGGCCACCATTTCGGGTGTCAGCCCCGGCGCCAGCGCGGCCAGCACCGGGGTGGTGGCCGCGTCCGACAGCAGCCAGTCGCGAAAGCCACCCACCGTGCGATGCGCCACCGGCGCAAATGCCGCTGCGTCGTGGCCGTCGATGATCAGGCGCGTGATCTCGTCGGCCTCGTAGGGCACCAGCGCCTGCTGCAGGAAGGTGGCCAGCGGCAGATCGGCCAGCGCCGATTGCGCAGCCACCCGCTGTTGCGCGCTGTCGGCGGCAATGCCGGCCAGCTGATCGCCCGAGCGCGCGGGCGTGGCCTTGGCCATCAGCGCACGCAGATCGGCAAAGTGGTGGGTCTGGCCCCCCAGGGCGGCGCGGTAGCCCATGGTGTCAGTCCCGAGTGCGGTGCTGGCGGGTCAGTTCACCTGCCGCTCGCGTCCTGCCCAGTAGGGTGCGCGCAGCGAGCGGCGCAGGATCTTGCCGGTCGGGTTGCGCGGCAGCTCGGGGATCACGTCCACGCTCTTGGGCACCTTGAAGCCGGCGATGCGCTCGCGTGCCCAGGCGATCACGCTGGCCGCATCGACCGTGTGGCCGGGCTTGGGCACGCACACCGCCTTCACCGCCTCGCCCCAGGTGGCGTCGGGCACGCCGATCACCGCCACGTCGGCCACGTCGGGGTGGCCGTAGATGGCGCTCTCCACCTCGGCGGGGTAGACGTTCTCGCCGCCGCTGATGATCATGTCCTTGACCCGGTCGTGGATGTAGACGTAGCCATCGGCGTCGAGGTAACCGGCGTCGCCGGTATAGACCCAGCCGTCGGCGGTCTGGGTGCGGGCGGTGGCCTCGGGCTGCTTCCAGTAGCCCAGCATGTTGTTCGACGAGCGGGTGACGATCTCGCCCACTTCGCCGGTGGGCACCGGCTGGCCGTCGCCACCGACGATCTTCACCTCCACCCCCGGCACCGGCTTGCCGGCGGCGCGCATGCGCGGGCTGCCGTTGGGGTCGTGGTCTTCGGGCGGCAGCATCACCACGGTGCCGGTGGTCTCGGTCATGCCGTAGGCCTGGGCAAACTGGCAGCCGAAGGCCTTCACGCATTGGCGCAGCAGTTCCAGCGGGATCGGCGCGGCGCCATAGAAGATGTATTTCAGGCGGCTGAAGTCGGTTTGGGCGCAGCGTGGGTGGTTCACCAGCATCTGCAGCGCCGCGGGCACGGCGAAGAAGCGCGTCACGCCCTCTTGCTCGATGGCATCGAACACGCCGTCGGGCGTGAACTCGGCCATCACGCCGCCGCACACGCCGCCGGCCAGCGCCATGAAGCCCAGGCCGGTGCCGCCGATGTGGGCGCAGGGCATGGCCACCATCACCACCTCGTGTTCGTCCCAGAAAGCCCAGGGCAGGTTCGCCTGCTGGGCCGCCCGGCGCAGGCCGAACAGGTTGCGGTTGCACAGCTCCACCCCCTTGGGATGGCCGGTGGTGCCCGAGGTGTAGAGCTGCAGGATGGCGTCTTCGGTGCCGCTCGGTGTGAACGCGGCTGGCGTGGTGCCATCGATCCAGGCCCAGGCCTCGTCGGCCGAGAAGAAGCGCCGCACCAGCGGCAGCTGTGGCGCCATCGCGCGGGCATCGTCGGCAAAGCCCTCGCCGGCGAACAGCAGCTTGGATTCGGTGTCGTGCACGATGTACTGACGCTCGGGCGCAGCCAGGCGCCAGCCCACCGGCGCCATCACCACGCCGATGCGCGCGGCGCCGAACAGCAGCGTGAAGTACAGCACCGCGTTCTTGCCCAGCCAGGCGATGCGGTCGCCCTTCTGCAGGCCCGCGGCTTGCAGCGCGCTGGCCACGCGGGCCGTGCTGGCGTCCAGTTCGGCGAAGTCGATGCGGCGCTCGCCCACCATCGCGGGGCGGCTGGGGCGGTCGGCGGCCCAGTGGCGGATGAAGGCGTCGACGGTCAGCAGCTCGGGGGCGTCCATGGCGGCGGGCCCGGTGGCGACAGCGGGCGAGGGCGGGGGGAGTGGGCCACTCTATCGGTCATCGCGGGCGCACGGTGCGGGGACCATCCCCAAGCCCGGCAGGCACCCAGGTGACAGGCGGCGGCGGCGCAACCCGGCACACAATCGACTCAGCGCAACCTGCAGACAAGTTCCATGGACGACGACCTCGACGCACGCATTCGATCCGGCAAGGCGCTGAGCGAGTCGATGGGCAATTTCCACGTCACCGGCTGGGACCCCGAGCGCAAGGTGCTGGCGGCCGCCTTCACGGTGCGGCGCGAGTATTGCCATACCAACGGCACGATCGCCCAGGGCGGCTTCATCACCGCCTGGCTCGACGCGGCGATGGCGCATGCGGTGATCCACGACACCGGCCATGCGCAGACCGTCTTCAGCCTCGAGATCAAGGTCAGCTTCTACGAGAAGGTCGGGCCCGGTGATGGCCGGGTCGAGGGGCGGGTGATCCGGCGCGGCAAGCGGGTGGCGTTTCTCGAAGCCTCGCTCTACAACGCCGACGGCAAGCTGGCCGCAGAAGCCACCTCGACCGGCGTGCTGGCCGATCTTTAGCAACGCCGCGGTCTCGCGGTCGGTTGGTTTCACGCGTTACGCTTGCTGGTCCCCACCGATGGAGGTTGCCCTGTGTCAGAAGCCCTGTGGCGCTGGTCCGCGCATCAAATTGCCGCTGCGGTGCGCAGCGGCGCCGTCTCGGCCCGCGAGGCCGTGGTCGCCAGCCTCGACCGTGTGCAGGCGGTCAACCCCACGCTGAATGCCGTGGTCGACGTGCTGGCCGACGAGGCGCTGGCCGCCGCGTTGGCCGCCGACGATGCGCGCCGCCGAGGCGAGGTGCTGGGGCCGTTGCATGGCGTTCCGGTCACGGTCAAGGTCAACGTCGACCTGCAGGGCCGCGCCACCACCAACGGCGTGGTCGCCTTCAAGGACAACATCGCCACCGAAGACAGCCCGGTGGTGGCCAATCTGCGCCGGGCCGGCGCGGTGATCATCGGTCGCACCAACACGCCGGCCTTCTCGGTGCGCTGGTTCACCGACAACGACCTGCATGGCCGCACCTTCAATCCCTGGTCACGCGAGCACACGCCGGGGGGCTCCAGCGGCGGCGCCTCGTCGGCGGTGGCCGCCGGCATGGGCGCCATCGCGCATGGCAACGACCTGGCCGGCTCGGTGCGCTACCCGGCCTATTGCACCGGCGTGTTCGGGCTGCGGCCCTCGTTCGGCCGGGTGCCCGCCTTCCTGCCCAGCGCCAAGGATGAGCGGCCACTGTCGATGGCGATGATGTCGGTGCAGGGCCCGCTGGCGCGCAACGTGGCCGATCTGCGCCTGGCCCTGCAGGCGATGAGCACTGGCGATGCGCGTGACCCCTGGTGGGTGCCGGCGCCGCTGACCGGCCCGGCGCTGCCGCGGCCGCTGCGCGTGGCGATGACCGTGAACTGCGGCGGCACGCCGGCCGATCCCGCGGTGGTGGCCGCGGTGCGCCAGGCCGGTGCCTGGCTGGTGGACGCGGGCTATGGGGTCGAGGAGGTCGAGCCGCCCAGCCTGGCCGAAGCCCACGCACTGTGGAACCTGATCGGCAACGACGAGGCGCGCAAGTTCATGTGGCCCGCGATCGAGCAGTTCGGCGACGAGGGCGTGCGCCGCTCGTTCGGCTGGATGCTGGCCGACTCGCCGGTGCTCGACCATGCCGAGCACCTCAAGGCCTTTGCCAAGCGCTCGACGCTGATCCGCCGCTGGCAGCTGTTCATGCAGCGTTTCCCGCTGGTGCTGGGCCCGGTGTCGGGCGAGCCGCCGTTCCCCTGGGGCTGGGATGTCGACAGCGAAGCATCGATGGCGCGTGTGCTGCGGGCGCAGGAGTCGCAGTTTGCGGTGCCGGTGCTGGGCCTGCCGGCGATCTCGGTGCCCACCGGCCTGGCCGGGGCGCTGCCCATGGGCGTGCAGCTGATCGGCCCGCGCTTTCGCGAAGACCTGTTGCTGGATGCCGCCGAGGTGATCGAAGCGCGCTGCCCGCCGATGACGCCGATCGATCCCCGCTGACCGCAGCGCCGCGCCTCATCCCCACTCCTGGAGACCCCATGTCCGCACCCACCGACTTCACCGCCATCCTGGCCCACTGGGAAGCGCAGCAACCCGGCGCCATCGCCGTCAGCTTCGGCGCCACCCAGCGCACCTGGGGCCAGCTGGCCGACCGGGTGCGCCGCATCGCCGCGGGGCTGCGCGCGGCGGGGCTGGTGCCCGGCGACCGCATCGCCGTGCTCGACCTCAACCATCCGTCGTGTCTGGAGCTGACGCTGGCCTGTGCGCAGATCGGCGCCGCCAACGCGGTGGTCAACTTCCGGCTGGCGCCGCCCGAGATCGTCTACGTGATCAACGACGCCCGGGCGCGGCTGCTGTTCGTTGGACCCGAGTTTGCCGGCGCCGTCGACAAGCTGCGCGACCAGCTGCCGGGCATCGAGCGGGTGATCCACATTGGCGGTGCCGACGATGAATTCGAAGCCTGGCTGGCCGCGCAGGCGCCCGATGCCCAGGCCTACCCGGCCGCGCCGGGCGACTGCTTCGTGCAGCTCTACACCTCGGGCACGACCGGCTTTCCGAAGGGCGCGATGCTCACCCACCGCGGCATGCTGGCGCATGCACGCAATGTGTCGGCCACGCAGGATTTCGGCCCTGGCGCGCGGGTGCAGGTGGCGATGCCGCTGTTCCATGTCGGCGGCACCAGCTATGCGCTGATCGCCATCAGCGCCGGCGCACGCATCTTCATGATGCGGTTGCCCGACCCGGCCGCCGCGCTGGCCATGCTCGAGGCCGAGAAGATCACGCACACCTTCTACGTGCCGGCGCTGATGGCCTCGATGAACCAGGTGCCCGGTGCCGCCGATCGGGACTATTCGTCATTGAAGGCGCTGTCGTATGGCGCCTCGCCGATGCCGCTGCCGGTGATGCGCGCCTCGCTCAAGCTGTTCCCCGGCGTGATGCAGCAGGTCTACGGCATGACCG
>MESD01000088.1 GCA_001770815.1 Burkholderiales bacterium RIFCSPHIGHO2_12_FULL_69_20
GTCGGGCACGCTGTCTTCCAGGTGCAGCACCCGCAATGGCCGGTCGGCGGCACGTTCGGTGGCGCGCTGAGGGTGTTGGGGGCTTTTCGGCAGGGTGTCAACCATGGCCGAAGTATGGCAAAGCGCCGCCGCAGCGCACCACGGGCCCGCCGATGCGTGGATTTGGTGGGTCGCCGGGCCCATGTTCGGCTCAACTTCGCCGGCCCGGCGCCGAAGAATCCGCATGCCTGTGCCGACTCCACGGCCCGGCAAACACGCCCCTTCGCGGAGTGACGATGCGCAATGACGAACCGAACCCGGAAATGCCCGGGACCTCGATGGACCCCGAGCTGCCGATGCCGTTGCTGGCGGCCGCCGATCTGCAGGACAGCCTGATGGTGGCCACCAACGACCTCGACCGGCTGCAGCGTCTGCTCAACGACGCCACCGAGACGCTGATGGGCCACTTCTACGGCGCCACCACGCAGATCAAGCAGCTCTCGCGCGCGGCCGCCCAGCACCCCGAACTGCCCGAATCGCACCTGCACGAGACCATGCAGCACCTGGCCGGGGCGGTCACGGCGCTGCAGTTCCAGGACATGGCCTCGCAGCTGGTGGCCCACACCCAGCGCCGCCTGCGCCACTGCGCCGACCAGATCGCGCGCGAGGTGATGGGCGACGACGAGGACGGCCTCACGGTGGTGGAAGAAGCCCCGCTGCGGCCCAACCCGGTCACGCAGGACGAGATGGACGCCGGCTCGATCGAGCTGTTCTGAGCCCTTTTTTCAAGTTTTCCGGACTGTTTCCGAAAACTCACTGATTCCCGGAGAAAACGATGCACTCAATCCTCGCCGTCGACGACTCGGCCTCGATGCGCCAGATGGTTTCGTTCACCTTGAAGAACGCAGGTTTCAACGTGGTGGAGGCCGTCGACGGCCAGGACGCCTGGGAGAAGGCCGGCCAGCGCGACTTCAGCCTGGTGCTGACCGACCAGAACATGCCACGCATGGATGGCATCAGCCTGACCAAGAAGCTGCGCGAGAACCCCAAGTTCAAGAGCACGCCCATCCTGATCCTGACCACCGAGTCCAGCGACCAGATGAAGATGGCCGGCCGCGCCGCGGGCGCCACCGGCTGGCTGGTCAAGCCCTTCGATCCGGCCAAGCTGATCGAGGTGATCGGCAAGGTCATCCGTTGATCCAGTTTTCCGCTGCCCGTGCCGGCGCCATCGTGCCGCACCAGCCCCCTCATACGGAGACTTCCAGCCATGGCTGAGATGAGCAACGAAGGCGCCAACCTGTCCGCCGGCATCGACCTGAGCCAGTTTTTCCAGGTCTTTTTCGAAGAGGCCGGCGAGAACCTGCAGTCGATGGAGCAGATGCTGCTCGAGCTCGACATCACCGCCGCCGACGACGAGGAGCTGAACGCGATCTTCCGCTGCGCGCACTCGGTCAAGGGCGGCGCCGCCACCTTCGGCTTCACCGACGTGGCCGAACTGACGCACCAGATGGAAGCGCTGCTCGACAAGCTGCGCCGCCACGAGTTGAGCCCGACCACCCAGATGGTGGACGTGCTGCTGACCGCCGGCGATGCGCTGAAGGCCCTGCTGGCGCGCCACCAGGGCACCGGCGCGGATGCGCCCGACACCACCGACCTGAAGCTGACGATCAAGACCCTGTGCGCCGGCGGCCGGGTCGACACCGCCTCGCCGGCGCTGGCCGCTGCCCCGGAGGCCGCCGCCGCCGCTGCGGCACCGACCGACGGCACCCGCATGCTCGAGCTCACCGTGGGCGCGCTGGCCGACACCAGCCTGGCCGACAGCCTGGTCGAGCTGTTCGACGAGATCGACGGCCTGGGCAAGATCGAGCCGCTGGACGCCGGCCGCGGCGCCGACGGCATGCGCCGCTTCAAGATCACCACCACCAGCAGCGACAACGACCTGCTGGACCTGTTCACCTTCCACGTGCCGCGCGAGGCCGTCAGCCTCAAGGCCATGGGCCCCGGCTACGGTTTCTACGACGGTGCACCGGGCGCACCGCTGGCCGAGGCCGCGCCCAAGGAACTGGGCTACGGCTTCTTCGACGAGGCCCCCGGCGCACCTGGCCAGGCTGGCACGGCGCCCGCCGCGGGCGCTGTCAGCGAAGCCACGGCCGCACCCAAGCCGGTGGCGCCCAAGCCGGCCGCCAAGCCCGAGGCCCGTGCCGCTGCGGCGCTGGAGGCGGCCACGCTGCGGGTGTCGGTCGAGAAGGTCGACCAGCTGATCAACCTGGTGGGCGAACTGGTCATCACCCAGGCCATGCTGGCGCAGAACAGCAAGGGCCTGGACGCCGGCCTGAACCAGCAGATGAGCAGCGGCCTGGCCGATCTGGAGCGCAACACCCGCGATCTGCAAGAGGCGGTGATGTCGATCCGGATGATTCCGATGTCGATGGTCTTCAACCGCTTCCCACGCATGTTGCGCGACCTGGCGGCCAAGCTGGGCAAGAAGGTCGAACTGGTCACGCTGGGCGAATCGACCGAACTCGACAAGGGCATGGTCGAGAAGATCACCGACCCGCTGACCCACTTGGTGCGCAACAGCTGCGACCACGGCATCGAGCTGCCGGCCGAACGCCTGGCCAAGGGCAAGCCCGAGACCGGCACGCTGACGCTGGTGGCCAGCCACCAGGGCGGCAGCATCGTCATCGAGGTGCGCGACGACGGCAAGGGCCTGAACCGCGACAAGCTGATCCAGAAGGCCCGCGAGAAGGGCATCGACGCACCCGACTCGATGCCCGACAACGAGGTCTGGAACCTGATCTTCGCGCCGGGCTTTTCCACCGCCGAGGTGGTGACCGACGTCTCGGGCCGCGGTGTGGGCATGGACGTGGTGAAGAAGAACATCACCGCCTTGGGCGGCACCGTGGAGATCGACTCGGCCGAGGGCTACGGCATGAGCGTCAAGGTGCGGCTGCCGCTGACGCTGGCCATCATGGACGGCATGAGCGTGGGCGTGGGCGAGGAGTGCTACATCCTGCCGCTGGGCTCGGTGGTCGAATCGTTCCAGGTCAAGCCCGACATGATCAAGACCATCGGCGGCACCGGCCGCGTGGTGGAGGTGCGCCAGGAGTACATGCCGGTGATCGACCTCGAGAAGGTGTTCGAGGTGCCGCGCTTCGACTTCGAACATGTCAGCAACATCATGGTGGTGGTCGAGGCCGAAGGCGGGCGCGTGGCGCTGCTGGTCGACGAGCTGCTGGGCCAGCAGCAGGTGGTGGTGAAGAACCTCGAAGCCAACTACCGCAAGGTGCCCGACGTGAGCGGCGCCACCATCATGGGCGATGGCCGGGTGGCGCTGATCCTCGACATCGGCACGCTGGTGCGGCGCAGCCGGCACTGAGCTCTCGAGCCCTGCGCGCTGGCCCCCCGCCGGGCCGGCCGTTGTTGCACAAGACCGTAGCAGTACTGCGGATCGGGCCCACCGGGTGACGGGGGCATCGAGCACCGCGGGGGTCGTCCTGGAACCCGTCTGGAGACCTGCGTGAACTCACCGCTGCTTTTGATGCGTGGCTTTTCGATCCGCTTGCGCATGCATGGCGCCATCGCCATGGTGCTGGTCCTGTTCGGTCTGGTGGGCGTGACCGGTGTGCTCGGCGGGCGCCACCTGGCCGCGCTGAATGCCGACTTCATGCACCACGCCATCAAGGAGCTGCATCACCTGGGTGACGCGCGGCACGCGCTGGGCGAGGTGCGCCGGCACGAGAAGGACATGGTCATCCACTACGACAACGGCGCGGCCGTGCTCAAGTCGCGCCAGGCCTGGACCGCCGCGCTGGCGCAGGCACGCAGCGCGCTGGACGCCATGCTCGAAGGCGACGAGGACGAAGACAACCCCCTGGCCCGCGCATCGCTGAAGGCGCTGGAAGCCTACGCGGCCGCCACGCAACACGTGTTGAACCAGGTGCAGAACGGTGCCTACGACTCGGCGCTGGGCGCCGACAAGATGCTGGGCCGCGCCAAATCGCATGTTCATCAGGTGCAGGCGCAGCTCGACGCAATCGAGAAGATCATCGATGCCGAGTCGGCCGAAACCCAGCAGACCTTCTCCGACTCGATGCAGCACACGCTGTGGCTGTTTTCGGGCGTGCTGGGGCTGGTGGTGCTGGTGGTGGTGCCGCTGACGCTGCTGAACTCGTATTCGATCACCACGCCGATGCAGCAGGCCCGCGACCTGGCGCTGGCCATCGCCCAAGGCGACCTGACACAGCCGGTGGACACGCAGGGCAGCGACGAGGCCGCCAGCCTGCTGCAGGCGCTGGCCCAGATGCAGCGCGCGCTGGGTGGCCTGGTGGGCGAGGTGCGGCAGGCGTCCGAGAGCATCCACGGCGCGTCCAACGAGGTGGCGTCGGGCAACCTCGATCTGAGCGGCCGCACCGAGCAGGCCGCCGGGAACCTGCAGCAGACCGCCGCCTCCATGCACCAGCTGACCAAGAGCGTGCAGCACAGCGCCGAGTCGTCGCGCCACGCCAGCGAGCTGGCCAGCTCGGCCAGCAGCGTGGCCGAGCGCGGTGGTGCGGTGGTGGCCCAGGTGGTGAGCACCATGGACGAGATCAACCACGCGTCGCGGCGCATCGCCGACATCATCGGCACCATCGACGGCATCGCCTTCCAGACCAACATCCTGGCGCTGAATGCGGCGGTGGAAGCGGCCCGCGCTGGTGAGCAGGGCCGCGGTTTCGCGGTGGTGGCCGGCGAGGTGCGCAGCCTGGCGCAGCGCAGCGCGGCGGCAGCCCGCGAGATCAAGAGCCTGATCGGCGCCAGCGTCGACAAGGTGGACGCCGGCACCCGGCTGGTGAAGGACGCCGGCACCACCATGGGCGACATCGTGGCCTCGGTGCAGCGCGTCAAGGACATCATCGAAGCCATCACCAGCGCCGCCAGCGAGCAGAGCCAGGGCATCGGTCAGATCAACGGCGCGGTGAGCACTTTGGACGGTATGACGCAGCAGAACGCTGCGCTGGTTGAAGAAAGTGCCGCCGCTGCCGAAAGCCTGAAAGACCAGGCCGGCCGCCTGAATGCCGTGGTGGCCCGGTTCCAGGTGCATGGCCACAGTGGCCTGCCCGCCTGAAGCCCACCAACCGATCCTGGCCCGGTGCAGTCCCTGTTTCCCACGCCGCCGGGCGTTACCGGCAATCCCGCAACCCCCCGCAAGGAGCTCCCCATGAAGACCCGTACCCTCGTTACCGCCATCGCCCTGTCGAGCGGCCTGCTGCTGGCCCTGCCCGCTGCCGCCAAGGCCACCAAGGATGAAGCCATCGCCACCGTCAAGAAGGGCGTGGATTTCGTCAAGAGCAACGGCAAGGACAAGGCCTACAGCGAGTTCAGCAACAAGGCTGGCAGCTTCGTCAAGGACGACCTGTACCTGGTGGTCTACGGCCTGGACGGCACGGTGCGCGCCCACGGCGCCAACGGCAAGATGATCGGCAAGAACCTGATCGAGATGAAGGACGTCGACGGCAAGCCCTACGTCAAGGAGCGCATGGCGCTGGCCCAGAGCAAGGGCACGTTCTGGCAGGACTACAAGTTCACCAATCCGGTGAGCAAGAAGATCGAACCCAAGCAGATGTACTGCGAGAAGCTCGAAGACTCGGTGGTCTGTGGCGGCGTCTACAAGTAAGCCAGCGCCGCCGCCCTCCCTGACCCGACAACTGGAGACGACCGTGAAGCTCGGCACCAAACTCTTGCTGGCACCGCTGCTGACCGGGGTGATCGCCCTGGCCGGCGGTGGCCTGAACGCGTTGCTGATGGCACGCGACGCGACCACCAGCGCCGAGGCCTTCGGCTCCGATCTGGACCGGTTGCGCACCATCACCCAGGTGCAGGAGCAACTGGGCGGTCTGCACGCCGGGGTGTACCGCACCGTGGCGCTGATCGGCTCGCTGGAAGAGGCGGCCATCACGACCGCTCGCGCCGATCTGAAACAGCAGGTCGAAGGCGTGGCCAGGACGGTGGGGGCGGTGTCGGGCTCCGGCGTCGGCGCCGAGGCACTGGGCGCGTCGGTCGCGCAGATCAGCGGCCACCTGGACCGCTACCTGAAGCAGGCCGACAGCGCGATCGACATGGCATCGGTCGATCCGAACACCGGCGTGGCCGCGATGCAGACCGCCGACGCAAGCTTCAAGGCCGTGAGCAAGTCCATGGCCGACATCGTGGCGGGCATCGACCAGGCGACCACCGAGGCCGCGACCGCATCGACCCAGCGCGCCCAATGGCAGACACTGGCGCTGCTGCTGGCCAGCGTGCTGGCCACCGGCCTGACGCTGGGGATCAGCGTGGTGATGCTGCGTCGATTGATGCAGTCGATCCGGCGCGCCGCCTCGGTGGCCGAAGCGGTGTCGCAGGGCAACCTGTCGATCGCCACCGACACCGATCGCAACGACGAGATCGGCGATCTGCAACGCGCGCTGGGCCAGATGGTGAGCCAGTTGCGTGAATCGATGCAGACGGTGCAGCAGGCCGCGCAAAGCATTGCCGGCGCCGGCGCCGAGATCGCCACTGGCAACCAGGATCTGTCCAACCGCACCGAGCAGACCTCCAGCAGCCTGCAGCAGGCCTCGGCCGCGCTGGAGCAGCTGACCGGCGCGGTGCAGCACAGCGCCCAGGCTGCCGGCCAGGCCAATCAGCTGGCCGCCTCGGCCGCCGAGGTGGCGCAGCGCGGCGGCGCGGTGGTCAGCGAGGTGGTGCGCACGATGGATCAGATCAACCAGTCGTCCAAGCGCATCGCCGACATCATCGGCACCATCGACGGCATCGCCTTCCAGACCAACATCCTGGCGCTGA
>MESD01000089.1 GCA_001770815.1 Burkholderiales bacterium RIFCSPHIGHO2_12_FULL_69_20
ACCCGACAGCAGACCGGCCAGCAAACCGACCACCGACAGCACCCGCCGCGCGGCAGCGCCGGTCGGGCGTGCGAGACAGGCGGGTGGGCAAGCGGACATGGTTGAATCTGATCGGTTTGTAGCGAAACTACACTCTATCACGCGGCCGAACTACCGAAAAGCACCCGTGTTTACCCTGCAGGCTACCGACAAGGCAGCTTAACTGTAGTTTTGCTACGCTATGATTTTGGCCTCCGGCAGGCCTTGCCGGCCACCACCGCCTTCGCCCCTCATGCCTGCCGCCCTCCTGTCCTGCCGTCGACCTGCCGCCCCGGCGCGGTGGGCACTGCGCGCGGGCCGGCGGCTGGCGCTGGGAATGGTGGGCGCCGCCATCGCCGCCGTGGCCACCAGCGCCATCGCGCAACCCGACCACACCCGCCCGCAGGCCTTGCGTGACGCCTGCGATGCCGCCTCGCATTTCACGGTGCTGCGCCCGGAGGCCACCCAGCACGAGGCCCGCGCAGTCTGGCTGGATGCCACGCGCCTGATATGGCCCGGCGTGCCGGCCGAGGGCGCTGACCATCACTACCGGCTGGTGCATGCCGTCGCGGGCGGCCTGCAGGTCAGCGCGGGGGCGCCGGTGGCCGGCGCCGATGCGGCACTGCCGCTGCAAACACCCACCACCCCCGGGCCCGCCGCGCTGGCTGACCGCTTCCGCCACCTGGCTGCCGGCCCAACACTGCAGCTGGGCGACACCGACGTCACCCGCCTGCGCGCGCTGCACCGCGGCCAGCTGCTGCTGGTGCGCGAGGACGCCGCCGGCCGCGTGCAGCAAGCCACCGCCGTGCAGCTTGCCGGCGCGCTGGACGACCTGTATACCGCCGCCGAGGCGCTGCCCGATCTGGGCGTATCGGTCACGCCCCCCGCAGCGCCGGCGCCTGCCACCACCTTCCGCCTGTGGGCGCCCACCGCGCAGCGCGTGTGGCTGTGCCGCTTTGCCGACGACCGCGCCGCGGCCCTGCCCGAGGTGCCCGCGCTGCAGCGCGACGAGGCCACCGGCAACCAGGCGACCGGCACTTGGCAATTGCAGCTGGCCGGCGATTTCAGCGGCCAGTACTACAACTACCTGGTCGACGTGTGGGTGCCCGGCACCGGCCTGGTGCGCCAGCGCGTGACCGACCCGTACGCCACCAGCCTGGGCAGCGATTCACGCCGCACCTGGATAGGCCGGCTCGATGCACCGGCCACGCTGCCCACCGGCTGGGCCACCGCACCACGGCCCCGGCCGTTGAAACACAACACCGACCTGGCGGTGTACGAGCTGCATGTGCGCGATTTCTCGATCGGCGATGCCAGCGTGCCCGTCGCCCAACGCGGCAAGTACGCAGCCTTTGCGCAGCCACGCAGCCGCGGCATGCGCCACCTGGCCGCACTGGCCCGCGCCGGCCTGACCGACGTGCACCTGCTGCCGGTGTTCGACCTGGCCAGCGTGCCCGAGGTGGGCTGCGTCACGCCCAGCGTGCCCGCCGCCGCGCCCGACAGCCCGGCGCAACAGGCCGCGGTGATGGCGGTGGCAGCCAAGGACTGCTTCAATTGGGGCTACGACCCGCTGCACTTCAACGCGCCCGAAGGCAGCTACGCCAGCCGGCCCGACGATGGCGCGGTGCGCATCCGCGAGTTCCGCCAGATGGTGATGGCGCTGCACCGCGCCGGCCTGCGGGTGGGCATGGACGTGGTCTACAACCACCTGTCGGCGTCGGGCCAGCACCCGCACTCGGTGCTGGACCGCATCGTGCCGGGCTACTACCACCGGCTGAACGCGGCCGGCCAGGTCGAGCGCAGCACCTGCTGCGACAACAGCGCCACCGAGCACCGCATGATGGCCAAACTGATGCTCGATTCGGTGCGGCTGTGGGCGCGTGAATACCGCATCGACAGCTTCCGCTTCGACCTGATGGGCCACCAGCCCCGCGCGGCGATGGAACAGCTGCGCGACCTGCTGCACGCTGACAACGGCCGCCCCATCCACCTGCTGGGCGAGGGCTGGAACTTCGGCGAGGTGGCCAGCGGCGCGCGCTTCGTGCAGGCCTCGCAGCTGTCGCTGAACGGCTCGGACATCGCCACCTTCAGCGACCGCGCCCGCGACGCGCTGCGTGGCGGCGGCGTGGGGGATGGGCCCGCGGCGGTGGTGGCGCGCCAGGGCTACCTGAACGGCCTGGCCTATGACCCGAACGACGCGGCCCGGGCGGCCGGTGCGCCCGATGTCGATGCCTTGAAGGCCGCGGCCGATCTGGTGCGGCTGGGCCTGGCCGGCACGCTGCGCCGCTATGAATTGACCACCCGCAGCGGTGAGCGGCAAACCGGCGAGCAGATGGTCTATGCCGGCCAGATCGCGGGTTATGCCAGCCAGCCCGGTGAGGTGGTCAACTACGTCGAGAACCACGACAACCACACGCTGTGGGATGTCAACGCCTTCAAGCTGCCGCTGGCCACACCCTCGGCCGAGCGCGCGCGGGTGCAGGTGCTGGGCATGGCCTTCACCGCGCTCAGCCAGGGCGTGGCCTACTTCCACGCCGGCATCGACGTGCTGCGCAGCAAGTCGATGGACGGCAACAGCTACGACTCGGGCGACTGGTTCAACCGGCTCGACTGGACTTACACCGGCAACCACTTCGGCAGCGGCCTGCCACCGGCGCAGGACAACGCCGCGCTGCACACGCTGATCGCCCCGCGCCTGGCCGATGCCCGCTTGCGCGCGCAGCCGGCCGACATCGCCTTTGCGCGCGATGCCTTGCGCGACCTGCTGCGCATCCGCGCCAGCTCGCGGCTGTTCCACCTGACGTCCGCCGACGAAGTGCAGCGCCGCTTGAGCTTCCACAACACCGGAGCGCAGCAGAACCCGGTGCTGATCGCCGCCGAGCTGGACGGCAGCGGCCTGCCCGGCGCCGGCTTTGCGCGGGTGATGGTGCTGGTCAACGTCGACACCCGCGCGCATGCGCTGACCATCACCGGCACCCGCGGCCAGCGCTGGGCGCTGCACCCGGTGCACCGCGCCGCCACTGCAGCCGACCGGCGTGCCGCCACGCAGGCGCGCTTCAGCCGTGCGCAGGGCCGCTTCAGCGTGCCCGCGCGCACGGCGGTGGTCTATGTGCTGCGATGATCGCCCGACCAACACAACCGCCTGGAGCGCCATGCCCTTGATCCACCGCCTCGTCACGGGCCTGGCGCTGCTGCTGGCAGGGGCCTTCGCCCCCGCGTTGCAGGCCGCCACCGTCACCATCGCCTGCGGCGCCAGCGCGCCCGAGATCGAGCACTGCATGAAGCACGCCGAGGCCTGGGCGAAGAAGACCGGCCACACGGTGCGCAACTTCACCCAGCCGGCCAACGCCACCGCGGCGCTGGCGGTGTACCGGCAGCTGTTTGCCGCCCGCAGCGGCGACATCGACATCATCCGCGTCGACATCATCTGGCCCGGCATCCTGAAAGACCACCTGATCGACCTCAAGCCCTACAGCCGGGGCACCGAGTCCGAGCACTTCCCGGCCATCGTGGCCAACAACACGGTCGACGGCAAGCTGCTGGGCATGCCCTGGTACACCGACACCGGCCTGCTGTTCTACCGCACCGATCTGCTGCAGAAGTACGGGCGCCCGCCACCCATCACCTGGGACGAGATGGCCACCACCGCCGCCATCGTGCAGGCCGGCGAGCGTGCCACCGGCGCCAAGGATTTCCAGGGCTTCGTCTTCCAGGCCAAGAGCAGCGAGAGCCTCACCTGCAATGCCATCGAGTGGATCGCCAGCTTCGGCGGCGGCCGGCTGGTGGACGACCAGGGCGCCATCACCATCAACAACCCGCAGGCGGCGCGCGCGCTGGCCACCGCCGCGAAGTGGATAGGCACGATCTCGTCGGTGGGCGTGCTGAACTACGCCGAGGAGGATGCACGCGGCGTGTTCCAGAACGGCCAGGCGCTGTTCATGCGCAACTGGCCCTATGCCTGGTCGCTGGCGCAAAGCCCCGACAGCCCCGTGCGCGGCAAGGTGGGCGTGTCGGCCCTGCCGCGCGGCGATGGCCCCGGCGCCCGCCATGCCGGCACACTGGGCGGCTGGCAGCTGTCGGTGACGCGCTACAGCAAGCACCCGGCGGTGGCGGCGGATCTGGTGCTGCACATGGCCAGTGCCGCGGTGCAGAAGGACCGCGCCATCCGCGGCAGCTTCAACCCCACCCGGCCGGCGCTGTACAAAGACCCGGCGGTGATCGCGGCCAACGCCTTCATGGCCAACCTGCTGGGCACGTTCGAAGAATCGGTGGCCCGGCCATCCGGCGTGGCGGGCTTGAAGTACCCCTCGGTCAGCCTGGCGTTGACCAATACCGCGCACGACGTGCTGGCCCGCAAGACCACGCCCGAGGCCGCGGTGCGCAAGCTCGAAGGCCAGTTGAAGCTGGTGCGGCGCGAGCGCTGGTGAGGCGCAGGAGAACAACCCCATGAACAACCGCGTGCGCACCGCCTGGCTGTTTCTGGCACCGATGCTGTTGCTGATGGGCGTGGTGGCCGTGTGGCCGCTGCTGCGCTCGGTGTGGTTTGCCTTCACCGAGACCAACATCAACAACCTGGGCGCCAGCCGCTTCATCGGGCTGGAGAACTTCTTCGGCCCTTACGGCCTGTTCTTCAACCCCAACTATGTCGACGGCTTCTGGGCCAGCGACTGGGGCACCGCCATCCGCAACACCTTCCAGTTCGCCTTTGTCTCGGTGGCGCTGGAAACCCTGGCCGGCCTGGGCCTGGCCCTGCTGCTGAACCAGGAGTTCAAGGGCCGCACCTTCGTGCGCACCGCGGTGCTGGTGCCCTGGGCCATCCCCACCATCGTGTCGGCCAAGATGTGGGGCTGGATGCTGCACGACCAGTTCGGCGTGGTGAACCAGCTGCTGCTCGACTGGGGCCTGATCGCCGAGAAGATCGCCTGGACGGCCGATGCCGGCACGGCGATGTGGTCGGTGGTGGCAGTCGACGTGTGGAAGACCACGCCGTTCATGGCGCTGCTGATCCTGGCGGCACTGCAGACCCTGCCCAAGGATTGCTACGAGGCCGCCCGCGTGGACGGCGTGCACCCGCTGCGCCTGTTCTGGAAGGTCACGCTGCCGCTGATCCGCCAGCCGCTGCTGGTGGCGATGGTGTTCCGCCTGCTCGACGCGCTGCGCGTGTTCGACCTCATCTACGTGCTGACCTCCAACGACAGCAGCACCATCAGCATGTCGGGGCTGGTGATGCGCGAGATGGTCGATGCGGGCAACGTGGGCTTCGGCTCGGCGGCATCGACCTCGCTGTTCCTGATCATCATGCTGTCGGCGCTGCTCTTCCTGCGGGTCACCCGCGTCAAGCTGGCGGAGTCGGCATGAACCATCGGCCCGTGCTTGGCTCAGTCGCGCTGTACATCGCCGCGGCCATGGTCGTCTTCATCTCGGTCGGCCCCTTCCTGTACATGGTGGCCACCTCGTTCAAGACCGGCTCGGCGCTGTTCGACGCCCACCTCTGGCCCCAGCACCCCACGCTGGCCAACTACACCGCGCTGTTCGAGGGCGCCCAGCCCTTTGGCCGGCACCTGCTCAACTCGGTGATGGTGGCCACGCTCACCGTGGGCGGCGCCATCCTGATGGGCGTGACCGCCGCCTACGCGCTGGGCCGCATCCGCTTCAAGGGCAAGGGCCTGCTGATGCTCACGCTGCTGGGCGTGTCGATGTTTCCGCAGGTGGCGGTGCTGTCGGGCATGTTCGAGCTGATCCAGTCACTGGGCCTGTTCAACAAGGCCATCGGCCTGGTGGTGCCGTACACCATCTTCACGCTGCCGTTCACGGTGTGGATCCTCACCACCTTCATGCGCGAGCTGCCCAACGAGCTGGAAGAGGCGGCCATCATGGACGGCTGCGGGCCGCTGCGCATCATCTTCCAGGTGTTCATGCCGCTGCTGTGGCCGGCGCTGGTGTCCACCGGGCTGCTGGCCTTCATCGGTGCGTGGAACGAGTTCCTGTTCGCGCTGACCTTCATCGTCGAGGACGACCAGCGCACGGTGCCGGTGGGCATCTCGCTGATCGCCGGCGCCACGGCGTTCGAGATCCCCTGGGGGTCGATCATGGCCGCGTCCGTCATCGTCACCCTGCCGCTGCTGGGTCTGGTGCTGGTGTTCCAGAAGAAGATCGTCTCCGGCCTGACCGCCGGCGCAGTGAAAGGTTGATCGCCCCATGTCCCGCATCGATTTCCAGCAGGTCAACAAGCGCTACGGCGCCGGCCTGCCGCTGACCATCAAGGACGCCACGCTCACCGTCGAGGATGGCGAGTTCTGCGTCTTCGTCGGCCCCTCGGGCTGCGGCAAGAGCACACTGCTGCGCTGCGTGGCGGGGCTGGAAGACATCACCTCGGGCGACCTGTCCATCGGCGGCGTGCGCGTGAACGACCTGCCGCCGGCGCAGCGCGGCGTGGCCATGGTGTTCCAGAGTTATGCGCTGTACCCGCACATGACGGTGGCCCAGAACATGGCCTTCGGCCTGCAGGTGATGGGCGCCGACAAGGCCGCCATCGCGCAGAAGGTGATGGCCGCCGCCGACATCCTGCAGCTCACCCCGCTGATGGACCGGCTGCCCAAGGCCTTGTCGGGCGGCCAGCGCCAGCGCGTGGCCATCGGCCGGGCCATCGTCAAGCAGCCCAAGGTGTTCTTGTTCGACGAGCCGCTGTCCAACCTGGACGCCGCGCTGCGCGTGCAGACCCGGCTGGAGATCGCCAAGCTGCACCACGACCTGGGCTCGGCCAGCATGATCTACGTGACGCACGACCAGGTCGAGGCGATGACGCTGGCCGACAAGATCGTGCTGCTGCACACCGGCGCGCTGATCGAGCAGCGGGGCAGCGTGGCCCAGGTGGGCTCGCCGATGACGCTGTACCACCGCCCGGCCAGCACCTTCGTGGCCGAGTTCATCGGCAGCCCCAAGATGAACCTGCTGCCCGGCAGGCTGCTGCAGGCCGAAGGCGATGCGGCACGCATCGAGGTGGCCGGCCAGACCGTGGTGGCCGCGGTCGACGCACGCGCCGTGTCCGCGGGCGGCGCGGTGCAGCTGGGCGTGCGCCCCGAGCACCTGCTGGTGGCCGATGCAGGCGCCGGCGCCGGCCTGCCCGCCACGCTGCTGCATGTCGAGCGGCTGGGCGATTCGTCGCTGCTGTACGTCAACGTGGGGGCGGGGCTGCCCACGCTCACCGTCAAGGTCGAGGGCAACGCCAGCCGCACCGCCGGCTCGGCGCTGACGCTGCGATTGCTGCCCGAGCAGCTGCACCTGTTCGACAGCGCCGGGCAGGCGTGTCAACGCACGGTCGAGCTGCCGACTTGAGTAGCCTTGCCAGCCGCTGGTGGCACGACCAGGTCGTCTACCAGATCTACCCGCGCAGCTTTGCCGACAGCAACGGCGACGGCATCGGCGATCTGCCGGGCATCACGGCCAAGCTGGACCACCTGCAGGCGCTGGGCGTGGGCATCGTGTGGCTGTCGCCGGTGTACCGCTCGCCGATGGCCGACAACGGCTACGACATCAGCGACTACCGCGACATCGCGCCCGAGTTCGGCACGCTGGCCGATTTTGATGCGCTGGTGGCCGCGCTGCATGCGCGCGGCATGCGGCTGATGATGGACCTGGTGGTCAACCATTGCTCGGACCGGCATGCCTGGTTCCAGCAGGGGCGGCAGTCGCGCGACCACCCTTGGCACGACCACTTCATCTGGGGCGAGCCGGCGGCCGACGGCGGGCCACCCAACAATCCACCCAACAACTGGGAAGCCTGTTTCAACGGACCGGCCTGGAGCTTCAATCCGCCCACCGGCGAGTACTTTCTGCACCTGTTCTCGCCGCAGCAGCCCGACCTGAACTGGCGCAGTGCGGCGCTGCGCGCCGAGGTGCAAGACATCCTGCGCTTCTGGCTGGCGCGTGGCGTCGACGGCTTTCGCATGGATGTGATCAACCTGATCGCCAAACCCTGGTTGGCCGACGGCACGCTGCCCGACGCGCCGGTGGTCCAGCCCGGCGCGGTGCAGCCGGCGTTTGTGATGGTGGTGCACGGCCCGCAGCTGATGGACCATCTTCGTGAGATGCGGCGCGAGGTGCTGGCGCAGCACGACCTGATCACCGTGGGCGAGACACCGCTGTGCACGCCGGCACAGGCGCGCGAGATCACCGACCCCAGCACCGGTGCGCTGGACATGGTGTTTTCTTTCGAGCACATGGACCTCGACAGCCAGCCCGGTGGCGGCAAGTGGGCGCTCAAACCCCTGCACCTGCCCGACCTGAAGGCGGTGATGCAGCGCTGGCAGGACGAACTGGGCGGCGCGCACGGTCAGGGCCGGGGCTGGAACAGCCTGTACCTGGGCAACCACGACCAGCCGCGCATCGTCTCGCGCTGGGGCGACGACGGCCGCTGGCGCGTGCAGAGCGCCACCGCCTGGGCCAGCTGGCTGCACGGCCAGCAAGGCACGCCCTACATCTATCAGGGCGAGGAACTGGGCATGACGAATGCCCCGCTGGCCAGCATCGACGATTGCCGCGACCTCGAATCCATCAACCACCACCGCGCCGCGGTGCTGGCCGGGCAGAACCCGGCCGAGGTGATGCGGGCCATCCGCGCCAAGGGCCGCGACAACGCCCGCACGCCGATGCAATGGGACGACAGCGCCAATGCCGGTTTCAGCACCGGCACGCCCTGGCTGCCGGTGCAGACCAACCATCGAGAGGTCAACGCGGCGGCGGCGCGGCAAGACCCGGGCTCGGTGTTCCACCACTACCGCCAGCTGATCGCGCTGCGCCGCCAGCATGCGGTGTGGGTGTTTGGCCGCACCGTGCCGCTGCTGGCCGCGCATCCCCACCTGGCGGCCTACCTGCGGGTATGGCACGACCAGCGGCTGCTGGTGCTGTGCAACCTCAGCGGCGAGGTGCAGGCGGTGGACTTGCCTGCCGAGGCCTGGCCACGACAAGCACGCCTGCAACTGGGCAACTGGGCCGATGTCGACGTTGCGGCCACCAGCGCCCCACGCAGCCTGCGCCCTTGGGAAGCGCGCATCTACCTGGGTGTGGGGCCGCTCGATGCGGCCCCGCCGGCTCACTCGCGGTGAACGAACAGCACGTAGACGTTGATCAGGTACACCGCCAGCAGCGCAACGCTCACCACGCCCATGACCCGCAGCACCCGCTGTCGCGGCCGGTAGACCAGCCCGATGATCACCGCCCCGGACATCATCGCCGCCGAGAACGCCGTCACGGCATGCACCGGCGACACATCGGCCAGGATCGGCCCCTTGGCGTGGAAGGCATCGTCGATGGCGATGATCAGGATGTCGAACAGGTTGCTGCCCAACAAGCCTCCGATCGCCATGTCCAGCGCCCGCAGGCGCAAGGCCGCCAGGGTCACCACGACTTCGGGCAACGAGGTTGCGCCGGCGATCAGCAAGGTGCCCACGAAGGTACGCGACCAGCCCATCTCGTCGGCAATGCGGCCGCCCACGATGGGCAGCCAGACCCCGGCCACCGTCACGACGCCGGCAAACAAACCAAATTGCAGCGCCGCCTTGCGCAGCCGCAGGCGCTGGGCGGCGTCATGCGTGGTGTCCACCCGCTGGCCCTGGTTGGCGGCACGTTGCTCGTACGAGAACACGCTGCGCATCGCCAGCAGGTACAGCACGACCAGCAGCGGGGTGTAGATGCCGACGGTGCCGAGCCGGGGCAGCACCTGTTCCTGCGACAGCAGCACGCTGACGCCGACCACACCGAGCAGCACCACGCCGAACGCCGCCGACAGGATGTGTCCGGTGCTGGCGGCCTTGTAGATCGACTCGGGCCGGTGCAGCACGTCGAGCAGCACCAGCAGCGCCAGGTTGAAGACGGTGCTGCCCAGGGCATCGCCGATCGCGATGTTGGGCGCATGCGCCACCGTGACGGCACTGATGCCGGTGGCCAGCTCGGGCAGCGACGTCACCGCGGCCAGCAGCAGCACGCCGACCCACGAGCCCGACATGCCGGTCATCGTGCCGATGGCATCGGCCAGCTGCGTGAGCCGGGCGCCGGCATAGGCGATGGCGAGCGCACAGACCGCGAGTTGAAACCAGTCAGCCTGCATCGCCAAGCCCGGGGTTCGGTTGCGGCCGGGCATCGCCCACCGGCAGCCGGCTGGCAGGCGCGCCGCCGGCAATGGGGGCAAGCAGAGCGCGGCGTGTCAGAACCGGCTCTTGGGTTTGCGCTTGTCGAACTCGGCCAGCTGCGCCTTCAACAGCAGCAGCATCACACGCGCCGTCTCTTCGCTCATGCTCAGCACGGTGTGCGGCTCGCTGCCGTCGTCGTCGGCACCGCGGCGCGCCGATTGCGGCTGCACCAGCGCGTCGATGCGGGCGTGGATCAGGCCGTGGCCATGGGCCATGGCCTTCACTTTCTGGATCTCGATGTTGTAGGTCTTCATGCGGGGCCTCTCGTGTCGCAACCCTGCAGCCTATCTCAGCGGCCGGGGTTGCCGACAACTGGGCCGACAACGCGGCCGGCGGATCAGGGCTCGATCGCCAGACCCGCCAGCGGCCGGCCATCACCCACCGTGCCCAGCAGGCTGGCCCGGCCGCTGGGCAGATCCAGCAGGTACAGCCGCGTGCGGCCGTGCTGGCGCAGCGCGGCCAGCGGGGTGTTCTTGACATCGGCGATGTCGAAGGCCGCATCGTCCACCGGCCCGGTGCCCAGCGCGCCCACGCTGCGCAGCTGGCCGGTGTTGGGCGAGACCACCGGCGCCACGCCCTCGGCGCTGCCCTGCATCAGCAGCGTGCCGGCGGCGCGGTCGATGGCGTAGTTGGTGGTCAGCTTGTGATTGCTGGGGTGGTAGGTGTAGGCCGCCGCCACCGCCTGCGGTGCGTGGCCGGCACGCGCATCACCGGGGGCATAGGCCAGTGGCGGGTCGGTGGCGGCCAGCGCCCCGGTGTCGGGGTGCAGGCGCAGGTTCTGGCCGTTGTCGGCGATCACCCGAATGCGGTCGGCCGCCGGGTTGAAATCGAAGCCCGCCGCCCGGCCGGTCAAGGGCAGCGGTGCGCCGCTGCTCACGGCATGCAGGCGGCCGCTGGTCGTGTCCAGCGTGTACAGCCGCCCGCGGGCCGACAGCGCGAACAGCACGCCCCGCGACACCCGGTAATCGATGCCCACCAGCGGATCGCCCACCACGCCCCCGGTCACCGGCACACGCGCCAGCACGCGGCGCGGCTGGCCGGCGTTGAACTTGATCAGCTCGGCGCCGTCGGTGACGGCCCACACCAGCTCCTTGCGCAGTGGGCCGTCGGGTTCGGCTGGCTCGAGCGGGGTGGCGCATGCGGCCAGCAGGGCGGCGGTGGCCAGGGCGGCCAGGCTGCGGGTCGATGACGGGATCATGGTGCTGAAGCTCCGGTTGATGGCCGGCGCCACAGGCGCCGATCGGGGGGCAAGGCGCCGCCAGAACGCGGGCGCCGTGATCCCTTATCGGCGCGCCGCCTGCGCTGTTGAGCCCGTGCACGACCCATGGCCCGCTGCGTCCGTGCTCAACGGTAATGCTCGAGCTCGGTGTGCCGTCCGGCCATCTGATCGAAGTAGGCCACGCAGCGCGCCAGGTTGGACAGGCGGTGCTGCTCGTCGCGCCCCAGCCGCAGGCGCTGCAGCCCCAGCAGGCTGCGCCAGCCCCACAGGCCGGGGCCCTGGCGATCGAGGGTGGCCACCCACTGCATTTCGCGCACGCCCACCACCAGCAGGCCCAGCAGGCGGATGTCGGCCAGGTTCTCGATGCGCACGGTGAAGGCCTGCGGCGTGGCCTGCAGCAGGGTCAGGCCGTAGGGCACCGGTTTGCCGGAGCGGTTGTCGGTCTGCAGGAACACCAGCTCGGTGCCGCTGCGCAGCTCGGCCACGCTGAAATCGGCGCGACGCTGGGGGTTGGTCAGGCTGTCGATCGCGATCGATTCGCGGATCAGCACCTGCCGCCGCTGTTCAGTGAACGACCAGTACGACATGCCTGCCTGCGCGGACACCGCGCCCAGGCGCGCCAGCTGCCGGTCGATCTCGCCCGGCGCCCTGTAGCTGCCCACCACCCGCACCAACAACTCGACATCGCGGCTGCGCAGGCCACCGCAATCGGGCGATGGGCCGTCGCGGCGGCCATCGAGCAGCCAGGTGTGCACCAGCGGCGGCTGGTCGGCACCCGGGCAGGCGGGGGGCGGGGCGTCGCCGCACAGGGCTGCGGCAGCCTGCGCCGACGCCGGCAACTGCAGCGCGCCGACCGCCGCCGCCAGGCCCCAGACGCCCGACAGCAGCAGCGGGCGCCGGGTGATGCCAGCGGGCAGGGTCATCGCCGCGCCGCTGGCGCCGCGCAGTGGCGCGCCACGTACTCGGCGTGGCCGGGCATCACTTGCAGGCACTTGCCGATCACACCGCTGACGTTGTCGAGGTACTCGGCCACCTCGGGCTCTGTGATCAGGCTGGCCAGCGGGTGGTGGCCCTGCGCACGCAGGCCCTGGCCGTGCATCACCTGCAACCAGCCGACCTCGGCGAACAGCTCGCTGCCCTCGCGCACGATGCGGCCGTGAGCGCGGTAGAGGTCGATCTTCTGCTGCAGCGTGGCGGGAATCTCCATCTCGCGGCAGTGCTGCCAGAACGGCGCGTCCTCGCGCTGGTTGAGGTGGTAGTGCAGGATGATGAAGTCGCGGATGCGCTCGAACTCGAAGCGGCTCTGGCGGTTGTACTCGTCGATGTCGAGCGGGTTGAAGCTGCGGTCGGGAAAGAAGGCGAGCAGCCGCGCGATGGCGGTCTGGACCAGGTGGATGCTGGTCGATTCCAGTGGCTCCATGAAACCACCCGCCAGCCCCACGGCCACCACGTTGCGGTTCCAGGCCTGGCGTCGCATGCCGGTGGCAAAGCGCAGCGTGCGCGGCTCGGCCAGCGGCGCACCATCGAGATTGGCCATCAGCACCGCGGTGGCCTCGTCCTCGCTGATGTAGGCACTGCAGAAGACATGGCCGTTGCCGATGCGGTTCTGCAGCGGAATGCGCCATTGCCAGCCGGCCTGGTGCGCGGTGGATCGGGTGTAGGGCAGCAACTCGGACACCGATTCGCAGGGCACGGCCACCGCCCGGTCACAGGGCAGCCAGTGCGTCCAGTCCTCGTAGCCGGTCTGGAGCGTCTGCTCGATCAGCAGGCCGCGAAAGCCCGAGCAGTCGACGAACAACTCGCCCGCCACACGCCGGCCGTCGTCGAGTTGCAGCGAATCGACATGGCCGTTGCTGCCGCGCAGCAACACGTCGACGATGCGGCCCTCGATGCGCTGCACGCCGAGTGCCTCGCTGTAGCGGCGCAGGTATCGGGCGTAGAGGCTGGCATCGAAGTGGAAGGCATGCACGATGTCGGCCAGCGGCGAATTGCCCAGATCGGGTTGCGCACGCATGAACTTGTTGGCCCGCGCGGCCATGCGGTTGATCGAGTAGGCCTCCAGGTCGAGTGCCTTGCCGGCCTGGTGCATGCGCTGCCAGTACTGGTCGAAGCCCACCGTCCACAAGTCCTGGCCGAACACGCCGAAACCGTGCATGTAGCGCTCGCCGGGGCGACCCCAGTTGACGAACTCGATGCCGAGCTTGAAGGTGCCTTGCGTCTCGCGCAGGAACTCGTCCTCGTCGATCTCCAACACCTGGTTGAAGCGCCGGATCATCGGGATGGTGGCCTCGCCCACACCCACGGTGCCGATCTCGTCGGACTCGACCACCTGGATCTTGTACTTGCCGCGCAGCACCTTGGCCAGGGCAGCCGCGGTCATCCAGCCCGAGGTGCCGCCCCCGACGATGACGATGGTGTCGATCAGCTTGTTGTCCATGTAGGTCTCACCGAGGAAACGAAGGCCGGCCGGGCCGCACGGCCACGATCATGCGCCAAGACGGAAAACGCCCCTGACGGCGGCCAGCCGACAGGGGCGTGAGCGCAACACCGCTGCGCCGGGAATCAGAGCTTGTAGTTCAGGCCGAACAGGTAGGTCTTGCCGAACTTCTTGCGCTCGATCTCGTTGGCATAGGTGTCGCGATAGCGCACGTACGGCGTGTCCGTCAGGTTGTTGGCCTGCAGCAGCAGCGACAAGCCCTTGGCCGGCCCGCCCTGGAACTCATAGCTCAGCTGCAGGTCGGTGATCGTCTCGGACTTGATGTAGGTGAGGCGACGATCACCGGCAAAGTCAGCCACCTCACCGACGAAGTCGGAGCGGAAGCGCGAGGCCACCCGGGCGCTGAAGCCGCCCTTCTCGTAATAGAACGTCAAGCCAGCCACCTCCTTGGACAGGCCGGGCAGGTTGATCTTCGCGGTGCTGACGCCGTCGACCGCGAAGGCGCTCACCGGCAAGGTCACCGAGCTGTCGGTGTACGAGTAGCTCAACTGCGCGCCGAAGCCGTCGAGCGCCTTGGCGACCATGTTGAACGGCACGGAGGCGCTCAACTCGATGCCCTGGATGCTGCCGCCGCTGCCGTTGATCGGCTGGTTCAGCAGGCCGATGACGTTGCCGCCTGGGTTGTAGGTCGTCGGCGTGATCAGGCCGGTGAAATTGGTGATGACGTCCTGCTTCAGGATGTAGGTTGACAAGTCCTTGTAGAACGCCGCGGCACCGACATACGCCTTGGTGCCGAAGTACTTCTCGTAGGACAGGTCCAGCGCGTTGGCACGGAAGGGCTTCAGGTAGGGGTTGCCCGCGTCGCCCTTCAGGATGGCGTCGTTCGTGTTGTAGCCAAAGCCGGTACTGGCACGCATGTCGTTGAGCGTCGGCCGGGCCATCACCCGAGCCAGCGCGAAGCGCACCACCTGGTCATTGCCGATGTCGAAGGCCAGGTTCAGGCTGGGCAGCACGTCGTAGTAGCTGGTGCCCTGAGAGATCCCTGCGGCGGGGCATGTCTGGTCATTCTGGCAAGAGGACGTATCACGATCGACGTTGAAGGCGTTCGAGTCCTGCGACGTATGCACCAGTTGCAGACCCACGTTGCCGCGCACCGGATAGCCGAACAGCTGGCGGTCGATGTCGCCGCGGATGAAGCCGGTGGTCACCTTCTCGTGCACCGTCCAGTCCTTGTTGTAGATGTCCGGGTGCAGCTTGCCGACCACGTTCAGGCCGTTGCCGATCATCGCCAGCGGGTCGAAGGTGGGCACCGTCACGCCCAGGAACGACAGGTTGCTCGAGCCCGGAATGGCCACCGAGCCCAGGCCGGTGGTGTCGCCGGCCACCACCAGTCGGCCTTCGACGAAGGCACGGGTCTTCTCGCGCTTCTGGTAGTTGAGCCCGGCCTCCACGGCGGCAATCCAGCCGTTGTCGGCCAGGTCTTTCTTGGCCGAGAAGCGCAGCGCGTCAGACTGGTCCTTGACGTTGGGCAGCTTCGAGTAACCGGCCTGCGGCGAGCCGGTGCCACCGCCCCAGCCCTGTACGTCGGTGATCTTGATCAGGTCGCGGTCGGTGTAGTTCAGCGTCGGGGTGAACAGCCCGGCATTGGTGAACGCCACGGTGTCCATCGCGGCGGTGCCCAGCGTGGCTTGCGGCGTGCCGGCATACACCTCGACGATGCCACCGGAGCGGGTGCTCTTGGAGTGGCTCAGGTCGGCGTTGAGCGTCCACTGGTTGTCCAGCGTCAGCTTGTTGTTCCAGCCGATCGAGGTCACCTTGTCGAGGGTGGACTCGGCGTCGTTGCGCACCACCGAGCGCACGTTGTTGAACGAGCCCGAGGTGACGTTGCTGCCGCTGACCACCGGGCTCAGCAACTGGCCCGGCTGGTCGTAGGCGCCGCCCGCCCACGAGTCGTTGAGCGGCATCTGCAGGCCCTTGGTGGCCTTCACCTGGTCGAACTTCGAATAGAAGATGTCCAGCGTGCTGGAGAAGTTCTTGTTGGGCTTGTACTGCAGCACCGCCATCGCGCCGTCGCGGGTCTGGGTGGTCTGGTCGGCGAACAGGCCGTACCCGTTGTAGGGCACGTTGTAACAACCAGCGTCGACGCCTGGCTTGCAGTCATCGACGGTCTTGGTGGGATCGGCCGGGTCGGGCTTGCTGCCGTTACCGACGTTCGTCACGGTGTTGTAGCGACCGCCACCCCAGTTGTCGGTGCGCGTGCTGGTGCCGCCGGTCTCGTCGAGGCGGGCAAAGCCCAGCGCGATGCCGATGGTGCGGTCGGCGAACTGGTCGATGTAGGACAGGCTGGCGCGGTAGCCATCACCCTCGGCCACCGAGCCCACACCCAGCTTCTGCTTGCGGTAGTTGACGGCCACGGTGCGCTTGCCCACGTCGAGCGGGCGAACCGACTGGATGTTCACCGTGCCCGACAGGCCCTGGCCGATCAGGCTGGCGTCGGGCGTCTTGTAGATCGTCACGCCGTTGACCAGCTCGGACGGGAACTGGTCGTACTCGGCGCTGCGGCTGTCGCCGGTGGAGGCGATCTCGCGGCCGTTGAGCAGCGTGGTCGAAAAGTCGGGCGCCATGCCCCGGATGCTGATCTGCGAGGCGCGGCCGGCCGTGCGTTGTGCGGCCACACCGGGCAGGCGGGCGATCGACTCGGCGATGCTGGTGTCGGGCAGCTTGCCGATGTCCTCGGCCGAGATGGCCTCGACGATCGAGTCGGCGTTCTTCTTGACCGAGATGGCGCTTTCGATGCCGCGCCGGATGCCGGTCACCACCACCTCTTGCGTGGCCTGCTGGGCCAGCGCCATCTCGCTGGCGCCCATCAGCAGCACCGCGCAGCCCGCGGCCACCGGCCGCACGTCGAACCCAAAGCGGCGGCCCTGCGGGGCGCGGCTGCGATTGGTCGCGGAAGTCTTCATTGGATGTCTCCTCATGCCCGTCCACCCCGGGTTGGCGGCTCGGCACGCCCGTGACGCACTCACCACCCGGATCTTCAAATGATTGCGGCACGAGTTTGTACTAAAACTAGATTCTTTGCCAAGCACACACAAACCCTGAAACTCGCCCGTAACGCCGCTTTCCCAAGAGGCAAGCACTGCTCCGGTCTTCAAAATGCGGGAAAACACCAAGCGGCCGTTGCCGGCCGGCAACGTTTCTTCACATCGGTGAATGTAGGCTTACTACATGGG
>MESD01000090.1 GCA_001770815.1 Burkholderiales bacterium RIFCSPHIGHO2_12_FULL_69_20
CAATGACTGGCGGCCAGCCGATCGACGGCATCCTGACCGTGCCGCAGATGACCCGCTTGCTCGAGGCCGAAGGCGCCCGGCAGATCGTGATCGTCACCGACCAGCCCGAGAAATACAACGCCGCGCTGCGCCTGGCGCCGGGCACCACGGTGCGCCACCGCGACGAGCTCGATGCGGTGCAGCGTGAGCTGCGCGAGGTGCCCGGCTGCACTATCCTGATCTACGACCAGACCTGCGCCACCGAGAAGCGCCGCCGCCGCAAGCGCGGCAAGATGGTCGACCCGGCCAAGCGCGTGGTGATCAACGAGCTGGTGTGCGAAGGCTGCGGTGATTGCGGCGTGCAGAGCAACTGCCTGAGCGTGGAGCCGATCGAGACCGAGTTCGGCCGCAAGCGCCGCATCAACCAGAACACCTGCAACAAGGACTACTCCTGCACCAAGGGCTTCTGCCCCAGCTTCGTCACGGTCGAGGGTGGCGAGCTGAAGAAGCCCAAGAAGGCGCAGCGGGCCGATCCGTTCGCGCTGCCGGCGATCCCGCAGCCGCTGCTGCCGGTGCCGATCAATGCGCTGGGGCAGGACCGCGCCTGGGGCATCGTGGTGGCCGGCGTGGGCGGCACCGGGGTCATCACCATCGGCCAGCTGCTGGGCATGGCCGCTCACCTCGAAGGCAAGGGCGTGGTCACGCAGGACTCGGCCGGGCTGGCGCAGAAAGGCGGCGCCACCTGGAGCCACATCCAGATCGCGCAGACGCCCGAGGCCATCCACACCACCAAGGTCGACACCGCCAAGGCCGATCTGGTGATCGCCTGCGACGGCATCGTGGCCGCCGGCGCCGCCACGCTGTCGCTGATGCGCGAAGGCACCACCTACGTGGCGCTGAACAACCACGCCACGCCGACCGCCGCCTTCGTGACAAACGCCGACTGGCAAGCCCCCACCGCCGGCTGCGAGGCCGCGCTGGTGGCCGCCGTGGGGCGTGATCACCTGGGCCTGTTCGACGCCGAACAGGTGGCGGTGCAGTTGCTGGGCGACAGCATCTATGCCAACCCGCTGCTGCTGGGTTTTGCGTGGCAGAAGGGCCGGGTGCCGCTGGGCCAGGCCGCGCTGCTGCGCGCGATCGAACTCAACGGCACGCAGGTCGACAACAACAAGGCCGCGTTTGAGTGGGGCCGTCGCTGCGCGCACGACCTGGCGGCGGTGCAAGCGCTGTTCCAGGCCGGAACATCGGGCTCGCGGCCCGACCAGGCCGCTCAGGTGATCCAGTTCGTCAAGAAGCCGTCGCTCGACGAGATGATCAGCAAGCGGGTTGACTTCCTCACCGGTTATCAGGATGCCGCCTATGCCCAGGCCTACGCGGCCTTCGTCGCCAGCGTGCGGCAGGCCGAGGGCGCGCTCAACAGCAGCCGGCTGACCGAGGCGGTGGCGCGTTACCTGTTCAAGCTGATGGCCTACAAGGACGAGTACGAGGTGGCCCGGCTGCACACCGACCCGGCCTTCACCGCGCAGATCGCCGGCATGTTCGAGGGCGAGTTGGGCAAGGACTACAAGGTGGTGCACCACCTGGCGCCGCCGATGCTGGGCAAGACCGATGCCCAGGGCCAGCCAATCAAGCAAGCGTTCGGCCCCTGGATGCGCAGCGCGCTGGGCCTGCTGGCCCGATTCAAGGGCCTGCGCGGCGGCGCGCTGGACGTCTTCGGCAAGACCGAAGAGCGCCGCACCGAGCGTGCGCTGATCGTTGAATACCGCCAGACCATCGAGGAACTGCTGCGTGGCCTGAACGCCGGCAATCTGGACAGCGCGACGGAGATTGCCCGCCTGCCCGAGGACATCCGCGGCTACGGCCACGTGAAGGCCCGCCACCTGGCGGCGGTGCGGCCAAAGTGGGAGCGGCTGATGGCGCAGTGGCGCGCTGGCGGGGTGCGGGCGGCGGCTTGAACCGCCGCCCGACGAGGCGGCGGTGTCTAGGCCGCTGCCTTTGACGGGTACATGGATTCGATCAGTTCGGCGTACTTGCGGTTGATCAGCGAACGCTTGAGCTTCATCGTCGGCGTCAGCTCCTCGTCCTCGGCGGTCAGGCGCTGTTCGAGCAGGCGGAACTGCTTGATCTGCTCGACCCGGGCGAACTGCTTGTTCACCTTCTCGATCTCTTCGCCGATCAGCGCGGTCACCTCGGGGCTGCGGCACAGGCTCTTGAAGTCGCTGAACTGCACGTCGCGCTCTTGCGCCCACTGCACCACGTTGTCCTCGTCGATCATCACCAGGCAGCTGAGGTAGGCGCGCTTGTCGCCGATGACCACCGCATCGGTCACGTAGGGGCTGAACTTGAGCTGGTTCTCCCACTCGCTGGGCGTCACGTTCTTGCCGCCGGCGGTGATGATGATGTCCTTCATCCGGTCGGTGATGTAGAAGTAGCCTTCGTCGTCGACCCGGCCCACGTCGCCGGTGTGCAGCCAGCCGTCGGCGTCGATGGTCTCGGCGGTCTTCTCGGGCAGGTTCAGGTAGCCTGCAAACACGTTGGGGCCGCGCATCAGGATCTCGCCCTGCTCGCTGATGCGCAACTCCACCCCGGGCCCCGGCTGGCCGATGCTGCCGGGCTTGCTGGCACCCAGCGGCGTGACGGTGCCGCCGCCGGTGGTCTCGGTCATGCCCCAGCCTTCACGCAGCGGGATGCCCAGCGCCAGGTACCAGCGGATCAGCTCGGGCGAGATCGGCGCGGCGCCGGTCAGCGCCAGCTCCACCCGGTTCAGCCCGACCATGCGGCGCACGTTGTTCAGCACCAGCGTGCGGGCCAGCCAGTAGCGGGCGCGTTCGATCGCACTCGGCTCGGTGCGGGCCTCGATGTGCTTGACCAGCTTCATGCCCTCGCCCACCGCCCAGCCATAGGCCAGCTGCTGCAGCTTGCCGGCTTCCTTGATGGTGATGGCCACGGTGGAGAACACCTTCTCCCACACCCGCGGCACGGCGAAGAACACCTTGGGCTGCACCTCGCGCAGGTTCTCGAACACCGTCTCGGGGTTCTCGACGAAGTTGACCGTCTCGCGGCGGTAGATCGCCACGTACTCGCCGATCAGGCGCTCGGCGATGTGGCACAGCGGCAGGAAGGCCACCCGCTCGCCCCCCATCGCCATGCCTTCGAACAGCGAACTGCTGCCGCCGGCCAGCGACGCGCAGATGTTGCGGTGGGTGATCATCGCGCCCTTGGGCCGGCCGGTGGTGCCCGAGGTGTAGACCAGCACCGCCACGTCGGTCGGGCTGCGGGTGGCCAGGCGGTCGTCGAGCAGCCGCGGATTCAGCTTGAGTTGGCCGCGGCCCAGCGCACGCAGCGCGTCCAGGCTGATCACGTCGGGCTCGTCCAGCTTGGACAGGCCTTCCATGTTGAACACGATCACCTTGCGCAGCAGCGGCAGGCGATCGCGCACTTCAAGGTATTTGTCGAGCTGCTCGTCGTCCTCGGCGAACAGGAACACGCTGCTCGAATCGCTGCACAGGTATTCCACCTGCGCGGCGGCATCGGTGGGGTAGATGCCGTTGCACACACCGCCCATGCTTTGCGCGGCCAGGTCGGCCCACACCCATTCGCGGCAGGTGTTGGCCAGCACCGACACCACCTGCCCCGGCTGGTAGCCCAGGCTGACCAGGCCGGCGCCGATCTCGGTGACGATGTCGCCCACCTCGGCCCAGCTGTAGGCCTTCCAGAGCCCCAAGTCCTTCTGGCGCATCATCACCGCCGAGCCCAGTTCCTCGACGCGCTGCCAGAACAGCTTGGGCACGGTGTCGAAAGGCAGTGGTTCGACCACCCAGCCGGGGCGGCGCGCGGTGATGATCGGGGAGGCGAGAGAGGTCATCGAATGTCCTGCGAATCAGCGGTGAAGACGTGAGGCCGCATCGGCTTCATCGCCACGTCTTTTTCTTCTTCCAGCGCCGCTCGCCGCGCACGCCGGTGTCTTTCATGCCGAGGTAGAACTCGCGGATGTCTTCCTTCTCGCGCAGCACCTCGCAGCGGTCCTCCATCACGATGCGGCCGTTCTCCAGCACGTAGCCGTAGTCGGCCGCGTTGAGCGCCATGTTGGCGTTCTGCTCGACCAGCAGGATGGTGGTGCCACGCTCGCGGTTGATGCGCACGACGATCTCGAAGATCTCCTTCGTCAGCTTGGGGCTCAATCCCAGGCTGGGCTCGTCGAGCAGGATCAGGTCGGGCTGCGCCATCAGCGCGCGGCTGATCGACAGCATCTGCTGCTGGCCACCAGACAGCAGGCCGGCGTCCTGCGTGGCGCGCTCGCGCAGGATCGGAAAGTAGTTGTAGACCTGCTCGATGTCGCGCGCCACGCCGTCCTTGTCGCTGCGGGTATAGGCGCCCATCAGCAGGTTGTCCTTCACGCTCAGCAGCGGGAACACCTCGCGCCCCTCGGGCACATGGGCCAGGCCGCTGCGCACGATCTCGGCCGGGTCCTTGGCGGTGATGTCGGCACCCTTGAAGGTGACCGTGCCGCGGGTCGGGTCGAGCACGCCGGAGATGGTCTTCAGGATGGTGCTCTTGCCTGCGCCGTTGCTGCCCAGCACCGTGGCGATCTCGCCCTTGTGCACCTTCAGGCTGACACCGCGGATGGCCTTGATCGGCCCGTAGGCGCTTTCGACGTTGGCCAGCGAGAGCAGGATTTCGGGTTGAAGGTCTCTCATGTGGCCCCCTTGGCGCTGCGCGCTGTCCCCCCGAGGGGGAATTCGCCCTTCGGGCTGCCGTGCGGGCTCATGCCGCCGCCCTCCGCAGCGACGACACATCGTCGACCGAGCCGAGGTAGGCCTCGATCACGCCGGGGTGGCTCTGCACCTCGGCCTGCGTGCCCAGCGCCAGCACCTCGCCCTGGTTCATCGCCAGCACGCGGTCGGACACACGCGAGACCAGGCTCATGTCGTGTTCGACCATCAGCACGGTGATGCCCAGCTCGTTCTTGATGTCCTGGATCCACCAGGCCATGTCTTCGGTTTCTTCCACGTTCAGGCCCGACGAGGGTTCATCCAGCAGCAACAGCTTGGGGCCGGTGCACAGCGCGCGGGCAAGTTCAACCACCTTGCGCTTGCCATAGGGCAGCCCGGCGACAAAGCTGTCGCGGTAGTGCTGCAGATCGAGCAGCTCGATCACCTGCTCGGCGCGCAGCCGGGCCTCCAGCTCGGCCTGGCGCGAGGCCTTGGTGAAGAACAGGTTGCTCCAGAAGCCGGCGCCGCGGTGGATGTGGTGGCCGATCAGCAGGTTCTGCAGCACCGTGGCGTTCTCGAACAGTTCGATGTTCTGGAAGGTGCGCGCGATGCCCAGCTGGGCGATGGCGTGTGGCGCCTTGTCGCTGAGCAACTGCCCTTCGAAGTGCAGCGTGCCGGTGGTGGGCGTGTAGATGCGGCTGATCAGGTTGAAGACGGTGGTCTTGCCGGCGCCGTTGGGGCCGATCAGCGTGAACACCTCGCCGTGGCGCACGTCGAAGCTGACCTTGTTGACGGCCAGCACGCCGCCGAAGCGCACGCTCAGGTCGCGTGCGGACAGCAGGCTGTTCAGGTTGGAGTCGTTCATCTCGCCATGCTCACTTCAGGCGTTCGGACTTGGCATAGGACTTCTGCCGCTTGAACATGCCCTTGCGGTAGAACGGAAACAGCTGCAACCAGGTGCGCATCTTCAGCCAGCGGCCATACAGCCCCATCGGCTCGAACAGCACGAAGGCCATCAGCACCACGCCGTAGACCACCGCCTGCAGGCCGGCGGCCTGGCCGATGGCCGGCGGCAGGTAGTCTTTGCCCACGGCGATCATCTGCGGCATCGTGATCAGGAAGATCGCGCCGAGAAAGGCGCCGTGCACCGAGCCGATGCCGCCCACCACCACCAGCAGCAGCAGGTCGATCGACTGCACGATGCCGAACTGATCGGGCGAGATGAAGCGCAGCTTGTGGGCATACAAGGCGCCGGCCAACCCGACGATGGCCGCCGACAGCGCAAACGCCAGCGTCTTGTAGCCCGCCAGGTGGATGCCCATGCTCTGCGCCGAGATCTCGGAATCGCGGATGGCGATGAAGGCGCGGCCGGTGGCCGAGCGCAGCAGGTTCAGCACCGCCAGCGTGACCAGCACCGTGGTGCCCAGCGCGATGAAGTAGAACGATTCCGACGAGCCGAGATCAGCGCCGAAGAACTGCGGCGAGGTGACCGACATGCCTGCATTGCCCTTGGTCACGCTCTCCCAGCGGGCCAGCACCTCTTCGACGATGAAGCCGAACGACAGCGTGGCGATCGCCAGGTAGATGCCTTTGACGCGCAGCGCCGGCAGGCCCACGATCACGCCCACCGCGGCTGACAGGCCGGCGGCCAGCGCCATCGTCAGCGGAAACGGCCAGCCCGCCGCCGACAGCACCGCCTGCACATAGGCGCCCACGCCCAGGAAGGCGCCGTGGCCGATGGACGCCAGGCCGGTGAAGCCCGACAGCACCATCAGCCCCAGCCCGGCCACCGCGTAGATCAGCACGAAGCTGATCTGCGATAGAAAGTACTCGCCGGCCCACCAGGGTGCGGCCAGCATCACCAGCACCAGCAGCCCATACCAGAAGGCCTGGCCGCTGTGCTTGACCAGCTGGATGTCCTGCCCGTATTCGGTCTTGAAAATGAAACGCATGGGTGTTCTTGTCCTCAGACCTTCTTGCGCATCGAGCCGCCGAACAAGCCGTTCGGCTTGACCACCAGCATCACCAGCACCACCACGTACGGCGCGATGTCCTTGAAACCCTCGGGCAGGTAGAAGCCGGCAAAGGCCTCGACCAGCCCGATCACCAGCCCGCCGACGATGGCGCCCGGCAGGCTGCCGAAGCCACCCACCACCGCCGCGGGGAATGCCTTCAGCCCGATGAATCCCATGTTGGCGTGCACGAAGGTGATGGGCGCCAGCAGCAGCCCGGCGATCGCCGCCACCGCCGCCGACAGCCCCCACACCAGCCCGTTGATGCGCCGCACCGGAATGCCCATGTAGTAGGCCGCCAACTGGTTCTGCGAGGCCGCCTGCATCGCGACGCCCAGCTTGCTGTAGCGGAACATCAGGTACAGCAGGCCGCACAGCACCGCCGTCATGCCGATGATCGCCAACTGCTCCAGGCTGATGACGGCCCCGCCGATGTCGATCACCTCGCCCTTGTAGGGCACGGCCAGCGAGTTGGTCTCGGTGCCGATCTCGGGGATCATCGAGATCAGGCCGCGCGCGGTGTAGCCCACGCCGATGGTGAGCATCACCACGGTGAACTGTGGCTGGCCCAGGATGGGCCGGATCACCGCCCGCTCGAGCCCGATGCCCAGCAGGAACATGCAGGCCACCGCCACCGGCGCGGCCAGCCAGAACGACCAGCCCAGCCACATCATCAGCACCAGCCCGCCGAAGGCGCCCAGCATCATCAGCTCGCCCTGGGCGAAGTTGACGGTTTCGGTGGCCTTGTAGATGAGCACGAAGCCCAGCGCGATCAGCGCGTAGATGCAGCCGAGCGAGATGCCCGATATCAGCAATTGCACAAAGGCCAAGCGGATCTCCTGCAGCGGCCGGCGGCCGTTGGGGTGGTGATGCGGGCGGGCAAGCGCCCCGCCCAAGTTCAAGCAGCAGCCTAGGGGCCAGTGCCGGCTGGCGTCTTGTGTCCAGATGCTGCCAGGGCGCAGCAGGCGCTCAGCCTCGGGAAAGCACCCAGGCCAGCGGGTCGTCCACCCTGCCCGGTGCCCAGAGGATGTCCCGGGCGGGCCGCGTGGCATCGACGGCTTTCATGGGCGGGTTCGGGTGGGCGCGGGCGTGGAGCGCGTCGACGGTGTCCTCGGCGCGCCCGGTGTGGCCGGTGTGCCTGGCGTGCCCGGCGTAGCTGGTGTTGATGGCGCAGTCGGCGTGGGTGGCGTCGGCGGCGTGCCGGGGGTCTCCGGTGTTTCCGGTGTTTCCGGTGTCTCCGGTGTCTCCGGTGTCCCGGGTGCGCCCGGTGTCGACGGCGTTGCTGGTGTGCGCCGCACCGGTGGCCGCGGTGCTTCCCGGGGCCGGGGTGCGGGGCTGGGTTGAGGCGGTCGCGCCGGCGCCGCCGGTTTGCGCCTGGGCGGCTTCGTTGGACACGCGGGCGATCCGGCTTTGGCGGTCTTGGGCAATCAAGGCTCCTGGGCTCAGTCCGAGCGTTATCCGAGCCTACTTCGGCGCCGACGCTGCGGTCGCCCCGAGCCTGGCCTTGAAGCCATCGGCCAGCGTCTTGGCAGCATTGCCAGTGGCGAAGAACTTGCCCAGCCCCACGTTGCCCGCCGTGGTGTCCGAGTTCACCTGAAACTGGCCCAGCACCGACAGCGCGTCTTCATGCCCGGGCGAGGCTTGCGAGCGGATCTGGGTCGAGTTGCCATTGGCCTGCTTGACCGTCACCGGCACCACCGCAAAATTCTTGTCCTTGTAGCCCAACGTGAAGTCGACACCCTGTTCGGTGGTCGAGCCACCGATGGTGATGCCCACCGTGTGGCTCTGGCCAAACAGCAGCGGCATGTTCTGGTTGTTGGCGCAGCCCTGCAGCAGCCAGGCCGGGGCGGCCAGGCACAACGCGGTGACGATGATCTTCATTTCACGCTCTCCTTGAGGTTGAGGTTGAGGTTCAGTGCACAGACATCGGGTGCGCCGGCCGTGAGCCGCTGGTAGGTGGCCAGGTCTTCGGGCCGCTGGATCCACAGCACCACGCGGCAGCCCTCGGGCAAGGCCACGAACTGCACGCCCGACCAGCCCAGCGACACACCCGCGGGGCTGGACGAGTAGCCCAACGTCGACATGCCCGCCACCACCGGCGTGGCGCCGGGTGCCACGGTGATGTTGGCAAAGCCGAACTGGCGCTCGATGGTGGTGACGCCGTCGCCGGCGGTGATCTGCACCGTGGTGCATGCGCCCAGCAGCAGCGAGGGCAGCATCGGCGTAGCTCGCCACATCCACCGCGCCAGGCGCGGGCGGTGCGGGGCCACCGCGTTGTGCGGTCCGCTGGCGGGCAGGGTCGTCACGCCGCTGGGCTACGCGAAGACCGGGCCGCCACCGCCCACGCGGTCGCGCAGCTCGGCCAGCATCTGCCGTTCGGTGAGGTCGTTCGCCCAGCCTGGCCGCAGTTGGAAGTGCGGCTCGTCGACGATGGTCTTCCAGCTGCCGCCCCACTCGAGGCCAATGTCCATGCCCAGCGCGCCCACGGCCTTGTACTTGGGCGATTCACCCAGGTACTTGTTGCCCTCGAACACACCCACGTCGAAGGCGATGCCGAAGTTGTGGTTCGAGTAGCCGCCCCTGGCGTTGGTGACGATGTTGCCCGGTGTGGTTCGCCCCTGCGCAAACAGCGCGTTCTGCTCGTCGAAGGTGCGCAGGCCGCTGATCACCTTGATGGTGATGCCGGCCGCCGCCGCCTTGTGCACCAGCGCGCGCGCCAGCGGCTGCACCTCGGTGGCCAGCGTGGCGATGGACTTCTCGCTGCGCGGATCGGCCGCCGTCATCTCGGGCACCACCACCTTGGCGCCGGACTTCTTCAGCACCACCGCCTTGTAGATGGCTGACCAGGTCTCCGGCCCTGCCTTGCCGTCGGGCTCGGCCCCCAGTGCGGTTTGAACGGCGGTGATCATCTCTTCCAGGGTCATGGCGTACTCCTGTGCATGGGCCTGCGGATCGGGTGGTGGGCGACGGGTTCGCCCGCACGAACCTATCGGCCGTGATGATGGGCCAAGCCGCCGCGCAAAGCAACGCATCGCCGGCGGGGTGGCGCTTCAGCGATCAGGCCGCCAGTGCGATGCATGGCCGTTGCATCGGGCCTGATCTGGCCGTTCAAAGCAGGCCCTGCGATGCGGCTCAGCCAGCAAGAGTCGCAGGCTGGCCACAGGCCGCGCAGGCTTGCATCGAGTGTCGAGTTCGCCGCAAGCTGGTTCGCTTCGCTCACACTCTCTATGCAGCCATGGCCTCGCCCATGCGGACCGTGCGCGCCGGCACCCAGTCTTCGCGAAGTCGCAGCATGTCCTTCGGGAACAGCAGGATCACGGTGGACCCCAGCAGGAAGCGACCCATCTCCTCGCCCTGGCCCAGGCTGATGACCCGCTCGTCGTAGCGCCAGTCGCGCACCATGCCCGGCCTTGGCGGGTTGACCACGCCATGCCAGACGGTGGCGATGCTGCCGACGATGGTGGCGCCAACCAGGACCATGATGAATGGACCCTGTGCCGATTCGAAGTGGCAAACCACCCGCTCGTTGCGCGCGAACAGTCCGGGCACGCCGCGAACCGTGGTGGGGTTGACCGAGAACAGGTGCCCCGGCACGTGGATCATTCGCACGACGCGCCCGTCGCAAGGCATGTGGATGCGGTGGTAGTCCTTCGGGCTCAGGTACAGCGAGGCGTACTGCCCGTCGTCGAACCGGGCGGCGAGCGCACCATCGCCGCCGACCAGCGCGCGCACGCTGTACCGGTGTCCCTTCGCCTGCAGCAATTGGTCACCCTCGATCGTCCCGCACTGGATCACGGCGCCGTCCACCGGGCTGACGAAGCCAGCGTGCGCCAGCGGACGCGTGCCGTCGCGCAGCGCGCGCGTGAAGAAGTCGTTGAAGCACGCATAGCCGGCGGGTCCCGGCTCGGCTGCCTCGGCCATGTTGACGCCGTAGCGCCCGATGAACCAGGGGATGACCCTGCGCACCCACCAGCGGGCCCTGGAGGCGGCCGCACGTCCGGCCAACACCGTCATCAGCCGCTGCGGCCAGAGGTACTGCGGCAGTACCGCCAGACGGTCGAGCAGATCAGGCGCCGCCACGATGCCGGACGCGCTGCCCGCCCCTGCCAATACCGCCACCCGCGCCACCCCCTGTCCCGCGATGCGCGCAACGCTGGAACGCCGGCAGGTGCCGCTGTTGCGATGCTAGCTGCAGGTTTTGCAGCACCCCGAGGATGTCCCCGCGCTGCGTCTGCCCCAGCAGCCGTGTGTACATGTCGCCGTTGGCGACCTCGGCGGCCACCCCCGCCTCGCAGGCGGCCTGCAAGGTGGCGTAACGCTCGACCTTGCCGGGCCAGGGGTTGGCGGGCACGGCCAGCCCGTAGCGCTCGAACAGGACGAGCAGCGCCTGGATGTGACGCGCCTCGGCCTCGCGAATGTTGCTGAACGGGCGGACCTCGCCGAAGTCGGCAAGCACCTGGTCATAGGTTGCCCAGGCGCGGTACTCGTCGTCGAGCGCTTCCAGCAGTGCCCGCACCTCACTTTCACCGAGCACGGTCATGCTGTTCCTCCACGACGAAAGCCAAATCAGAGCTTCTTGGTCGTGAAGTACCAATCGACCGTGTTCAGGCCTTCGGCCTGGCGCTTGGCGATCGCATCGGGCGTCTTCGGCGCGGGCACGATCACGTCGCATCCCGGCGTCCAACCCTCGGGTGTGGCGACCTTGTTCGCGTCGCTGGTCTGCATGGCCTGCAGCAGGCGCACGAACTCGTCGATCGAGCGGCCGTTGCTCATCGGGTAGTACACCATCGCACGCAGCATGCCGTTGGGGTCGATGAAGAAGGTGGCGCGCACGGCCTGCGTGTCAGCAGCACCCGGGTGCACCATGCCGTAGGCCCCGGCGACTTCCATCTTGATGTCTTCGATGATCGGGAACGGGATCTCGACGCCGAACTTCTCCTTGATGTTCTGCGTCCAGGCCAGGTGCGAGAACACACTGTCGATCGACAGGCCGAGCAGTTCGCAGTTCATTTTCTTGAACGTGTCGGCCGCCTTCGCGAAACCGATGAACTCGGTGGTGCACACCGGCGTGAAGTCGGCCGGGTGCGAAAACAGGATCAGCCACTTGCCTTTGTAGTCGGCAAGACTGCGTTCGCCATGGGTCGTCAGCGCCTTGAAGTCAGGTGCGGGTTCGTTGAGGTGAGGGAAATTGGAGGTGGTCATGGGGGGAGTCCTGTCAGGGTTGGAGGATTTGAAGGAAGCGCTGCGCTTTTGTGATCGCAGGCCCATATCATCCAATACATGGCAGGGTATGGGATCAACTTCTTTCTGTATCGTCCCGATAGCTTTCAAAGTGCACCTTGGTTGACGATGATCACCAACCACGTGCAAGTCAGGCCTTCCACTCCAGGATTCACAGCCAACCGCGGGGATTCCACCTATGCGCAGGATCTACTTCTTGGTGCCGGGCGTGGCCTCGGCCAAGGCCATCGTCGACGCGTTGCTGCTCGCACGGATCGAAGAACGCCACATCCACATCGTCGCCCGCGAAGGCACGGCGTTGGAGGACCTTCCCGAGGCCGGCGTCGCGCAGCGCAGCGACCTGATCCCCGCGCTGGAGAAGGGTGTCGCCGCCGGCGGCATCACCGGCTTGCTTGCCGGCGCCCTGGCAGTGACGTTCCCGCCAGCGGGCCTGGTGCTCGGCGGTGGCGCGGTGCTTGGCCTCGCGCTGTTCGGTGCCGGCTTCGGTGCCTGGATGTCGGGCATGGTCGGCGCCGGCCTGCCCAGCGGCCGGCTGGAGAAGTTCGAGGCCGCGATCGAGGCCGGTCAGGTGCTGATCATGATCGACGTGCCACGGGATCGGGTGGAAGCCACGGAGGCCCTGGTGCGCCAACACCATCCCGAAGCCGAACTCGAGGGCACCGAGCCCAACATGCCGCTGTTCCCCTGACGCGGAGGAAGGTTCCCGCCACCCTGCTTACAAAGGCGTGCCGGCGCCCCTGGCCTGCGTCATCGCCATCTCGTTGCTTGGCAGCGTCGGACTGGTTTCGATGCCGCTGGGCATCGACACCGCCCTGGCCGTCATCGCCCATGAGGTTCCGCAGGAAGCGGGCAATTTCGCGATCCTGCGCGACAGCGGCTTCAGCCGCAGCAAGGCGTTTTTGCAACTGGCCTTGCGTCGGCCGGCATCCTCACCATCACGTTGATGCACAGGCTGCACTGACACGGCCTGACAGGGGCGGCGAATTCGCGCGCTGCCAAGCGCTACACCGGCTCCACCGTCACGCCCACCGCCGGCGGCGCGGTGCCGCCGCCGCGGATCACGCCGCGCAGCGGGGCCACGTCGGCGTAGTCGCGGCCCCAGGCCAGGGTGACGTGGTCCTGGCCCACGGCGATGTCGTTGGTGGGGTCCAGCGCCACCCAGCCGTGCAGCGGGCACCACACCGCCACCCAGGCGTGGCTGGCGTCGGCGCCCAGCAGGCGCGGCTGGCCGGCGGGCGGGTGCGTCAGCAGATAACCGCTGACATAGCGCGCGGCCAGGCCCAGGCTGCGCATGGCGCCGATCATCAGGTGCGCAAAGTCCTGACACACGCCCTTGCCCTGGGCCAGCGCCCGCAAGGCATCGGTGGCCACGTCGGTGCTGTGCGGCTTGTATTCCATGCGCTGGTACACGCGCCCCATCAGCGCCAACGCGGCCTGCAGCAGCGGCCGGCCGGGGCGAAACAGGTCTTGCGCAAAGGCGGCCAGCGCCGGGTCATGCGGCGCAAAGTGGCTGGGCAGCACGAACTCCACAGCGTCGGGCTGCGTCACGCCGGCCCGGTAGCGCAGGGCCTGCGCGGCTTCTTCCCACGCCGGGCTGTGCCCAGTGTCGATGGGCAGCGGTGCAGCCAGCAGCACCTGGAAGCGGCTGGTCACCGTCAGGGTGTCGTGCACGTGCGAATGGCTGAAGCCGTGGCGCCAGTTGCCGAACGCGTCCCGGCTTTCCTGCACCGGGCTTTCGGGCGGTGGATCGATCTGCAGCGCCCAGCCCTGCACCTGCTGCACCTCGGTATCACGCGGGCGCAGCCAGGCGCTGTGGTGCGCCACCTCCACCGGCGCGTCGTAGTCGTAGCGGGTCTCGTGGGTCACCTGCAGCCGGCGCGGGCCGGCGGGTGGGTTGGCCGTCGACGCCACCGGCGCCGAAGGCGGCAGGGTTGCAGGCGATGGCGTTGCCTGCGGCACGCCTTGGGTTTGCGACTGCGACTGCGACTGCGAAGGCCCGGCGCTGTCCCGCGCCCCAGTGTCGGACGGCGGGTTCTCGCTCATTGCCACACCGTGCGGTCGCGCGCCACATGCGCAAACAGGTGGCGGCCGATGTGGTTGGACAGTTCGCGCGACGCCGCGCTGCACCCATGCAGCGTGTCGATCAGCGCCTGCTGCCGGCCCTGCGCATCGGGCGTGGCCAGCGTGGCCAGGTGCCAGTCCTCGGGCATGGCCAGGCCGCGTGTCACGTCGCCGGCCCAGGCCGGGTCGTGGCGGGCCAGCTTGCGCAGGCGGTCGCGCATGGTGCGCGCCACCCAGGCCAGGCTGCGCGGGTTGTCGGTGTCCATCACCAGCAGGTGCAGCAGCGGCAGCACCTCGCGCCGGCCCTGGAACTGCGCGCGGTAGGTGATCACGCTGTCGAACAGCCCCAGCAGCAGTGCAAAGCCGTCGTCGGCCTGGTGCACCTTCAACTCGAAGCCCAGCGCCAGCGCGTGGGCCAGCGTGTCCAGCCGCTCGATCTGCCGGCCCACGCTGAGCAGGCGCCAGCCGTCGTCGCGCGTCATGCGGTCGGTCTGCGCGCCGGTGATGGCGGCCAGGTGGGTGGCCGCGCGCGCCAGCACGCCCAGCACGTCGGGCGCCGGGGCATGGCCTTCGCCCATCGCCAGCACCACGCCCAGGTGCTGCTCGAAGTGCTCATCCACCTCGAGGATCAGCTTCCAGTGCTCGGGCGACAGGCGCTCGCGCAGGCTTTGTGCGCACTGGCGCAGGCTGCGCAGGTTGTGCGCCACGCTGGTGGTGGGCCCACCGATGCTGGCATCGGTCGGGCCGCCGGCCGGGCGCGGCAGCAGGCCGTGCATCAGCGCCCGCTCGAACACCCGCGGCGCCTTCAGCAGGCTGGGCACGCCCGTGCCCACCAGGCCGTGCCAGCGCGCCAGCCGGTCCAGCAGGCGCAGCACCGGCTCGCTGCCTTCGCGCAGCGTTTCCAGCATCAACCGCACCAGCCGCACCGAGTTCTCGGCGCGCTCGGTGTAGCGGCCCAGCCAGAACAGGCTCTCGGCCGCGCGGCTGGTGACGGCGCGGTGCCAGCCGCCCAGCTCGGCGGCCGTCAATGGCTTGGGCAGCATGGTGGCCTTGTCGACCGCGCCGCGGGTGATCACCCAGGTGTCGACGCTGGCGCTGCCGTGTTGCATGCGCAGCCAGGGGTCGGGGGCGTTGCCGGGCTGGTCGGGGTGGCCGGCGTTGCGGCCGGCCACCCGCGTCAGCGCGCCGGGCAGCACCCGCCAGCCGCCTTCGCCATCGGCCAGCGCAAACACCCGCAGCACCGCGGCCCGCGGCTGAAGCTGCCCGCCGCGGCCACGCTGTGCGCCGGTGTCGGTGCTGCCGGCCACCCACACCGGCGTTTCGCCAGGCCGCACGCGGGCCTGCAGGGTGTAGGCGGCCGGGTTCTGATCGATGCGCGCGGCCAGCGCGGTGCGTTCGGCCTCGCTCAGCAGCGCGGCCACCTGGGGGCCGAAGCCGCTGTCGGGAAACGTGGGCGCCACGACGAACTGCGCCAGCTGCGCGCGCTGCGATCGCCACACCGCCGCCTCGCCACACCACCAGCTGGTGGACGCCGGCAGCAGCAGGTCTTCGCCCAGCAGGCGCTCGGCCACGCCGGGCCAGAAGGCCGACAGGCCGGGGCTTTCCAGCACGCCGGCGCCGGGGGCGTTGGCCATCACCACCTCGCCGGCGCGCAGCGCCTGCAGCAGTCCGGGCACGCCCAGCTGCGAGTCGGGGCGCAGTTCCAGCGGATCGAGAAACTCGTCGTCCACCCGGCGCAGCAGCACATGTACCTGCTCCAGGCCCTGCAGCGTCTTCAGGTAGAGCTTCTGGCCGCGCACGGTCAGGTCGTTGCCCTCGACCAGCGCCACGCCCAGGTAGCGCGCCAGGAACACCTGCTCGAAGTAGGTTTCGTTGAGCGGGCCGGGGGTCAGCAGCACGATGCGGCTGCGCTCGCCGGCCGGGCTGGCGCGCATCAGGCCATCGAGCAGGTTGCGGAAGGTGGAGGCCAGCCGCTGCACCCGCAAGTCGGTGAACTGGTCATGGAACTGCGGCGCGATGATCAGCCGGTTCTCGAGCAGGTAGCCCAGCCCCGACGGCGCCTGCAACCGCTGCGCCAGCACACTGAAACCGCCCTGCGGCGTGCGCGCCAGATCGAAGGCGGCGATGTGCAGGCCGGGCTGGCCGCCCTGCCAGAGCCCGTGTGCGGGCCGCAGGTAGTGCGGGTGGGCAAAGATCAGCGAGGCCGGCAGCAGCGCATCACGCAGCAGGGTCTGCGGGCCGTAGATGTCGGCCAGCGTGGCCGACATCAGGCGCGCACGCTGCAGCACGCCCTGCTCGATGGCCGCCCACTCGTGCGGCTGCACGATGAAGGGCAGCAGCTCCAGCGGCCAGGCGCGGGGGCTGTCGCTGCCTTCGGCATAGACGTTGTAGGTGGCGCCGTCTTCGCGCACCCGGTGCTGCACGCGCAGCGCACGGGCGGCCAGGTCGGCCCAGCCGCCCGTGCCCAGCGTGTTGAAGAACTGCCGCCAATGCGGCGCAGGCAGTGGGGCAGCGGCTGGCGGCGTTGATGTCGGCGCCGGCGTGGTGCCGGCGCGCCACTCATCGAAATGGCCAGGCGTGCCGCGCCGCGTGACCGCCGCCACCAGGGCGGCGGCATCGGGCAGGTCGTCGTCGGCCAGCAGGCTGCTTTGCATGCCGGCATCATGCCCTGCGGCGGGTGCCTTTTTGCTCGGGCCCATCCCGCTGACCGGCGGCAGGCGGCAGGTTCAGCTCGTCCGCAGGTCCAGCGTGAACGGAAACTCCAGGCTGCGCTGCGGCTTGCCCACCACCAGCTTGCCCGGCGTGTGGCCGATGGTGAAGAAGCGCGCCAGCCGCCGGCTCTCGGCCTCGAAGGCGTTGATCGGGAAGCTCTCGTAGCTGAGACCGCCCGGATGCGCCACGTGGTACTGGCAGCCGCCCAGGCTGCGCTGCATCCAGGCGTCGACCAGGTCGAAGGTCAGCGGCGCGTCGATGCCGATGCTGGGGTGCAGCGCGCTGGGCGGCAGCCAGGCGCGGTAACGCACGCCGGCGACGAACTCGCCGGTGCGCCCGGTGGGCTGCAGGGGCACCGGCACGCCGTTGCAGGTGACGACGTGGCGCGGGTTGATCAGGCCGGACACCTTGATCTCGATGCGCTCGACCGACGAATCGACATAGCGCACCGTGCCGGCCGACGAGCCCTCCTCGCCCATCACGTGCCAGGGCTCGAGCGCGCTGCGCAGCTGCAGGTGCACACCCTCGGCCGTCAGCTCGCCCACCTTGGGAAAGCGGAACTCGAAGTGCGGCGCAAACCAGGCCGCCTGGAAGCCGTGGCCGGCCTCGTTCATCTCGGTCATCACATGCTCGAAGTCCTGCCACACGAAGGTGGGCAGCAGGAACCGGTCGTGCAGCTCGGTGCCCCAGCGCACCAGTTGCTGGCGGTAGGGCTGGTTCCAGAAGCGCGCCACCAGCGCGCGCAGCAGCAGCTGCTGCACGATGGACATGCGTGCGTGCGGCGGCATCTCGAAGGCACGCAGCTCCAGCAGGCCCAGCCGGCCGGTGGCGCTGTCGGGCGAGTACAGCTTGTCGATGCAGAACTCGCTGCGGTGGGTGTTGCCGGTGATGTCGACCAGGATGTTGCGCAGCGTGCGATCCACCAGCCAGGGCGGCATCCGGGCGCCCCCACGCTCGCCCGCGGGCTCGCTGCCCCCCGAGGGGGCGCTCGGGCCTTGGGACGGCCCGGCGGCCCTCGGCTCGCCATAGACCCGCATGCTCTTCTCGATCTCGCCCAGCGCGATCTCCAGCTCGTAGAGCTGGTCGTTGCGCGCTTCGTCGACCCGCGGCGCCTGGCTGGTGGGGCCGATGAACAGGCCGGAAAACAGGTAGCTGAGGCTGGGATGGTTGTGCCAGTAGGCCAGCAGGCTGCCCAGCACGTCGGGGCGACGCAGGAAGGGGCTGTCGGCCGGGCGCGCCCCGCCCATCACGAAGTGGTTGCCGCCGCCGGTGCCGGTGTGGCGGCCGTCGAGCATGAACTTCTCGGTCGACAGCCGCGACAGCCAGGCCGCGTCGTAGAGGAATTCGGTGTGCTCGACCAGCTCGGTCCAGTTGCTGGCGGGGTGGATGTTGACCTCGATGACGCCGGGGTCGGGCGTGACGGCCAGAACCTTCAGGCGCGGGTCGCGCGGCGGCGGATAACCTTCCAGCACCACGGTGACGCCCTGCGCCGTGGCGGTGGCCTCGATCGCGGCCAGCAGCTCCAGGTAGTCCTCCAGTTGCTTGAGCGGCGGCATGAAGACGTACATCACGCCGCTGGGCTCGCCCACTTTCTCGGCCTTGGGGCCATTGGCGCGGCGTGGGTCGCGCACCTCCACCACCAGCGCGGTGCGGGTGATCCAGCCGGCGGATTCACCGCGCAGCGGCGCGCGGGCGGTGTCTGGCGCCACCACGCCGCCAGCCAGCGCCACCGGGGGCGGTGTGGTGCCATCACCACCGCGGCCAAAACCGGCCATGGCCGCCGCCGCCACGGGCGGCGCACTGGTGGGTCCAACGCGCTGCGCCTGCAGCGCCACCATGCCGCCTTCGGCGAAGCCGCCGCCGATCACGTGCGCGGCGTACTGGCTGCGGATCTCGGCCGCGGCCGGCAGCGCGTCGCGCGGCGAGAACGGGTCGGACTCGATGTGGTACGGGAAGTCGGTGCTCGTCACCCAAGGCAGGCTGTCCAGCGGCAGGCGCCAGCCCATCGGCGAATCACCCGGGTGCAGGTACATGCGCTCGTCGCGGAAGAACCACGGGCCGGTCTGCCAGCGGCTGCCCTCCAGCGCGGGCACGCCGTCGAAGCCCGGCTGGCCCGCCCGGCCGCCCGAAGGGCCAGCGTCCCCCTCGGGGGGCGGGCGCCGGATTCCGGTGTCCTGGGGGCCGTCTTCCTTGCGCTTGATCGGCAGCGCATAGCCCACCGGATGATCCAGCCCCTGATCGAACACGCGGCGCAGCCGGATGCGCTCCATCTCGTCTTCCAGCTTCGATTCGAACGGATCGACATTGACCGGCAGCCGGCGCTCGCGCCACAGGTGGTACCAGGTGTCCTCGTAGCCGGTCTGCACGAACTGGTCGCTGACGCCCAGGCGCCGGGTCAGCGCGGTCATGAAGGCCTTGGCATGGGCCGAGGTGTACTGGGTGGGAAAGCGTTCGTCGGTGAACAGCGCCGGGTCGTGCCAGCAGGGCTCGCCGTCGGCGCGCCAGCAGATGTTCAGCGCCCAGCGCGGCAGTTGCTCGCCCGGATACCACTTGCCCTGCCCGAAATGCAGGAAGCCGCCGCTGCCGTAATGCGCGCGCAGGCGGTTCACCAGGTCGGTGGCAAACAGGCGCTTGGTGGGGCCCAGGGCGTCGGTGTTCCACTCGGCGCCGTCACGGTCGTCCACGCTGACGAAGGTGGGCTCGCCGCCCATCGTCAGGCGCACGTCGCCGGCATCGAGTTCGGCGTCGACCGATTCACCCAGCCTCAGCACCTCGGCCCACTGGTCTTCGGTGTAGGGCTTGGTGACACGCGGCGACTCCCAGATGCGGGTGATCTGCATGTGGTGCGAGAACTCGACCTCGCACTCGTCGGTGGCGCCGGAAATCGGCGCGGCGCTGCCGGGCGTGGGCGTGCAGGCCACGGGGATGTGGCCTTCGCCGGCCATCAGGCCCGAGGTGGGGTCGAGCCCGATCCAGCCGGCACCCGGCAGGAACACCTCGCACCAGGCATGCAGGTCGGTGAAGTCGACCTCGGTGCCGCTGGGGCCGTCGAGCGCCTTGACGTCACTCTTGAGCTGGATCAGGTAACCCGAGACGAAGCGCGCGGCCAGGCCGAATTCACGCAGCGCCTGCACCAGCAGCCAGGCCGAATCGCGGCACGAGCCGCTGGCCAGGTTCAAGGTTTCCTCGGGCGTCTGCACGCCCGGCTCCATGCGGATCACGTAGCGGATCTTGTGCTGCAGCTTCTGGTTGATGTCGACCAGGAAGTCGATGGTGCGGCGCCGGCTGATGTCGACGGTGTCCAGAAACTCGACGAGCGCCGGCGTCTGCGGCTCAGTGACCAGGTAGGGCTGCAACTCGAGCTGGGTGGCCGCGTCGTACTTGAACGGAAAGTGCTCGGCCTCGGGTTCCAGGAAGAAGTCGAACGGGTTGTAGACCGACATCTCGGTGACCAGATCGACGGTGACCTTGAACTCGGTGGCCGGCTCGGGAAACACCAGCCGCGCCAGGTAGTTGGCAAAGGCGTCCTGCTGCCAGTTGATGAAGTGGCCTTCGGGCTCGACCTTCAGGCTGTAGCTCAGGATGTGGCTGCGGCAGTGTGGTGCCGGGCGCAGCCGCACGATGTGCGGCGACATGGCGACCCGGCGGTCGTATTTGTAGTGTGTGACGTGGTTCAGTGCGACATGTATGGACACGGGGGGCTTTCAATGACGGGCGCTCGCAGTGCGATCCAAGCGGGCGCCGCGGATCCGGCTCTGCCGGGCCGCTGGGGCCGCTACCTTGAGGGGGAGCGCCGAAGGCGCTTCGGGGGTGGGAGGTTCACGCAGGGACGAGGAAATCGCGTGAAATGCCGGCGCCGATGTCGTTGACGCGGTCCAGGAACTGGGTCAGGAAGGCGTGCAGGCCGGTGGCCAGGATCTCGTCGATGCGGCCGAACTGCAGATCACTGCGCAGGCGGCCGGCACGGCGGCGGGTTTCGGTGCTTTGCTCATTGGCCACCAGGTCGAGGTTGTGCACCACCTCGTTCATGCAGGCCGCCAGCGAGCGCGGCATGTCGGGGCGCAGGATCAGCAACTCGGCCACCTTGTCGGGGCGGATCACGTTGCGGTAGACCTTGCGGTAGATCTCGAAGCCGCTCACCGAGCGCAATATCGCGCTCCAGTGGTAGAAGTCGACCTCGGGCGCCGAGTCATCGGCCCAGGTGCCGAAGTAGTCGCCGGCCAGGTCCTGGAACTTCACGTCCAGCAGGCGCGCGGTGTTGTCGGCGCGTTCCAGGAAGGTGCCGATGCGGATGAAATGCAGCGATTCGTCCTGCAGCATCGTGCCGACCGCAACGCCTCGACTCAGGTGCGAGCGGAACTTGACCCATTCGAACAGCGCCGCCGGGTCGCGCTCGAAGCCGTTGCCCTGCAGCATGCGGTTGAATTCGAGCCAGGTCTGGTTGGTGGTCTCGAACAGCTCGGTGGTCAAGGTGCCGCGCACGGCACGTGCGTTCTCGCGCGCAGCCTGCAGGCACGACACGATCGACGAGGGGTTGCCGGCGTCGCGCACCATGAACTGCATGACGTTGCGGTCGTTCACCTCGCCATGCTTCTCGCCGAAGGCGGCAGTCAGCTCCGAGATGCCCAGCACGCCGGCCCAGCCCTGCTCGGCCCGGTCGGCCGACTGCGGCAGCAGCGAGGTCTGGTAGTTCACGTCCAGCATCCTCGCCGTATTTTCCGCCCGCTCCATGTAGCGGGACATCCAGAACAAGTGGTCAGCGGTTCTAGACAGCATAGTGATCAGGCCTCCAAAACCCAGGTGTCCTTGGTGCCGCCGCCCTGCGACGAATTCACCACCAGCGAGCCTTCCTTCAGCGCCACGCGGGTCAGCCCGCCCGGCACCATCTGCACGCTCTTGCCCGACAGCACGAAGGGCCGCAGGTCGATGTGGCGCGGCGCGATGCCGTTCTCGACGAAGGTGGGCGTGGTCGACAGCGCCAGCGTGGGCTGGGCGATGTAGTTGCTGGGCCGCGCCAGCAGCTGCGCGCGGAACTCGGCGATCTCGGCCTGGGTACTGGCCGGCCCCACCAGCATGCCGTAGCCGCCGGCGCCGTGCACCTCCTTGACCACCAACTCGTCCAGATGGGCCAGCACGTGCTTCAGGTCGTCGGACTCGCGGCACAGGTAGGTGGGCACGTTCTCCAGGATCGGCTTCTCACCGAGGTAGAACGCGATCATCTTGGGCACGTAGGGGTAGATCGACTTGTCGTCGGCCACGCCGGTGCCGATGGCGTTGCACAGGCTGATGTTGCCCTTGCGGTAGACATCGAGCAGACCGGCACAGCCCAGCGTGCTGTCGGGCCGGAAAGCGGTGGGATCGAGGAAGTCGTCGTCCACCCGGCGGTAGACCACGTCGACCCGGCGCGGGCCCTGCGTGGTGCGCATGTAGACGAAGTTGTCCTTGACGAACAGGTCCTGCCCCTCGACCAACTCCACGCCCATCTGCTGGGCCAGGAAGGCGTGCTCGAAGTAGGCGCTGTTGTACATGCCCGGCGTCAGCACCACCACGGTGGGCTCGTTGACCGAGGCCGGCGCCACCTCGCGCAGCGTCTCGAGCAGCAGGTCGGGGTAATGCGCCACCGGCGCCACCCGGTGCTGGGCGAACAGTTCGGGAAACAGCCGCATCATCATCTTGCGGTTCTCGAGCATGTAGCTCACGCCGCTGGGCACCCGCAGGTTGTCTTCCAGCACGTAGTAGGTGCCGCTGCCGTCGGGCTGGGCGGCGCGCACGATGTCGATGCCCGAGATGTGCGAGTAGATCTGGCCCGGCAGGTCCACGCCCATCATCTCGGGGCGGAACTGCGTGTTGTTGAGCACCTGCTCGGCCGGCACCACGCCGGCCTTCAGGATCTCCTGCCCGTGATAGACGTCGTGCAGAAAGTGGTTGAGCGCCGTCACCCGCTGCGTCAGACCCTGCTGCATGCGCGCCCACTCGTCGCTGGGAATGATGCGCGGGATCACATCGAAGGGGATCAGCCGCTCGGTGCCGGCGCCGTCTTCATCCTTGGCGCCGTAGACGGCGAAGGTGATGCCGACGCGGCGGAAGATCATCTCGGCCTCGTCGCGGCGCGCGGCCATCACGGCGGGTGCCTGCGCTTGCAGCCAACGGTCGAAGCCGCTGTAGTGCGGGCGCACCGTGCCCGCGCCGGTCTGCATCTCGTCGAAAAATGGTTTCATGGTTGAGGGGCTCCTGGCCCTTGCTGATTAGCAACATCCGCACCACCCCCGGGCGGCGACCAGTGCCGTGTCCAGTGCCAATAGCGCCGGCGCACGTCGCGGGTGCAGGCCGCCATGCCATCCTGCCATAGCCACGCACCACATTGGTCACTGCGCACCACGTCGATGCCTCGCTCGGCATAACGCGCCATGACGTCGGGCGCCGGATGGCCGAAGCGGCTGCGGTAGCCGGCCTGCACGATGGCGGTGCGCGGCCGCACCGCGTCGAGGAAGGCGGCGCTCGACGACGTGCGGCTGCCGTGGTGTGGCACCAGCAGCACGCTGCTGGCCAGCGCCGCGGCGCCGCGACGCAGCAACGCGGCCTCTTGCGGCGATTCGATGTCGCCGGTGATCAGCACGCTGCGGCCTTGCCCGTCGGCCACACGCAGCACGCAGCTCACGGCGTTGGGCTTGCGCGCCGTGGCAACGTCGTCGGGCGTGGGGTGCAGCACCTCGAAGCGCACGCCGTCCCAAGCCCATTGCTGGCCGGCGCGGCAAGGCGTGTGCGGCCGGCCGCTGGCCAGCAGCGCATGGTCGGGCGCCAGCGCGCTGTGCAGCGCTGCCACCGGGTGGCTGGCCAGCACGCTGGCGGCGCCGCCCACATGGTCGCTGTCGCGGTGGCTGAGCATCAGCACATCGATGCGCGGCTCGCCGCGCGCACGCAGCAAGGGCAGCAGCACCCGCAGGCCGGCATCACTTTCGCGGGAATATTGCGGGCCGGTGTCGTAGACCAGCAGGTGCGTTTGCGTGCGCACCAGCACGGCGGTGCCCTGGCCGATGTCGGCGGCCAGCAGCTCGAACCGGCCCGCCGCCGGGCGCGCCACTGGCGGCCACAGCAGAGGCAGCACCAGCGGCAACGCCAGCCAGCGCAGGGCCCACGGCGCCGGCAGCACGGCCAGCGCCGCGCCCAGCACGCCGCAGGCCACCATCACCGCGGGTGCGGCCGGGGCCGTCCACACCGCCAGCGGCAGCTGCGCCAGCCAGCCCAAAGCCCACACCATCGCCTGCACCAGCCCCGCGGCCAGCGCCCACAGGCCGGGCACCAGCATGCCGACCAGCGCCAGCGGCGTGATCAGCAGCGTGACCAGCGGTATGGCCACCAGATTGGCCAGAAAACCCACGCCACTGACCTGCTGGAAGAACACCAGCGACAGCGGCGCCAACCCCAGCGTGGCCACCGTCTGCGCGCGCAGATGGCCCATCAGCAGGCCGCGCGCACCAGCCGCCGGCCGTGGCGCACCGGCGGCCGGGTCGGACAGGATCAGCAAGCCCACCGCCGCGAACGACAGCCAGAAGCCCGGTTGCAGCAGCGACCAGGGGTCGCGCGCGGTCACCACCACCGCAGCGGCCAGCAGCACCAGCGCCCAGGGCCAGCGCCAGCCGGCGCCGCGCAGCAGCACGGCCACTGCCAGCATCAGCACCGTGCGCTGTGCCGGCACGCCCCAGCCCGCCAGCAACGCATAGGCCGTCGCCATCAGCAGCCCCAGCCAGCGCCCGGCGGTGGGCGCAGGCAGCCACAGCATCAGCCGTGTGCTGCGCCGCCAGGCCCAACCCGCCAGCGCAGCGGCCAGCCAGGCGAACATGGTCACATGCACGCCGCTGATCGACACCAGGTGGGCGATGCCGGTGGTGCGGAACAGCTCCCAGTCGTTGCGCTCGATGGCGGCCTGGTTGCCCACGGTCAGCGCCGCCAGCACGCCGGCGGCACGCGCATCGCCCACCTCACGCAGCAGCGCATCACGCAGGTGCTGGCGCAGCCGCTCGACCGGATGGGCCACGGCCTCGGCCAGCAGCTCGGCACCCTGCCAGCCGCGCACCACCCGCACGTAGCCGGTGGCGCCGATGCCCTGCTCGAACCACATCAGCTCGACGTCGAAGCCCTGCGGGTTGAGCGAGCCGTGCGGCTGCTTCAGGCGCAGCGGCAGCCGCCAGCGCTGGCCGGCACGCAGGTCGTTGCGGGGATCGTCCAGCCAGGCTTCGTCGTTGAACTGGGTGTACCAGCCCAGCGCCAGCCGCGGCGGCAGCGTCACCGGCTGTCCGCGCCGGCTGGCCTGCTCCACTTCGAGAATGAAACGTGTGCCGGCGGGGCCGGTCTGCGGCATCGTGGCCACCACGCCGGTGACCAGCAGGTCCTGGCCTTCCAGTGCCGCCGGCAGTCGTTGCGCCAGGCGATGGTCGGCGCGCCAGCCGGTGCTGCCCCAGGCGATCGCCGCCACGGCGGCCATGGCCAGCGCGGTGTGCCGCCACAGCGGCCAGCGCCAGCCGGCCAGCAGGCCCGTGATGCCGCCCAGCGTCAGGCCCGCGTACACCGCCGGCGGCCACAGTGCCGATTGCTGCAGTTGTGCGGTCAGCCCCAGCAGCCAGGCCAGCGCGCACAGCACCAGCCGCCAGCCGGGGTTGAGCCCCCCGCTGCGTTGCCGGGGGATGGCCCGCCCCGGGGCCCAGGGCGGCGCAGCGGAGGGGCCGGTCGCCATGGTCGCAGTGTAGGATCGGCGCCCTCTTCCAGCCTCCCCCCCACACACCGCCATGTCCGTCTACGACAAGCTCACCCAACTCGGCATCAGCCTGCCCCCGGTGGCCGTGCCCGCCGCCGCCTACGTGCCCTTCGTGCGCACCGGCAGCCTGGTGTTCCTCTCGGGCCATGTGGCCAAGCGCGACGGCAAGGCCTGGGTCGGCCAGCTCGGCGCCACCATGGCCACCGAAGAAGGCAAGGCCGCCGCGCGCGCCATCGCCGTCGACCTGATGGGCACGCTGCACGCCGCCGTGGGCGACCTGAACAAGGTGGTGCGGCTGGTCAAGGTGCTGGGCCTGGTCAACAGCGCGCCCACCTTCACCGAGCACCACCTGGTGATCAACGGCGCCTCCGAACTGTTCGGCCAGGTGTTCGGTGCGGCCGGTGCACATGCCCGCAGCGCCTTCGGCGTGGCGCAGATCCCGATGGGCGCCTGCGTCGAGATCGAGCTGATCGCCGAAGTGGCATGACGCTGTCGCCGCGCGCCTGGCTGACCGGCATGGTGGTGGTGCCGCTGGCTGCCGTGGCCAGCGCGCTCTACACGCAGCATGGGCTGGACATGATGCCCTGCGCCTGGTGCGTGCTGCAGCGGTTGATCTTTCTGGCGGTGGCTGCCGCCGCGCTGCTGGGCCTGTTGCTGCCCGGCGTGCGCGCGCAGCGCAGTGCCGCAGCGCTGGCCGGGGTGCTGGCCCTGAGCGGCGTGGCGGCGGCGCTGTGGCAGCACTTCGTCGCCAGTGCATCGACGTCGTGCAACCAGTCGCTGGCCGACCGGGTGATGGGCTTCGCCGGGCTGGACAGCGCCTTTCCCGAGGTGTTTGCCGC
>MESD01000091.1:0-7090 GCA_001770815.1 Burkholderiales bacterium RIFCSPHIGHO2_12_FULL_69_20
CAGGCGTCAGTCCGAGAGGGATCGGAGGCGATCGAGTAGCGGCGCGTCGTCGTGCGGCCGTCGGACAACACCACGGGGAGATCGAGGTGCGCCCCGGCAGTGACGGCCGGCAGGCGACTGCCGTCGGCGGCCTGCAGCGCATAGGCGCGCACGCGTGGCGTGAGCTGCCGAACGGCGGTCACGACCAGGGCCAGCGGGCCTTGGCCGAGTTCCTGAGGATTGGCGCCCGGCGCGCGCAGCCGCTCCGCTTCCGCGCGAAGCTCGGCATGCTCCCTGCGGGTCTGCGCGCCTGATGCCTCGACCTCTGCGGCCGTGAAGCGCGGCGTGATGTGCTGGGGGCAGTTCCAGTCGAAGGCCTCGACGCTGATGATTACGGCCCGCTCGATGCGCGCGCGGTAGGCAGGATCCTCGAGACGCGCCAGCCATCTCTCGTCTTCACGCGCGTCGATGAGTCGGGCCCGACCCCAGACCTTCAACCTCCGACGGTTGGCGTAGTCCATCAGGATGAGCGAGACACGCCCATCCTCCTGCAGGTTGCCGGCACTGATGTATTGCACGTTGCCACGGAAGTCGGCATAGCCGACGGTGCGGGAGTCGAGCACCTTGAGGAAGCCCACGGGCCCACCCCGGAACTGGACGTAAGGCCACCCGGTCTCGCCGACAGACGCTTGGTAGAAGCCGTCGCGTGCGGCGATGAACCCTGCCTCGTGGTCGCTGAGCTCGACGCCGTGCGCGTCGACCTGGTCGAGGGACGCGTACTGGCCGCGGCTGCCCATGCGGTCCTGAAAGGCGCGGACGCCATCGGTGAAGGCGATGTCGGCGAAGCTGCGGGCCATGGTTGTTCAGTTCCTCGGTGGCGTGGGGTTCGGGGGAGACCTCAGCCGGGCGGCCAAAGTCCCCGTTCCGGGTTTCCTTGGATCAGGCCAGTGCCTCGCGCTTGCCCGTCATGAGATCGACCTTTGGGAAGTCGATCTCGACGCGAGTCGCCTTGCCGAGCACGTTGGTGAAGATGTTCAGGGCCACGACAGCGATGATCTCGACGAGTTCGCCGTCCGACAGGCCGGCCGCACGCGCGGCGTCGAACTCCGCAGCCGTGACTTCGCCGAGGTGTTCGTTCAGCGCCTTCGCGAAGCCCACGGCACCCGCGGCCTTCTTGTCGGACGACGAGCCTTGGCGGTTCAGCGTCATCTCCTCGTTGCTGAGGCCTGCGTGCCGACCGATCGCGGTGTGCGCGGACACGCAATACTGACAGCCGTTGCCCTCGGCGACCGCCAGCGCGATGCGCTCCTGCGTGGCCTTGTCGATGGCGAACCCGGCCGCAGCGCCGTACAGCCCGAGGAAGCCGGCAAGGGCCTGGGGCGAGTTGGCGAGGACGCGGATGAAGTTGGGGGTGATCCCGAGCTGGGCCTGGACGGCATTGAGCAGTTCGGCGGCTTCGCCGGTGGCAGTCTTCGGATCGATGACGGGGACGCGGGCCATGGTGGGTTCCTTCGAGGATGGGGTTGGGGAGGATTCGCCAGCAGCGCAGTGGCTGCGGACGAGTCGAATGCTCTGCGCGATGGGCCTGGCGATCCATGGGGCACAAGGCAGTTGATTGCTGCATTCATCGCAGCAATCGACAATGCGCGCATGGACAAGCTCAAGGCCATGTCCGCCTTCGTGCGGATCGTCGAGGCGGGCAGCATCACCGCCGCCGCGGATGCGATGGAGGTGTCGCAGCCATCCATGGTGAGGCTGCTGGCCGCGCTTGAGTCGGAACTGGGCGTCAGGCTCATCAATCGGACGACGCGACGAATGGCGCTGACGGACGAAGGACGCGAGTACGTCGAACGCTGCCGCCTCGTGTTGTCGGCCGTCGACGAGACCGAGGCCAGCCTGCGTGCTCGCCGCGCCGAACCCCGTGGGCGACTGCGGGTCACGTCCTCGGTGACCTTCGGCCGCTCGCTGCTCGCGCCACTGGTGGTCGAGTTCATGATCGCGCATCCGCAGTTGCGGGTCGAACTGGTACTGCTCGACCGGGTGATCGACCTCGTCGAGGAAGGAATCGACGTCGGGGTGAGGCTCGCGCAGTTGCCCGACTCAACGCTGGTGGCCGTGCCCGTCGGGGAGACTCGACGCATGGTCCTGGGCGCGCCCGCCCTCGTGCGATCACACCGCGTCTCGGACGTCGCGGCATTGCGGACTGCGCCGTGCGTCAGCTTCTCCGGCCTCGTGGGTACCAACGACTGGCCCATGGTCGTGAACGGCAAGTCCGTGAGGGTTCCCGTCCACACTGTGTTCACGACCAATCAGATCGATGCTGCCCTCCTGGCCTGCCTTCGCGGCCTGGGCTACGCGCAGTTCTTCGACTATCAGGCGCAAGAGTACCTGTGCGCGGGAAAGCTCAAGCCCGTCTTGGCAGAGAACTGGCCCAGCCCAACGCCGATCCAGGTTGTCTATCCGCAGGCGCGCCTGGTGTCGGCCAACGTTCGCAGCTTTGTGGACTTCGTGCGACCTCGGCTACACCGTGCGCTCAGTGGGACGGGGAAATGAGCCAGCTCGCCTCAGCGCGTGCCCCGAAACCGAACAGGTGTCTGAAGGCCGCACTTCGGTGGCAGCATGCGGGCGGCACACGTGTTTTGGACCACGCGGAGAGCCGCAATCGGTTCGAACGTAAAGGCGGCAATCGTTGGAAGCGGTCGATTGGCCAAGGAATTTCAGGATGTGTGAACGGCGGCCGAACTGTATGACTTGCCCGACGGCCGGCTGGCGCGGGCCTGCGGCATCGTGACGGTGCGGCAGCCTGAGGCCGCCAAGGGCATGATGCTCGTGTCGCTGGAGGATGAGACCGGCACAGAAGTTCACATAAGCTGTTTCGAAGCTCGTCAGACGCGCGACCGAGCCACAGCGGCTGGCGCTTGCAAGCAGTGACGACATGCACCGTTGCCAGGATGTCTCTGTCCCCGCTCGGTTGGCGTCCAAACACAAATGGTTGGTGAGTCGGTGGATGCTTGCGGCGGGTGGGCTTGCCGTGTCGACCCACGCTACCACGCCGTGCTCGCCGTCAAGGTCTGCGCGCTCGCGGGCGAGCGCTTGCGGCCTGCGGCCGTCTTCGAACCCTGACTGCTGCGCTGCGCCGTGGTGCTCCGGTCTCGGGCAATCCCGCCCGATACAAACCGGAGTTCGCCATGTCGCTGTCTTCCACTTCTTCCTTTGACGCTGTCGCTACTGGTGCGCTGCTGGTGCGCGATGTCGATGGCCAGTACCGTCCGGCGCGTGCCGACGAGGTGCTGCATCAGGCCCGGCGCGTGCTATCGCAGCGCGTGCGGCGCGGCGCCACGATGTCGTCGCCGCAGGCGGTGAAGGACTACCTGCGTCTGGAGATCGGCGCGCTGGAGCACGAAGTCTTCTGCGTTCTGTTCCTGGATACGCAGCATCGGATCATTGCGCTGCAGCAGATGTTCCGCGGCACGGTGACGCAGACCACGGTGTACCCGCGCGAAGTGGTCAAGGCCGCGCTCGGGTGCAATGCAGCGGCTGTCCTGCTGGCACACAACCACCCTTCGGGTTCCGTCGAGCCCAGCCGTGCCGATGAGTTCTTGACGCAGACGCTGAAAGCCGCGCTGGCGCTGGTCGATGTGCGGGTGCTCGATCACCTGGTGGTGGCCGGTGCTGACGTCAGCAGCATGGCCGAGAGCGGCCTCATCTAGGCCGCGGCGGAGCGTCGCATGGCGCTCCTTCTTCTCCAGCGGGCAGTCCAGGTTGATCCGCCGGATCGCGAGGGCAAAGGGTCCAGCCTGGCGCTCGGCGATCATCGGCGGAATCGAACAGCACCTTGCTCACGTCGCCGTTCTGCGGTGTATCAGCGCGGTGCGCGGGCCGCGCATGGCGTCAGTGCGGCCGAGTCGCGGGCGCCTATGGCGTGATGCCGAGCGATCGCCGCAACCAGGCCGACATGGGTCGGTCGGGTGCCAGCACTTGCTCGATGGTGGCCTGGGCCCTTTCGGTCTGCTGGGCGTTGGTTGCACCTTCGATGGCCAGCCGGTGTGCTTCGTGTACGTCGAGGCCCGTGAGTTCGTAGCCGTGGCCCATTGACATCCAGTGCAGCGCTGCCAGCGCGGCTTGCATGGCGAAGCCGGGCTGCTTGGTCAGGTGGTCGCGTGCGGCACGCGTTAATGTCTTCGGGTCGCAGGGCGAGGCCCAGGCCAGTTGGGTCGCCCGGTCGAACAGCTTCAGGGTCTTGGCGGTGGCGAACCACTTGCCGGGCTCGCCTGGCGTCGAGGCGATGAGGTGGCCCAGCAGCTTGTCGGGTGCCAGTTCGGGGTACTTCTTGGACAGTGCCCTGAAGGTCGACAGATTGGAGTTGGCCTGGTTGGCCAGCAGCGCGAACTGGTCGAATGCTTCGGCGCGCCGGTTTGCCTTGAGCAGCGCTTCCTCGGCGAAACGTGCGATGGTCTCCAGGCTGGTGGTGCTGCCTGCATGCTGTCGGGCGTAGGCGATGGCATCGTCGACCTGGCCGCGCGCTGCCAGCACACGCGCGCCCCAGACGAGGTATTGCCAGATCGGCCGGGGGTCCATGGCCAGCAGTCCCAGCAGCTCGTCGTGGCGGCCGGCCGTGAACAAGGCGCTGTAGCAGAGGGTGGTGCCGGAGAAGAAGGCGTAGGTGCCGCGTTGCCGATCGCGCAGCACGCTGCGCTGGGTGGGCAGCAGCTGGTCCGCCCAGACGGAGGCTAGTTCGGTGTTGGCGCAGAGATCGCCCCAGTGGTCGCCAAGATGCTCGATGTAAGGCGGGTCGTCCTTCTGGATGGCCTCGAAGAGGCGGTCGAGCCACTTCTTGCGCACGGCGGCGTCCACGGGCGCGCTGCCGATGAGGGTCACCAGTTCCCGGACAGCCGAGTAGGTGGCGTTGCCCAGGGACCCCGAGGAGCTGTCAATCTGGCTCAACGCAGGGGAGAGTTTCTCCAGGAACAGGACGGCGCCCTCGGCTGCCGTGGCGGCGTCTTGTCGGGCGACAGCGCGGATTTCGGTGAGGGCTTCGTGGATGCGCTCGATCGCGAGCTTGGAGCCTTTCCAGCCGAATGCGGTCCGGCGGAAGCGAGCGCGGAATGCCCAGGGATGCATGAAGGCTCTCGTCGTCACAGGCGCACGGCGCCCTGTCGCCAAGCGTCGTGCAGGGCCGCCGCCGCCAGGCTCTGGCCATCGGCGGCAAGCCGTTCCAGCAGCCGTTCGGGTTCGGGTGCCGAGCGCAGTGTTGCGCGCAAAGCGGCGAAGGCCGAGGCGACGGCTGGGGGATCTTGCTGGAATTGTTCTAGCAAGAAGGCATCGGGTCGCTGGACTTCAATGCCCTGGCTGGCGAGCTTGCGCACGCCGAAGTCGCGGATGTTCTTGGTGACGAGGCTGACGACCTGGGTGCTTTGATAGAAGTCACCGGCCAGGATGGCTGCTGCGCAGGCGGCGACGTGGACGTCCTTGGCGGAGCGCATCGCCTGCGCCACGCGGGCGAACTGGGCCTGGACTTGCGGTGTCGGGATCTCCGCCTGCGGCAAGGCTGCCCGCATGAGTTGTTCGTGCCGGCGCGCTGACTCGGCGTCCGGCTTGCGGCCGGAGTCGACGAGCGCCCGGCTCAGCTCGTCGAGGATCAGCGGGATCCAGTGCAGGCGGATGAGCCCCTGGTAGTCGAGATGGATCAACAGGCCACGGGTGGTGGCGCCGAACAGGGTGTCGGCGTCAGCAACGACAGGAATCATGGATCTCAGCCCGCGAAGATCTCACTGTCGAGGTCGGCACCGAGCTGGCCCAGTGCTTTGCGGCGGCGGGTCTGCTCCTGGCGGTGCCATGCCAGGACAGCGGATCGGAGGACCCGTCGCTGGTTACCCACTTGCTGGTGCAACGGGATGTCGCCGGATTCGATGCGGGCCACGATGTAGGGGCGGGAGACACCGACCAGGTCGGCCGCGTCTTGGGTGGTGAGGACCGGGTCGGACGCCGGTTCGGTTTTGGTGGCCGTCGGCTTGCGGGTGCTGCTGCGGATGCTCGGGTTCTGGAAGAGCTGCGCGAACTCGCCCTTGATCAGCCGTGCTGCCTGCGGGGTCAGCTTGACGTGGCGCCGCACAACTTCGACCAGGGGGTCGATGTCGATGTTCACGGACAGCGCGGGGGGCGCGATGCGCTGCGGGGATTCGGTGGGCTTGCGGGCGGTCTTCACGATTCCGAGTTTAACAGGATTACTCGAAATACTCGAATCTTGCGAAACGGAGAACCAGGTTGGCACTGGGTGAGCAAGGTGTGGCGGTGGCTGCTTTGGTGTCGGTGGTTGTGGTGGTGCCGATGCCAGGTCTCTGTGGGCCAGGGCGTGTCCCCGCTGTGCGGGGCCAGGCCGTTGCGCTGCGCGTTGAGCCGCTGTCAAAGGCCCAGCGTCTCGACCCTTGACGGGCGGCCGTCCCTCACGCAACACGGTCAGGCCGGCGGTGCCGGCGGTCATCACGCCGCGGCCCTTTCCGGCGACCGGGGGTCGAGGGCCTGTTTCCTTCACGCTGCGCGCGAACGAGGCCCACTTGGCGAACTGACCGGCTTGCAGGTCGCTGCGCTCGGTGCGGCGCCGGCCAGATCGCCACCTCGGTCACCGCCAAGCCCGTAGCCGGGCCGCTGAAGACAAGGGTGCAGAGAAGTGCTCGCATCGGCTCGACCGCCGCGCCATTCGCTGCGCTCGGTGTCACGTCGGCCGCAGAGCCGCCGCCGCTCGTGATCGTTCGGTCGGCTTCGCTGCAACCGCTGCGCCAGGCAAGCTGGCACATCGGCCGCGACGCTGCGCCGCCCGTGAGAGGTGCCAGCCCGTGCGCCAGTCGTCCCACCGTGCTCCCCCCACAAAGCCCCCGTCGATTTGCGAGGGGGACTTGTGGGGGGATCTTCAAGCGGTGGGCCGGGAAACCGGCTCACTGCTTCGGCTGCTGAGAAGACCACCCATCCCCAACCCCTTCCCTCAATGCCCAAGCAGGGAAGGGGCCATGCCCACCCCCCGCCCGCCCGTGGGCGGGAGCGAGGAAGTCCGAGCGAGAGGATCAGTTTTCAGGGCAACCCGGTCCGGGGCCCGGCTGATCTCTCACGCAAGGAG
>MESD01000091.1:7143-7598 GCA_001770815.1 Burkholderiales bacterium RIFCSPHIGHO2_12_FULL_69_20
TTTTCAGGGTTTCCCGGTCCGGGGCCCGGCTGATCGCTCACGCAAGGAGATATGGCCATGGCCAACGTTCAAGTGTTCCAACGTCACGCCCACCTGGCGGGCGCCGTCAGGCTCGAATTCGTCAATGGTCGCGAGGGCAAGGTCGCCAAGGCGGTGCTGACCGCGATCAGCAACACCCGGCGCGGTTCGGGCGATACCCGCGAGGAGGAATCCACCGCGATCCAGTGGACGCTGTGGGGCAAGCAGGCCGAGAACGCGGCCGAGTACCTGGGCAAGGGTTCGCACGTCAACATCGTCGGCCGGCTGCGCAACAACAATTTCGAGAAGGACGGCGAGACCGTCTACGGTATGGCGTTCACGGCCGAGGAAATCGACTACCTCGACAGCCGCGCCGACTCCGAAGCCCGACGCACCCGCGACGCCGGGTCGGACGTCGCCAGCCATGGCAGCGGCTA
>MESD01000092.1 GCA_001770815.1 Burkholderiales bacterium RIFCSPHIGHO2_12_FULL_69_20
TTAGATTGAATCGCGGTGGATATGACCATCGGGATTGGCCGGAAAGTCATTTAAAAACAACGGGTTAGGAGTTTTGCAGGGCCGACTACAAATCAAGCGCTTGGCGCGGTTGGTGTCGAACTCCGGGCCCCATGGCGCGCAAACGCCGAACCCAGTGGTGCGCCCCGCTGCAGGCTTCCATCGCCATTACGCAGCCAGGCGGCAGTTGCGCACACCAAGCGAACCTGCCCCATCATTGCCCATGCGCCGAACCCACGCCATCTTTCGTCGGTTGACCGTTTTCTGTGTCGTCAGCCTGGCGCTTTGCACATCCCACAGCCAGGCGGGCGAGGTGACGGTCGCGGTGGCCTCCAATTTCGCCGGCCCGATGGCCAGACTGGCCGCGGGCTTCACCGCCGCCAGCGGCCACACGCTCAGGACCAGCGTCGGCTCCACCGGTAAGTTCTACAGCCAGATCGTGGCCGGCGCGCCGTTCGAGGTGCTGCTCGCCGCCGACATCGAAACACCCCGTCGGCTGATCGCCGAAGGCCATGCCGTGGCGGGCAGCAACTTCAGCTATGCCATCGGTCAACTGGTGTTGTGGAGCGCGCTGCCAGGTTTGGCCGACGACCAGGGCGCGGTGCTGGCATCGGGCAGGTTCACCAAGCTGGCCATCGCCAACCCCAAGCTGGCCCCCTATGGCCGGGCCGGGCTGGAGGTGCTCAAGGCCCGCGGCCTGGGCGCGACCCTCAGCCCCAAGCTGGTGACCGGCGAGAGCATCGCCCAGGCCTACCAGTTTGTCGCCACCGGCAATGCCGAGTTGGGTTTCGTGGCGCTGTCACAGGTCATTGGTGCCGGGCAGCCCCGCGTCAACAACGCCGCTCCCGGGGGGGCGAACACACAGGCGCCCAGGGGGCCGGTTCTGCCCGACAAGTCGGCGACGGGGTCATACTGGCGCGTGCCCAGTAACCTGTACAGCCCGATACGGCAGGATGCGGTGCTGCTTCAGGCCGGCGCGAAGAATGCCGCGGCCGCCGCCCTGCTGGCTTACCTGAAGAGCGCGCCCGCCAAGGCGGTGATCCAGGCCTACGGCTACGGCCTGTGAACCGCGCTTGAAAGACCGCCGATGTCGGACGCCACCTGGATCACCGTTCGCCTGACCATCGAGCTGGCGGCCCTGAGCACGCTGCTGCTGCTGCTGCTGGGCACGCCGCTGGCCTGGTGGCTGGCGCGCACGCGGTCGGCGATCAAGCCGCTGGCCGCGTCGCTGGTGGCGATGCCGCTGGTGCTGCCGCCGTCGGTGATCGGCTTCTACCTGCTGCTGCTGATGGGCCCGCACGGGCCGGTGGGCCAGTTCACCCAATGGCTGGGGCTGGGCCGGCTGCCTTTCACCTTCGGCGGGCTGGTGGTGGCGTCGGTGATCTATTCGCTGCCCTTCGTGGTGCAGCCGTTGCAGCAGGCCTTCGAGGCCATCCCCGAGCGCGTGCTGGAGGCCGCCGCCACGCTGCGCGCGTCGCCGCTGGACCGCTTCTTCACCGTGGCCTTGCCGCTGGCCCGGCCTGGGTTGCTCACCGCCAGCGTGCTGGGTTTTGCCCACACGGTGGGCGAGTTCGGCGTGGTGCTGATGATCGGCGGCAACATCCCCGGCCAGACCCGCGTGCTGTCGGTGGCGATCTTCGAGCATGTGGAAGCCGCCGAGTTCGAGCAGGCCCATCGCCTGGCTGCGGGCATGGTGGTGTTCGCGCTGGTGGTGCTGGTCACCCTGTACCGGGTGAACCGGCCGGCGCGCGACAGCCTGGGCGCCGCGCGGTGATCGACGCCCGCTTGACCCTGGCACGCCGCGACTTCACGCTGGACGTGGCGCTGCAACTGCCCGAGCGCGGCATCACCGCGCTGTTCGGCCCGTCGGGCTGCGGCAAGACCACGGTGCTGCGCGCGCTGGCCGGGCTGGAGCGTGCCGCCGGCCGCGTGGCGCTGGGCGACGAGGTCTGGCAGGACGATGCCACCGGCCAGTGGCGGCCCACCCACCAGCGCCCGCTGGGCTATGTGATCCAGGAGGCGGCGCTGTTTCCGCACCTGGACGTGCGCGCCAACCTGGCCTATGGCCGCAAGCGCAGTCGTGCAGCCGATGGTCTTGCCACCGACGACCCTGCCGCTTCCGGCTTCGCGCTCGACAGCGTGATCGACTTGCTGGGCATCGCGCCGCTGATGGCCAGGCGCCCGGCCACGCTGTCGGGCGGCGAGCGCCAGCGCGTGGCGATTGCACGGGCCCTGGCCACCGCACCGCGCCTGCTGCTGATGGACGAGCCGCTGGCCGCGCTGGACGCCCCGCGCAAGGCCGAGATCCTGCCCTACCTGGAGCGGCTGCACCGCACGCTGGCCCTGCCCATCGTCTACGTCACCCACGCCATGGACGAGGTGGCGCGGCTGGCCGACCACCTGGTGCTGCTGGACGCCGGCCGGGTGCGCGCCGCCGGGCCGCTGGCCGAGCTGCTGGCGCAGCCCGACCTGCCGCTGGCCCGCCAGGACGACGCCGGCGTGGTGATCGCGGCCACGGTGGCCGAGCACGATCGCGCCTACGGCCTGTCGCGGGTGCAATTCGAAGGCGGCACGCTGTGGGTGGGCCAGACCAGCGCCGCGCCCGGTGAGGGGGTGCGCGCCCGCGTGCTGGCGCGCGATGTCAGCGTCACCCGCCAGGCGCCGCTGCAGACCAGCGTGATCAACGTGCTGCCGGTGGTGCTGGAATCGATGCAGGCCGACCGCAGCACCGCGCTGCTGCAACTGCGGGTGGGCCATGCGGGCGGTGACGCCGGCGGCGATGCGGGCCGGGCCGCCGGCCCGACGCCAGTGCGCCTGCTGGCCCGCATCACCCGCCGCAGTGGCGACACCCTGGCGCTGCAGCCGGGGGATGCGCTGTTCGCCCAGATCAAGGGCGTGGCGCTGATGTAGCGCGTGCCACCACGGTGGGCAGGTCCGGTTGGCAAGTCTTTCGATAGCTAATCACAATCGCAAGCATTCATTCAATCAAACCACACAATGCTGCGCTGCAACTAAAGTTCGTCCTGTCGGATCTTTTCAACCCCACCAAGGAACGCACCATGTCCATCATCAACACCCAAGTCCAGCCCTTCAAGGTCAATGCCTACCAGAACGGCAAGTTCATCGAAGTGACCGAGCAAACCCTCAAGGGTCAGTGGTCGGCGTTCGTGTTCATGCCCGCTGCTTTCACCTTCAACTGCCCGACCGAGGTGGAAGACCTGGCCGACAACCACGCCGAGTTCAAGCAGAAGGAAGTCGCCGTCTACGTGATCACCACCGATACGCACTTCGCGCACAAGGTGTGGCACGAGACCTCGCCGGCCGTCGGCAAGTCGAAGTTCGCGCTGGTCGGCGACCCGACGCACAAGCTGACGCGCATGTTCGGCGTGCACATCGAGGAAGAGGGCCTGGCGCTGCGCGGCTCGTTCGTGATCAACCCCGAAGGCGTGGTCAAGGCCTGCGAGATCCACGACAACGGCATCGCCCGCGACGCCAAGGAACTGCTGCGCAAGATCAGCGCCGCCCAGTACATCGCCAAGAACCCGGGCCAGGTGTGCCCGGCCAAGTGGAACGACGGCGCCGCCACGCTGACCCCGTCGCTGGACCTCGTCGGCAAGATTTGAGGCCGCGAAGCGCCCGGCATCGCCCGGCGCTTGAAGGCCTCAACGCCTGACTCACCCCATCCCCCTGTTCCGCCACTGGCCCCACAAGGGCCCGCCCGGGCGGAGCGTTGCCGTCAAAGGACACACACCATGTTGGACCAAGCCCTCAAGACCCAGTTGAAGAGCTACCTCGAGCGCCTGCAGCGGCCGATCGAGCTGGTGGCGTCGGTTGACGACAGCGCCCAATCGCAAGAGATGCTGGCCTTGCTGCAGGACATCGCCTCGCTCAGCCCGAAGGTGGCCGTGCTGCAGCGCGACGATGGCGAGCGCGCGCCGTCGTTTTCCATCGGCGAGCCCGGACAGCCGGCACGCATCCGTTTCGCTGGCATCCCGCTGGGCCACGAGTTCACCTCGCTGGTGCTGGCCCTGCTGCAGACCGGCGGCCACCCGCCCAAGGTCGAGGCGGCCGTGATCGAGCAGTCCCAGGCGTTGACCGAGCCAGCGCACTTCGAGGTCTACATGTCGCTGAGCTGCCACAACTGCCCCGACGTGGTGCAGGCGCTCAACCTGCTGGCCGTGCTGAACCCGAACATCACCTCGGTGACCATCGACGGCGCGCTGTTCCAGGACGAGGTGAACCAGCGCCAGATCATGGCCGTGCCCACCGTCTTCATGAACGGCCAGGTCTTCGGCTCGGGCCGCATGGGCGTGGAAGAAATCCTCGCCAAGCTCGACACCGGCGCCGCCGCGCGAGACGCCGCCAGGCTGGCAGCCGCCGCGCCCTACGACATGCTGATCGTCGGTGGTGGCCCGGCCGGCGCCGCGGCCGCGGTGTACGCCGCGCGCAAGGGCATCCGCACGGGGGTGCTGGCCGAGCGCTTCGGCGGCCAGACGCTGGACACGCTGGCCATCGAGAACTACATCTCGGTGCTGGAGACCAACGGCCCCAAGTTCGCCCAGGCGCTGGAGCAGCACGTGCGCCAGTACGACGTCGACATCATGAACGGCCAGCGTGCCACCGCGCTGATCCCGTCAGACCAGCCCGGCGGCCTGGTGCAGGTGAAGCTGGAAAACGGCGCGGTGATGAAGGCCCGCAGCGTGATCCTGTCGACCGGCGCGCGCTGGCGCGAGGTGAACGTGCCCGGTGAACAGCAGTACCGCAACAAGGGCGTGGCCTACTGCCCGCACTGCGACGGCCCGCTGTTCAAGGGCAAGCGCGTGGCGGTGATCGGCGGCGGCAACTCGGGTGTCGAGGCGGCGATCGACCTGGCCAACATTGTCGGCGAGGTCACGCTGCTGGAGTTTGCCAACGCGCTGCGCGCCGATGCGGTGCTGGTGGACAAGCTCAAGAGCCTGCCCAACGTCAGCATCCACGTGAACGCGCAGACCACCGAGATCACCGGCGACGGTGAGCGCGTCAACGGCCTGGGCTACACCGACCTGGCCACCGGCGAACAGCACCACCTGCCACTGGAAGGCGTGTTCGTGCAGATCGGCCTGGTGCCCAACACCGAGTGGCTCAAGGGCACGCTGGAGCTCAGCCGCCACGGCGAGATCATCGTCGACGCCAAGGGCGCGACCAACTTGCCCGGCGTCTACGCGGCGGGCGACGTGACCACGGTGCCGTTCAAGCAGATCGTGATCGCGGTGGGCGACGGCGCCAAGGCCGCGCTGGGCGCCTTCGACCACCTGATGCGCGCACCCGTGGTCGCGGCCGCCGCAGTTGCTGCCACGGCCTGAGCACACGCCCTTGCGCCGCGGGGTGGCCTGACCGCACGCCCTCGGCGCGCGGCGCCGCTCCGGCGGCCGCGCCGCCAGGGGCACAATCGCGCTCTTTTGCCCGAACAAGGGATCGCCGAGCGTGTTCAAGAACCTGATGGTGTACCGCCTGGGGGCCGATTGGCAGCCCACCGTGGCGCAAGTGGAAGCGGCGCTGGACGGCGCCCGTTTTGCCGAATGCGGTGCCACCCAGCCCCGCGCGATGGGCTGGGTATCGCCTCGCGGTGAAGACCATGGCGTGCTGGTCGAGGCGATAGCCGGCCAGTGGCTGCTGCAGCTGATGGTCGAATCCAAGCTGGTGCCCGGCGCGGTGATCAAGCGGCAGGTCGAGGCGCTGGCCGCCCAGATCGAGAAGCAGACCGGCCGCAAGCCCGGCAAGAAGGAGACCCGCGAGCTGAGGGATCAAGCCCTGCTCGACCTGCTGCCGATGGCCTTCACCAAGCGCGCGGCGATCAAGGTGTGGATTGCGGCGGCCACCCGGCTGCTGGTGATCGATGCCGGCAGCGCCAGCCGCGCCGACGAGACGCTGACCGCGCTGACGCAAGCGCTGCCCGGCCTGTCGGCGCAGCTGATCAACACCACCGTGTCACCCCAGACGGCGATGGCCGACTGGCTGGTCAGCGGCGAGCCGCCCACGCCCTTCACCATCGACCGCGATTGCGAACTGAAGGCCGCCGACGGCGAGAAGCCGGTGGTGCGCTACGCCCGCCATCCGCTCGACCTGCCCGAGATCCGCGAGCACATCGCCGCCGGCAAGCGGCCCACGCGGCTGGCGCTGACCTGGAACGACCGGGTGTCGTTCACCCTCACCGAGGGTCTTCAGCTCAAGAAGATCAGCTTCCTCGACGGCGTGTTCGAAGGCCGCAAGGCCGACGGCGACGAAGGCTTCGACGCCGACGCGGCGATCACCACCGGCGAGCTGGCGCCGATGATCGGCGAGCTGATCGATGCCCTGGGGGGCGAGCAGCTGCTGGGGGCGGCTCCGGTTGCCCCCGTGGCGCAGCCTGCGCCAAATGCGACGGCTTCCGCCGTCAGCGCGCCAGCCGGCGCGACCGACCTGCCGCCTTGGGAAGCCGCGGCAGCCTGACCCTGCACCGCCGCGGCAGCGGCGCTCAGGTGTCCTTGCTGACCTTGATGGTCGGGAACTTCGAGGTGAAGTCCTTGGCCTTCTCGGCGATCTTCACCGCCACCTGGCGCGCCACGGCCTTGTAGATGCCGGCGATCTCGCCATCGGGGTCGGCCACCACGGTGGGCCGGCCCGAATCGGCCTGCTCGCGGATGCTCATGGTC
>MESD01000093.1 GCA_001770815.1 Burkholderiales bacterium RIFCSPHIGHO2_12_FULL_69_20
TTTGACAACGCCGTAGAGCGGATCGCCGAAGACGGCGTTGCTGCAGGCCAGCGAGCCGCTCACACCCGTCCTGGCCGCGTAGCTGCTGTTGTTGCCGTAGTAGACCGTGGCGGTGGTGCCCACGGGCAGTGTGCAGGTGCCGCCTTCGTTGGCGCAGTACAGCGCGCCCAGCGCCGCGCTGGAGCCAAAGGCGCCCAGCCCGCTGCCCAGGTAGCTGTTGCTGCTCAGGCGGGCCACCAGATCACCGCGGCCGACTTCGCTCCAGGCCAGGTTGCCGGTGGTGGCGCTGCCGCCGCTGAAGGTGCCCAGGCTGCCGGAGAAGCTGCCGGTGACGCTGCCCGACCCCGTCGGCTGGATGCGCAACCAGCCCAGCGTGACCGATTCAGGCGCGGCTTCACGTGCAAAGTTGGGCGTTACCGCACCCGCCGCGTTGCGGGCCGACACGGTGGCCGAGAAGCTCGACCCCGCCCGAATCGGGCCGGCCGAGACACCGGTGACGGACAGCGACTGCGGTGCGGCGATGAAGCTGTCACTGCCGGTCATCGTCAGGCCGGTGTCGTCCGCGGTGGCGGTACCGGTGTAGCTGCCGGTCAGCTGCAATTGGCCGACGTCGGCATAGGCCACCGTGGTGCTGGCCACGCCGCTGGCGTTGAAGGCCAGCGTCACCGTCTGGCCAGTGGCATCGCAAGCAGCGGTGGCGTTGTTGCTGCTGTTCAGCGCCACGCCGCCCACCTGCACCGGCAGCGTGCCGCTGCCGGGGTTGCCGTAGCTGCAGCGCAGGTTCAAAGGCTTGCTGACGCTGGCAAACGCCGGCACGCAGTCGTTGCTGTTGTTGCTCTTGCGCACCGCCCTCACGGCCACCGTCTGCACCACCGCGCTGACATGGTTGGGCACATCGAAGAAGAAGCCGCTGTCGGCCGACGTCCACACGCAGCTGCCGCTGCCGCTGTTGCAGCGCGCCGGGTTGGCGGCGGTGGCTGCGCTGGCCGACAGCGTGGCCGAGCCCGCATTCATGTAGAAGCGCTTGGTGGCCGTGGTCTGGCCGGCGCCGACGATCACGGTGGCGTCGCCCGCCGCGAGCCAGCGCGTGGCCGCACCGCTGGCCGACAGCGTGGCCACGAAGCCCTGGGTGTACGGCGCGGTGCAGGGATGGCTGCTGTCGGCGCAGGCCAACACGGTCACCTCGCTGGGGGTGCAACTGAGCCCCGACCAGCCCGTGCTCTGCAGCTCGAAGTGGTCGATGGCCGTATCGCCGCAGCCATGGGTGAGCAGCTTGCGCGCCTGCAGTTGCGTCAGCGACAGCTCGTAGTTGAAGACCTGCACTTCGTCGAACAGGGCGTCGGCCGAGTTGACGCTGCCGCTGCCGCTGGCCAGGCCGCTCGGGTTGTCACCCAGCACCAGCACGCCCAGCGAGGTGACCAGCGTGCCGCTGCTGGTGAAGCTGGCGGCGGTGGTGGTGCTGCCGTTGACGGTGATCGTGATGCGGTCCTGGTCGGTGCCGGGCTGGCCGTTGAAGTTCCACGTCACCGCCACATGCTGCCAGCTGCCGGCCGCGAAGCTCAGTGCCGGCGTGCTCACGCTGCGCACGGTGCCGGTGCTGTCGGTCACGACGAAGCTGAGCGCGCCGCTGGCCTGCCGTGTCAGGTGGAACCACTGGTTGTTCACGGTTGTCGCATCCAGCCACTGGGCCGCCAGCACGCCGCTGCCCGACCAGGCGCCGTTGGTCCTGACCCAGAAGGCGATGGTGCCTGTACCCAGCAGGTTCAGCGCGGGGTTGCTCAGGCCGATGCCGGTGGCCACCGCGTCCACCTCGCCGGCGCTGGTGTTGAGCGGGATGTCCGCAGCCCGACACACATAGCCGTCTGCGCTGGCCTGGGCGCGGCCCCTGGCCGTGCCGTGCCAGCCGCCGAAGTCGCTATCGCGCACCTGGCCGCTGCCGTCGGCCACCCAGGCACCTTCCTCGAACCAGTACTGGGCCACCGGCTTCGGGATGTAGAAGATGATCGCGGTGTTGGCCGGCGGCTCGGTGGCGGCGCCGAAGCTCAGCACCTGGTAGTCGCCGGTGCTGAGCTGCCAGCCCACCTGGGCCGTGCCGGTGCCACCGTGCACGACCTGGCCGTACTGGTAGACGAAGCTGCCGTCCTCGTTGAGGATCACCTGCACGCTGAACGAGCCGCTGGTCTTGCTGGCCGACACCCACTCGGGCACCTGGTTCCAGGTGATCACGAACTGGCGGTTGGGTGCGCTGCCGCTCAGCCCCACGCTGACAAAGCAGTGGGCGATGCTGGTGCAGTTGGTCTTGCTGGCCGCACTGGGGTAGTCAGGCACGTCGACCAGGTTGGTGGGGTCGAGGTCCACGCCGAACACCTTCATCGTGGTGTTCATCGCGGCGTCGGGGTAACCGTAGGGATAGGTCTGCGGTGGACCGATGCCGTCCGTGCCGTAGCCGCAGGTGGTGTTGTTGAACTGCACCCGTCCGTTGGTCTGCACCCGCAACTGGGTGTAGGTACTGCCGCCGAAGACGAAGCTGAAGCCAATGGGAATCAGCCCACTGATCGCATCGTCCAACGTCGGCGGTGCCGACCCGCAGCCGGCGCTGGTGAACTTGTACGGACTGGTGTTGTGGCCGATCTTGGCGTGACCGCCGGGGTCCACCCAGCTGTAGGGCGTGGACGCGCTGGTGTAGGTGGCGGCCTGCGCTGCGCCGGTGGCCGCCAGCAGCAGCCCGGTCGGCAGCCACAACCACCGCCACAGCCAGGCCAGCAGCAGCAGCGGCCCAGGCCATCGGCGCACCGCCCCGGGCGGGCACATCGGCGTCGTGCCGGCCCACCTGGCCGGGTGCCCGCTGCGACCCATCGCCGCCCGCGCCCCGGCCAACAATCAGATGCCGGCGCCGATGCCGACAAACGTGGCGGTGAGGCCGCCATCGGTCTGGGTGATGGTGCAGGTGGCCTCGGTGCCGTTGGCGGCCAGCGCGCCGTCGGCCACGGTGTAACCGGTGGGCAGGCCGCCCTGCATCACGGTGCCCAGGTCGTTGCAATCGTCGACCTTGACGCACTTGCCGGCGGTGGGCGCATGCTGGGTCACGGCACAGCCGCTGTAGTTGATGGTCATTGCGCTGGCGGCGGCGCCGGCCACGCCCTTGAGCGCCGCGCCCTTGGCGTCGCTGTTCAGGTCGATGAACTTGGGCAGCGCGGTGGCAGCCAGGATGCCGAGGATCACGATGACCACGATCAATTCGATCATCGTGAAGCCGAGTTGATGCTTTTTCATGTCAGTACTCCAGACTCAGGGGGGTGTTGAAGAAGGACGGCACACCCTTGGCCGTCTGGCGTCGGGGATATTGCGGATATCGGCCGGCGCCTTTCATTTCTTGAGCGCCACGCGACCGAGATCCCACAAGGGGAGGAATACGCCCAGCGCCAGCAGCAGCACCAGCGCGCCCAGGAAGATGATCAGGATCGGCTCGATCTGCTGAGACAGCGTCTTCAGCTCGTACTGCACCTCGTTGGTGTAGAGCTCGGCGATCTCCTCCATCAGCTCGTCGATGGCGCCGGTCTCCTCGCCCACGGCGATCATCTGCAGCACCACGGGCGTGAACACGCCGCTGGCGACGGCTGCGCGCAGGATGGTGTCGCCGCGCTCCACCGCCTCGCGCATGGCCTCGACCTTGCGGGTGATGTAGGCGTTGTCCACCGTCTGCGCCACCACGCTGAGTGCCTGCTCGATCGGCACACCGCTCTTGAGCGCGAGTGAAAAGCTGCGCGCAAACCGCGACAGCGTGGCTTTCTGCACGATGCGCCCGGCCAGCGGCGCGCGCAGCTTGAGGTGGTCCCAGGCCTGGCGGCCAGCGGGCAGGGCGATCCAGCGGCGCAGCGCGAAGAAGCCCGCCACCGCCGCCAGGCCCACCGCCCAGCCGTAGTGCAGCGTGAACTCGCTGCTGGCCACCAGCAGCCGGGTGGCCAGCGGCAGGTCGGCGCCGAAGTTCTTGAACACGCTGGCGAACGCCGGCACCACCAGCGTGTTGATCACGCCCACGGCCACGGCCATGGCCAGGATCACGAAGGTCGGGTAGCGGATGGCCGCCTTGACCTGCTGGTGCATGAACTGCTCGAACTCGATGTGCTTGAACAGCCGCATGAAGATGTCGTCGAGCCGGCCGGTCATCTCGCCCACCCGCACCATCGAGACGTAGAAGTTGTCGAACACGCCGCCCTGCTGGGCGAAGCACATCGACAGCTCGATGCCGCTCTCCAGGCTGTGCCGCACGTTGGCCAGCGTCTGCTTCATCTTCACGTTGACGGCCGACTCCTGCAGCCCGGCCAGCGCGCGCAGGATGGGCACACCGGCGCGCAGCAGGGTGTGCAACTGGCGCGAGAACAGCATCAGGTCGGCCGGCTGCACCTGGGGCGCGAACATCGCCGGCAGCTTCAGTGCGTTGGGAGTGGCGCGGCCGCCGCCGGCGGCAGGTGCCGGCATGCCGCGGCCGGCGGCCACGATCTGCAGCGGCATGACCCCGCGCGACTGCAGCAGCGTGGCGATGGCGCTGGCGTCGGCGCCGTCGAGCTCGCCGCTGACGGCGCCGCTGGCTGCACGGCCGGTGTAGGCAAAGCGGGGCATGTCGGGTCAGTCGGCCTGGGCGGTCACTCTTCGAGCTGGGTGCCCACGCGCATCGCCTCGTCCAGGCTGGTGCGACCGGCGGCGGCCAGGCGCAGGGCATCGCGGCGCAGCGTGCGGCCGGCCATCTGGCGTCGCCCGGCCTGGGTGAAGCGCACCGGGTCGTCGTCGTTCATCGCCTCGACCAGCGCCTGCGTCATCTCGATGAACTCGTAGACACCGGTGCGCCCGGTGTAGCCGGTCTGATTGCATTCACTGCAGCCGCGGCCCCGCTTCCACGGGTTGGCGGCCATCACCGCATCGGCATCGGGCCCGAGTGCCAGCTTCAGCCAGGTGTGCTCGTGCACGTCGGGGGTGTGCGGCTCGCTGCAGTGCGTGCACAGGGTGCGCACCAGGCGCTGCGCCAGCACCAGGTGCAGCGACAGCGCCACCATGTAGCGCGGCACGCCCATGTCGATCAGCCGCAGCGGGGTGCTCAGCGCGTCGTTGGTGTGCAGCGTGCTGAGCACCAGGTGGCCGGTCAGCGCGGCGCGCAGGCCGATCTCGGCGGTGGTCTGGTCGCGCATCTCGCCGATCAGGATCACGTCCGGGTCCTGCCGCAGCGCGGCGCGCAGCACGCGCTGGAAGCTCAGGTCGATCTTCTCGAGCACCTGCACCTGGTTCAGGCCCGGCAGGCGGTACTCGATCGGGTCTTCCACCGTGATGATCTTGCGCTCGGTGTCGTTCAGCGCGTTGAGCGCGGCGTACAGCGTGGTGGTCTTGCCGCTGCCGGTCGGGCCGGTGACGACCATCATGCCGTTGGGCCGCTTCAAGGTGCGCGCCACGGCAGCGGCCACGTCGTCGGGCAGGCCCAGGTTGGCCAGCGACAGCAGGCCGGCGCTCTGGTTCAGCAGCCGCATCACCACCGATTCACCATGCTGGGTGGGCAGGGTGGAGATGCGCACGTCGATGCTGCCGGTCTTGAGCTTGACGTGGAAGCGGCCGTCCTGCGGCAGGCGCTTCTCGCTGATGTCGAGCCCGCTCATCAGCTTCAGGCGCAGTGCCACCGCGCCGGCGATCTTGGCGTCGGCCTCGGTCTGCACGTGCAGCACGCCGTCGATGCGGAAGCGGATGCGCAGGTTGCGGTCCTGCGGCTCGATGTGGATGTCGGACGCCCGGGTGCGGATCGCCTGCTCGAACATCGAGCTGAGCAGCCGCACCACCGGCGCGTCCTCGGTCGTCACCTGCCCCAGGCCAAGCAGGTCGCCGATCTCGTCCTCGACGTTGGCGATGTCGGCGGTCAGCTCGCGCGCCAGGCCGGCGATCTCGTCGCCACCGCGGTAGACGCGGTCCAGCGCGGCCAGCAGGTGGCTCTCGGCCACCACCGCCAGGTCGATCTCGCGCCGGGTCAGGCGCGCCACCTCGTCGTAGGCGTTCAGGTCGGTGGGGTCGGCCATGGCCACGCGCAGCGGTGCGCCGGCGGTGTCCTCGATCGGCAGCGCGCGCAGGCGGCGGGCGTGCATCTCGGGCAGCAGCGCGGCCACCTCGGGGCGCAGGCTGCGCGTGCCCAGGTCGATGAACGGCGCGCGCAGCTGGCGCGCCACGGCCTTGGCGATCTGCACCTCGGTGACCCACTGCCGATCCATGAACACGCGGCCGAGCTTGCGGCCGGTCTTCTTCTGCTCGAGCAGCGCCTCGGCCAGCTGCTCGTTGGTGATCAGCGCCTCCTGGATCAGCAGGTCGCCGAGGCGGATGCGTTCGGGGCGGGCCATGGGCTGCGCTGCTCAGCCGGCGTTCAGGGCCTGGCCCGTGCCGCGGCGCCGGGCTGGGCCGACGGTGCGCCGAACGACGGTGCATCGGGCCACACGCCATCCTCGTGGATCACCGTGGGCTTGAGCATGATCACCAGCTCGCGCTTGCTGTGGATGGTGCTGCTCTGGCGGAATGCCCCGCCCACCACCGGCATGTCACCCAGCACCGGCAGGCCAGTGCGCTCGTCGACCATGCTGTGCTTCATCAGCCCGCCGATGGCCACGATCTGGCCGTCCTTGACACGCACGATCGAGTCGGTCTCGTTGACGCTGCTGGCCGCCAGCGGCAGCTTGAACGAGCCCAGCGAGCCGAGGTCGATGTTCTTGTTCTTCTCGGTCACCACGCTGATGGTGGGGTGCACATGCAGCATCACGTTGCCGGCGTCGTCGATCTGCGGCGTCACGTCCAGCGAGATGCCCGAGAAGAAGGGCTGCAGCGTCACCGTGGGCGAGCTGACGGTGTTGGTGCCGCTGCTGGTGGTGTTGGTGGTCACGCCGGTGACGTAGAGCTCGTCGCTGCCGACCTTGAGCACCGCCTTCTGGTTGTTCAGCGTGGCGATGCGCGGGCTTGACAGCACCTGCACGTCGCCCTGCGTCTGCAGGAAGTTCAGCAGCGCGGCGAAGTTGGCCGCCTGGAAGGCCAGGCCGTAGAAGCCGCGGCCCAGCGCGCCGGCCGCCAGGTTGACGCCCGGGGCGATGCTGGTGCCGTCGGGCGTGCTCAGGTTGCCGGTATTGCCCAGCACCGTGCCCGGCGCGGCGCTGCCGATGCTGACCTGGCCGTTGCCCAGCTTGCCGAAGCCCGCCCAGTTGATGCCGGTCTGCGCGTCCTTGGTGAGCTGCACCTCGACGATCTTGGCCTCCAGCATCACCTGCCGCTCGATCGACAGCTGCACCGCCTTGAGGTAGTTCTCCACCTGGCGCAGCTCGGACGGCGTGGCCTTGACCACCACCACGCCGGCGGCCGGGTTCAGCACGACGTTGCGCCCGCCGTGCACGCCCACCAGCGCGGTCAGCGAGTTCTGCACCTCGCGCCAGAAGTCGGCGTCGG
>MESD01000094.1 GCA_001770815.1 Burkholderiales bacterium RIFCSPHIGHO2_12_FULL_69_20
AGCCAAGCAAACGCCGACGCTTCGACGTGCATTGGGTTGACGCCGGCGGTCTGGGTTGACTGCACCCTACAAGCGGGAAGCGCAAGCGACAGACGCTGCATCAGGTTTCCATTCAACGCGCCGCCGCCACAGACTAAAAGTTCTTTGCCGTTTGGTGAAGCGGATTTCAAGGCCGTCGCTGCACTTTGCACCGTGAACTCTGCCAAGGTGGCCTGTATGTCCTGGGGAGAAATGTTTCCGGCTGAGGTGTAAGCGTGACTTAGTTTTTCGTCCAGCCAGCGTATGTTGAAGTGATCCCGACCTGTGCTTTTGGGTGGCGCGCGCCGAACGAAATCATCGTCAAGCATGATGGCAAGAAGTGCTCGGTGGATTTGACCTTCTGCTGCCCAGCGCCCGTCTTGGTCAAACGGCTGGCTCTTATGTCGGTCGCACCAAAGGTCCATGAGAACATTACCAGGACCGCAGTCGAAGCCGCCAACTTCTCCGTCGGTTGACAAAATAGTCAGATTGGCGATGCCACCGATGTTGAGTATTGCGCGCTCGGATCCACTGCCTCCGAACAAGGCGTTGTGGAACGCTGGAACCAGCGGCGCCCCTTGGCCTCCAGCGGCGACGTCGCGAGATCGGAAATCGCAGATCACATCGATGCCAGTCAATTCAGCCAGCAGTGCGCCGTTGAGCAGTTGAATCGTGTACCCCATGCCGTCGAACTCGCCAGGCCGGTGACGCACGGTTTGACCGTGTGCCCCGAGCGCCGTAATGGCGTCGAGCTCTTTGCCTGATGCAGTCAGCACCGCATCGGTTGCTGCGGCATAAACACGGGCGAGTTCGTTGCCGGCCAAGGCTGACCGGTGAAGCTCATTCGAACCGGTTGAATTCAACGCCAACAGCGTGTCGCGAAGTTGCGCTGTGAATGGCTGGTGATGATGGCCGAACAGTTGGAAGGGCAGGCCTTCCTGGTCAAACGCGACCAGAACTGCATCCACCCCGTCGAGCGAGGTGCCAGACATCAAGCCGACGAAGAGTGCGCAGGACACGAGACAGTCGGTTGACGCGGTGAAAGCGCAGCCTTGTGCGGGTCTGAAGCGTGAGGCTTCAGGCGGTTCTGCGTGCTTCGATCACTCGGCGTTGCCGCGAAAACCAACCATGCTCTCTGCCGCCTCAAGCTGGCGCCGGACCACGCTGGCGGTTTGTTGAAAGCGCACGAGTGCTTCGGTGTCGAGCGCGATTGTTTCAGTGGCCCGCGCCAATTTCAGCGGATCCTGGACCACGCCATTGACGCGGGTCTCGAAATGCAGGTGCGGCCCGGTGGCCCAGCCCGTCGCGCCCACGGCGCCAATGCGTTGCCCCTGTTCGACGCGCTGGCCCAGTCGCACGTCGATGCGGCTGAGATGGGCATACAACGTGGTTTTGCCACCGGCATGCTGCAACTGCACGACATTGCCGTAGCCGTTCTGGCGCCCGGCAAAGTTGACGGTGCCATCACCCACGGTGCGAACCGCCGTTCCTGTGGGCGCGCTGTAGTCGACACCGTTGTGTGCGCGCCAGTTATTCAGGATGGGATGCAGGCGCATCGCGAAACCGGAGGTGATGCGCGAAAACTCCAGCGGGCTGGCGAGGAACGAGCGCTTGCGGCTCTTGCCATCCATGCTGAAGTAGCCGCCCTTGCTCTTCTGCGCATCGTGGAACCACACCGACTGCAACGCTTTGCCGGCGTTGACGAATTCGGCGGCCAGGATCCGGCCGGTGGCTTCGTTCCAGGTGATCGGTTGATCGTCGGCCGTGAGCGACTCGAAGACCACGCTGAAAGCGTCGCCCTTGCGCAGCTGCCGATGAAAATCGATGTCGCCACTGAAGATGTCGATCAATTGGGTGGCGATCGCATCGGGCAACTTGGCGCTGTCGGTCGCCGCCCACAGCGAGCTGCGGATCGTGCCGCTGCCCAGCCGTGTTTGCGGCACCAGTGGCGCGGTTTCAAGCAGGGTGTTGAACTCGCCCTGCTGGCGTTGCAGCGTGAGCCTGGTGAAGTGCGTGGACTGGCGTGCGGTTTCGAGCGCCGGAAAACGTGCAACGAGTTCGATCAACGTGCCATCGGCAGCCGTGCGCACCTGCACCATCTTGCCGCTGGTGCCGTCCACCAGGCGCCGTGCGTCGCGGTCGCGGCGCAGGAACGCGGCGGCAGCCGGGTCGACCACGCCCAGGCGGCGCAGCAGCGAATCGGCCGTGTCGCCCGCGCGCGTGAGATCGTGGCGGTTCAATTCAAGCGCGTGCAAGGACAGTTGGTCGAGTTGTCCTTCGAGGCCCTGGATCAGCAGTTCTTCGGTGACCAGCCGCTTGGGCAGTGCGGCGGCGTCGGGCGCCAGCGGTGCGATACCGAACGCGGTGATCGCGAAGCCGCTCAACACGCTCAATACCGCAGTGGCCACCCGGCGCGGATGGCGGTGCGCAGCCGCCTGGGCGCGGCGCAGCTGCTGGTCGGCAAGGGCAAGTAGCGGTTGCAAGATCGAGGTTCCTGTCACCACGTGGTCGGCGCCGGGTGGGGCCGAATCGGTGGGGCAAGCCTGTGACCATATCGGCACCCAGGCTGGATGAAGGCGGATACCGCGGGTGGCGTCCTTTAGAATCAAAGGCTTGCCTTCAGGGCGACGCGTGAATAAATCACGCTGACACCCCCCACGAACAAGGGGTGGAGTATACCCAGCGCCTTGCCGCCCCGGATTGGGGAGAAGCCCTCATCTTGCCAACCATGTCACACCCAGAGCTCCACGGCCATGCCGCGCCGGATGCCGCATTTCCCGTCACCGATCGTGTGCTCGATGCGATGGCGGTGTCGCGCCGCAACTGCGAGGAATTGCTGCCCGAAGCCGACTGGCTGAAGAAGCTGGCGCGGTCCGAGGCCACCGGGTTGCCCTTGCGCATCAAGCTGGGGCTGGACCCGACCGCGCCCGATTTACATCTGGGCCACACCGTGGTGCTCAACAAGATGCGGGCGCTGCAGGACCTGGGGCACCAGGTGATCTTCCTGGTGGGCGATTTCACCTCGATGATCGGCGACCCGTCGGGCCGCAACACCACCCGCCCGCCGCTCACCCGCGAGCAGATCGAGGCGAATGCCCAGACCTACTACGCCCAGGCCAGCCTGGTGCTGGATCCGGCGCGCACGGAGATCCGCTACAACAGCGAGTGGAGCGATCCGCTGGGTGCACGCGGCATGATCCAGCTGGCCTCGCGTTACACCGTGGCGCGCATGATGGAGCGCAACGACTTTCATGACCGCTTCCAGGCCGGCACGCCGATCAGCGTGCACGAGTTCCTCTACCCGCTGATGCAGGGCTACGACTCGGTGGCGCTGAAGAGCGACCTCGAGCTCGGCGGCACCGACCAGAAGTTCAACCTGCTGATGGGCCGGCACCTGCAGCAGGAATATGGCCAGGAGCCGCAGTGCATCCTGACGATGCCGCTGCTCGAGGGGCTGGACGGCATCGAGAAGATGTCCAAGAGCAAGCACAACTACATCGCCATCACCGAAGACGCCAACAGCATGTTTGCCAAGACACTGTCGATCAGCGATGTGCTGATGTGGCGCTGGTTTGCGCTGTTGAGCTTCCTCTCTGAGGCCGAGGTGGCGCGGCTCAAGGACGAGGTGACCGGCGGGCGCAATCCCAAGGACGCCAAGGTGCTGTTGGCGCGCGAGATCGTCACGCGCTTTCACAGTGCCGTGGCGGCCGATGCGGCCGAGGCCGATTTCAACAACCGGGCCAAGGGCGGCATTCCCGACCAGATCCAGGAGGTGACCCTGTCCGGCGCGCCCCTGGGCATCGGCGCCTTGCTCAAGCAGGCCGGGCTGGTGCCGTCCAGCAGCGAGGCGCTGCGGCTGGTCGATCAGGGCGGCGTCCGGCTGGACGGCGTGGTGATCAGCGACAAGGGCCTGAAGGTGCCGGCCGGCACGGTGGTGGTGCAGGTGGGCAAGCGCAAATTTGCCCGCGTGACCCTGGGCAGCTGATCGCACCGGGCCACCGGCGCGATCCACCAGCTCCATCACCTTCGATGCAAGTCAGCGCCTACCTCAAGCTGTCGGTCGCGGTGGCCGTGGCCACCATCACGCTGAAGACCGGCGCCTGGTGGCTGACCGATTCGGTGGGCCTGCTGTCGGATGCACTCGAATCGCTGGTCAACCTGGCCGGTGCGATCTTCGCGCTGATGATGGTGACGGTGGCGGCCCAGCCGCCCGATGCCGACCACCCCTACGGCCACCACAAGGCCGAATATTTCTCCAGCGGCTTCGAGGGCGTGCTGATTCTGGTGGCGGCCCTGGCCATCATGGGTGCGGCCGTGCACCGGTTCTTCAATCCGCAGCCGCTCGAGCAGTTGGGCCTGGGCATGGCGCTGTCGGTGATCAGCTCGGTGATGAACGGCGCGCTGGCCTTTGCCATGCTGCGCAAGGCCCGCGAGCACCGTTCGATGGCGCTGGAGGGGGATGCGCGGCATCTCTTCACCGACGTGTGGACGTCGGCCGGCGTGCTGGTCGGCCTGCTGGCGGTGCAGGCCACCGGCTGGCTGTGGCTGGACCCGGTGATCGCCATCGCGGTGGCGGCCAACATTGCCCGCGAAGGCGTGATGCTGGTCTGGCAATCGGCCGACGGGCTGATGGACCAGGCCCTGGAGCCCGAGGTGCGCGCCGAGATCGAGCGCACCTTGGCCGGTTTTCACCACCACACGATCCGCTTCGACCACGTGACCACCCGGCGTGCCGGTGCACGCCGGTTTGTCGATCTGCACATGCACATGCCTGCGGCTTGGAGCCTGGGCCGCGCCGCTGCGCTGCGCCAGTCGGTCGAGCAGGCGCTGATGGATGCCGTGCCGGGCCTGCGCGCCAGCATCCAGTTGCTGCCGATGGATGTGGAGGCGCACTTCGACGAGCCGAAAGGCACGCCGTGATCGGCCTGGTGCAGCGGGTGCGCGAAGCCCGGGTGACGGTGGCCGGCGCCTGCGTCGGCGAGATCGGCCCTGGCCTGCTGCTGCTGGTGTGTGCCGAACCGGCCGACACCGAAGTGCAGGCGGGCAAGCTGGTGGACAAGCTGCTGAAGCTGCGCATCTTTGCCGACGACGCCGGCAAGATGAACCGCAGTGTGGTCGACATCGGCGGCGGCCTGCTGATTGTCAGCCAGTTCACGCTGGCGGCCGATGTGTCGGGCGGCAACCGGCCCAGCTTCACCGCGGCTGCCGGGCCCGAACTGGGCCGTGCCTGCTATGAAACGGTGCTGCGCCTGGCGCGTGCACGCCACCCGGTGGTGGCCGCCGGCCTCTTCGGCGCCGACATGCAGGTGGCGCTGATCAACGATGGGCCGGTGACGATCCCGCTGCGCATCGCCTGAGCCGGCGATGACCTTGGTCAGTCGGCGTATTGCCCGGCCGCCTTGATGGCGGGGGCCCACTTGGCGATCTCGGCCTCGACGAACTTCTTGTGCTCGGCGCTGCCCAGGCGGCTGTCGGTGACCACCACCGCGCCCAGGGCGGCTTCGCGCTTGATGAACTCCGGGTCCTTCAGCGCGGCGCGCAGGGCGGCGTTGAGCTTGTCGATCACCGGCTTGGGTGTGCCCTTGGGTGCGTAAAGGCCGTGCCAGATCGACACGTTGAAGCCCTTCAGGCCGCTCTCGTCCAGCGTCGGCAGCTTGGCCAGCGCGGGCGTCTTCAGGCGCTGCAGGGTGCTGACGGCGAAGGCCTTGACCTTGCCGGCTTCGATCTGCTGCGTGGTGTTGGTGGTCTGGTCGCACAGCAGGTCGACCTGGCCGCCCAGCAGATCGGTCATGGCCGGCGCCGTGCCCTTGTACGGCACGGTGGTCATGTCCACCGCCACCGCCTGCTGAAACAGCAGACCGCACAGGTGCGATGCCGCGCCCAGGCCGGCATTGGCCAGGTTGATCCTGCCCTTGTTGGCGTCGATCCACTTGCGCAACTCGGCGTAGTTGCTGGCCGGCAGCGTGCTGCGACCGATCAGGGTCATCGGCACCTCGTTGACCATGCCCAGGTACTCGAAGTCGTTTTGCACGCTGTACGGCAGCTTGCGGTACAGCGCCGGTGCGGTGGCCATGCCGATGTGGTGCAGCAGCACGGTGTAGCCGTCGGGCGAGGCCTTGGCCACCTTGGCCGCGCCCAGGGTGCCACCGGCGCCGCCCACGTTCTCGATGATCACGGTCTGGTTCAGCTGCTTGCGCAGCACGTCGCCCAGGTCACGCGCCACCTTGTCGGTGGGGCCGCCGGCCGCAAACGGCACGACGATGGTGACCGGCTTCTCGGGGTAGTCGGCCAGGGCGGCGGCGGCGGTGCCGATCATCAGGGCGGCGCAGATCAGTGGCTTCATCGCGGGGGTCCTCAGCGGTGGGATCGGGGAGTGATCGAGGCCCGGATGCTAGGGCCCGGGCCGCACCGCCGCGTGCCGGGAACTACTTATCCCGGCGGCACGCGCGCCATGGGCCGGCGCCAGGCCATCCGGCCCATCGCGCCGCCGGTCAGTCGTAGGTGCGGGCGTCCTCGATCACCTTGCCGTCGTTGGGCAGGCTGCCGCTGGGCACGGGCAGCACCTCGGCGCGCAGCTTGGTCAGGTCGCGTACGCTGGCGGCCACCGCGCTGCTCAGGCCGTCGGGCGCGGCGGCCAGCTCGATCTTCAGCGTCATGCGGTCGTTGGCCATCTCGCCTTCGACCACCAGCCGGGCCTTGATGATCTCGGGGTGGCGGCGCAGCACGTCGGCCACCTGGCTGGGGTGCACGAACATGCCACGCACCTTGGTGGTCTGGTCGGCGCGGCCCATCCAGCCCTTGATGCGGGTGTTGCTGCGGCCGGTGGGGCAGGGGCCGGCCAGCACCGCTGACAGGTCGCCGGTGCCGAAGCGCACCAGCGGGTAGTCGGGGTTCAGCACGGTGACCACCACCTCGCCCACCTCGCCGTCGGGCAGCACGTCGCCGGTGCCCGGGCGCACGATCTCCAGCAGGATGGCCTCGTCGAGCACCAGCCCTTCGCGGGCGCGGGTCTCGTAGGCGATCAGGCCGGCATCGGCGGTGGCATAACTCTGGTAGACGTCGATGCTGCGTGCCGTCAACCAGTCACGCAGGCTGGGCGGAAAGGCCTCGCCGCCGACCATGCCCTTGCGCAGGCTGCGGATGTCGGTGCCGGTCTCGGCGGCTTTCTCGACCAGGATCTTCAGGAAGCTGGGTGTGCCGATGTAGCCATGCGGGCGCAGCTCGGCCACCGCCTGCAACTGCAACTCGGTATTGCCGATGCCACCGGCAAAGGTGGTGCAGCCCACCGCATGCGCGCCCGATTCCATCATCGAGCCGGCCGGCGTCAGGTGGTAGCTGAAGCTGCAATGCGCCAGGTCGCCGGCGCGAAAGCCCGCCGCGTAGATCGCGCGGGCCATGCGCCAGTAGTCGGGCGCCGTGCCTTCGGGCTCATAGATCGGGCCGGGCGACTGGAACACCCGGCGTGCGCCGCTGCCCGCGCGCAAGCCACGCCAGCCGATGGCCGAGAAGCCGCCGAACGGGTCTTGTGCGCGCAGCGCCTGCTGGCGCTCGAGCAGCGCGTGCTTGCGCAGCACCGGCAGGCCTGCCAGCGCCGCACGGCTGGTGATCGCCGCGGCGTCCACGCCGGCCAGCGATTCGGCAAAGGCGCTGGTGGCCTGCTGCGCGCGGGCAATGTGGCCGGGCAGGGCGGCCTGCAGGGCCGCTTCGCGGTCAGCGGGATGGCGCTGCTCGAGCGCATCGTAGAAGTCAGTCATCACGGTCGCTCCATAGCGCCAGTTGCGTTTTCAGATCGGCAACGAAGCTGCGCAGGTCGGCGCCGCTGCGCAGCACTTTCTCGATCCACTCGGGGCTGCCGCGAGTGGGCCGTTTGACCCGTGCCGCGCGCAGCGCATCGCCCTCCACCGCGGCGCGCGCGACCAGGCTGCCGCGCCGCTCGAAGCGGCTGTCACGTTCGGTCAGGCCCAGATCGCGCAGCTCACGGCGCAGCTTCTGAAGCGCCTCGTCGGGCTTGAACGGTGGTGGGGCAATGCCCCATTCTTCAGACATGTCGCAAGCACCTCATTCGTGGGTGGCGCGCTGCTCGGCAAACGCCGCGGATCCGGCTCCGCCGGGCCGCTGGCGTTGCCCCCTTGAGGGGGCGCGCGCAGCGCGCAGGGGGAGGGCCTAAGCCAACCAGCGCTTGCGCCGCTTGTAGCTCTTGACGTCCTTGAAGCTCTTGCGCGGGCTGCCGTCGGACGCGCCGCCCATCCCGAGGTAGAACTCCTTGACGTCTTCGTTCTCGCGCAGCGCCTTGGCTTCGCCGTCCATCACGATGCGGCCGTTCTCCAGGATGTAGCCGTAGTCGGCGTAGCGCAGCGCGATGTTGGTGTTCTGCTCGGCCAGCAGGAAGGTGACCTGCTCCTTGGTGTTCAGGTCTTTCACGATCTCGAACACCTCCTCGACGATCTGCGGCGCCAGGCCCATGCTGGGCTCGTCGAGCAGCACCATCTTCGGCTCGGCCATCAGCGCGCGGCCGATGGCGCACATCTGCTGCTCGCCACCCGAGGTGTAGGCCGCCTGGCTGGTGCGGCGTGTCTTCAGCCGCGGAAAGTAGTTGTAGACCTTCTCCAGCGTGGCTGCCACGCCGCCCTTGCCGTCCTTGCGCGTGTAGGCGCCGGTGAGCAGGTTCTCCTCGATCGTCAGGTGGGCGAAGCAATGCCGGCCCTCCATCACCTGGATCACGCCGCGGTTGACCATGTCTGAGGTGCTGAGCTTCTCGATGCGCTCGCCGCGCAGCGAGATCGAGCCCTTGGTCACCTCGCCGCGCTCGCCGGCCAGCAGGTTGCTCACCGCGCGCAGCGTGGTGGTCTTGCCCGCGCCGTTGCCGCCCAGCAGCGCCACGACCTTGCCCTCGGGCACCTCGAGCGACACGCCCTTGAGCACCAGGATCACGTGGTTGTAGATGACCTCGATGCCGTTGACGTTGAGGAGGATGTTCGGTGTGCTCATGCTCTGGCCTTTTGACTCAACGAAACGCCGCGCGCGACGTTTCGTTGAGGGCTCCGTGAGGAGCCCTTCCCTCCCGCTTGGCGGGAGGGGCAGGGGTGGGTGCCCACAGGTCGGCGCATGCGCGCGCCGGCCGGCGGGCAGTCCGTCAGGACTGACAGTCGGCGGGGGCGCGGCGGCTCAGCTTCTTCTCGGCCAGGTACTTGTCGGCCGAGGCACGCACCAGCGGCTTCAGGATCGCGTCGTCGGCCTGGTACCAGTCGGGCTGGAAGTTCCACTTCGCACCGTCCCAGGTGTGCAGGCGCGCCCACGACGAACCCAGGTGGTCGGCGCAGCTGGTCGACACCGGGCGCATCACGCCGGCAAAGCCCAGCGCGTCGAGCTTCTTCTGGTCGAGGTTCAGGTTCTCCAGGCCCCAGCGCACCTGCTCGCCGGTCATGACCTTGCCCTTGCCGAAGCGCTCTTGCGCGCGCTTGACGCCTTCGACGCCCATCATCGAGGCGATCAAGCCGCGCATGTACAGCACCTGGCCCACTTCGTCCTTCGGGCCGGTGCCCTGGCCCTTGCCATGCACGTCCTTCAGGATGTCCTGGGTGATCTTGGCGTTGGGCTCGGCGCCATGCTGCATCGCCAGCGCGGTGTAGCCCTTGGCGGCGGCACCCACGTCCTTGACATCGGGCTCGGCGCCCGACCACCACACGCCGTACATCTTGTCGCGCGGGAAGCCAGTGGCCACGGCCTCCTTCAGGGCGGCCGAGTTCATCACGCCCCAGCCCCACAGGAAGACGAAGTCGGGGCGGTTCTGGCGGATCTGCAGCCAGGTGGCCTTCTGCTCCACGCCCGGGTGGGCCACCGGCAGCAGGCTCAGCTCGAAGCCGTGCAGCTTGCTGCGCTCCTGCAGCGCCGAGATCGGCTCCTTGCCGTAGGGGCTGTCGTGGTAGACCAGCGCGATCTTCTTGCCCTTGAGCTTGTCGAAGCCGCCTTCCTTCTTGGCCAGGTACTGGATCAGGATGTCGGCGCCGGTCCAATAGGTGCCCAGCAGCGGGAAGTTCCACTTGAAGGCCAGGCCGTCAGCGGTGTCGGCGCGGCCATAGCCCGAGGTGATCAGCGGAATCTTGTCGCCAGGGGCCTTCTCGGTCAGCGCGAAGGTGATGCCGGTCGACAGCGGCTGGAACAGCGTGGCGCCCTTGCCCTTCAGGCGCTCGTAGCACTCCACGCCCTTGTCGGTGGCGTAACCGGTCTCGCACTCTTCGAACGTGACCTTCACGCCGTTGATGCCGCCCTTGGCGTTGACGTACTTCAGGTAATCGACATAGCCGTTGGCAAAGGGCACGCCGTTGGGCGCGTAGGCGCCGGTGCGGTACACCAGCACCGGGAAGAACTGCTCCTTGGCTTGTGCCAGGGCTGGCGTGCTGATCGCCGCGCTCAGGCCGGCAGCCAGAACCGCGGCCGAGAAAACGATGGATTTGAGTTTCATGTCTGCCTCCAGAGGGGGTGAAAGAAGCACTCGTCAGTGCCGGGGTAAAAACAGGGTGGGTGGCGCATCAATGGGGGAAGGGCCACAGGCGCATCTTTTCCTTGCCGACCGACCACAGCCGCGCCAGACCATGCGGCTCGGCGATCAGGAAGAAGACGATCAGCGCGCCGAAGATCATGAAGGTGAGGTGCGAGGTCAACGCGGTGTCCAGCGGGATGCCCAGCCAGCCGGGCAGCTGGTCGAGCACGATCGGCAGGATGACGATGAACGCGGCGCCGAAGAAGCTGCCCATGATCGAGCCCAGCCCGCCGATGATCACCATGAACAGCAGCTGGAACGAGCGGTCGATCGAGAAGGCTGCCGGCTCCCACGAGCCCAGGTAGACAAAGCCCCACAGTCCACCGGCCACGCCCACGATGAACGAGCTGACCGCAAACGCGGTGAGCTTGGCGTACACCGGGCGGATGCCGATGACCGAGGCGGCCACGTCCATGTCGCGCATGGCCATCCATTCGCGGCCGATGTGGCTGCGCACCAGGTTCTTGGCCAGCAGCGCGAACACCACCACGAAGCCCAGGCAGAACAGGTACTTGTCGGCCGGGGTCTCGATGGTCCAGCCCAGCATCGACAGGCCCGACACACTGACCGAGCCCGACGACGAATCGTTGGTGAACCACTTGATGCGCAGGAACGCCCAGTCGGTGAAGAACTGCGCGGCCAGCGTGGCCACCGCCAGATACATGCCCTTGATGCGCAGCGACGGGATGCCGAACAGCACCCCCACCACCGTGGCGCACAGCCCGCCCAGCAGGATGGCCGGCACCACCGGCATGCCCTCGATGCGCACGAAGAAGTTGTAGGCCATGTAGGCCCCCACCGCCATGAAGCCGCCGGTGCCCAGCGAGATCTGCCCGCAGTAGCCCACCAGGATGTTCAGGCCGATGGCCGCCAGCGACAGGATCAGGAAGGGGATCAGGATGGCGCGGAACAGGTACTCGCTGGCCACGAACGGCACCACCAGGAAGGCCGCCGCCACCAGCGCCAGGACCAGGTAGCGATCCTGCGCGATCGGGAAGATCTGCTGGTCGGTGCGGTAGGTGGTCTTGAACTGGCCGTTTTCTCGGTAAAGCATGTTCTTGTCTCCAGCCGTTCAGACGCGGTCGATGATCTTCTCGCCGAACAGCCCTTGCGGCCGCACCAGCAGGAAGATGAGCGCCAGCACATAGGCAAACCAGATCTCGATGCCGCCGCCGAAGAACGGGCCGATGAACACCTCGGACAGTTTCTCGCCCACGCCGATGATCAGCCCGCCGATGATGGCGCCGGGCACGCTGGTGAGCCCGCCCAGGATCACCACCGGCAAGGCCTTCATCGCCACCAGGCTCAGCGAGAACTGCACGCCCAACTTGCTGCCCCAGATGATGCCGGCCACCAGCGCCACGAAGCCGGCCACCGCCCAGACGATGACCCAGATGCGGTTCAACGGGATGCCGATGGACTGCGCGGCCTGGTGGTCGTCGGCCACCGCGCGCAGCGCCCGGCCGGTGCCGGTGTACTGGAAGAAGGCCGCCAGCACGCCCACCAGCGCAGCGGCCACCAGCGCGGCCACCAGGTCTTCCTGGCCCACCAGCACGCCGCCCTCGAAGACCTTCTCGAACAGGAAGATCGGTTCCTTGGGCATGCCCACGTCGATCTTGTAGATGTCCGAGCCAAACACGGTCTGGCCGAAGCCATCGAGGAAGTAGGTGATGCCCAGCGTGGCCATCAGCAGCGTGATGCCCTCCTGGTTGACCAGCTTGCCCAGCACCAGGCGCTCGATCAGCCAGGCCGAGGCGATCATCACCCCCATCGCGCCGACAAACGCCAGCACGTTGACCAGCAGCTTGTTCTCGAGCCCGCTGTACTGCGGAATCCATTCGGCGAAACGCGCCATCGCCAGCGCCGCGAACAGCACCATCGCGCCCTGCGCAAAATTGAACACGCCGCTGGCCTTGAAGATGAGCACGAAGCCCAGCGCCACCAGCGCGTACAGCATGCCCGACATCAGGCCGCCGATCGTTGCTTCAATGAAAAATCCCATGTCCTAGATCTCCAAGTCAGCGAAGCGGGCCGCTGCAACAAACCAAGTGGCCGCCGCGGAACCGGCTTTGCCGGGCCGCTGGCGGCGCCCCCTTGAGGGGGAGGCGCCGAAGGCGCTTCGGGGGTGGGCCATGTCAGTGCGAGGTGCCGAGGTACGCGCTGATCACGTCCTCGTTCTGCCGCACCTCGTCGGGGGTGCCGTCGCCGATCTTCTTGCCGTAGTCCAGCACCACCACGCGGTCGCTGATGTCCATCACCACGCCCATGTCGTGTTCGATCAGCACGATGGTGGCGCCGAACTCGTCGTTGACGTCCAGCACGAAGCGGCACATGTCCTGCTTCTCCTCGACGTTCATGCCGGCCATCGGCTCGTCGAGCAGCAGCACCTTGGGCTCCATCGCCAGCGCGCGGCCCAGGTCCACGCGCTTCTGCAGGCCGTAGGGCAGGCGCCCCACGGGGGTCTTGCGGTAAGCCTGGATCTCGAGGAAATCGATGATGTGCTCGACGAACTCGCGGTGCGCTTCTTCCTCGCGCTGCGCCGCGCCGATGCGGATCGCCTGCTGGAAGAGGTTGGTCTTCATCTTCAGGTTGCGCCCGGTCATGATGTTGTCGATGACATTCATGCCCTTGAACAGCGCCAGGTTCTGGAAGGTGCGTGCCACGCCCATCTCGGCCACCTGGCGGCGGCTCATGTGGCTGAAGGTCTGGCCGCGAAAGCTGATCGTGCCCTGCTGCGGCTGGTAGACCCCGTTGATGCAGTTGAGCATGCTGCTCTTGCCCGCGCCGTTGGGGCCGATGATGGCGCGGATCTCGTGCTCGCGCACGTTGAAGCTGATGTCGGTCAGCGCCTTCACGCCACCAAAGGCCAGGCTGATGTTCTTGACGTCGAGGATGACGTCGCCGCTCTTGCGGTCGCTCACTTCGGCAGTCATGTCAGGCGGCCTTCTTCATCGCGGGAAAGGTCTTGGCATCGGCGATCTTCAGCGTGGCCGAGACCGAGCCGCTGCGACCGTCCTCGAACTTCACCGCCGTCTCGATGTACTGCTCGGCCTTGCCGCCATACAGCGCGTCGACCAGCACCAGGTACTTGTCGAGGATGGCCCCGCGCTTGACCTTGCGGGTGCGTGTCATCTCGCCGTCGTCGGCGTCCAGTTCCTTGTGCAGGACCAGGAAGCGCGTGACCTGGCTGCCTGCCAGCAGTGCGTCCTGGGCCAGGTCGGCGTTGCACTTCTCGACGCACTCGCGGATCAGCTCGTAGACCTCGGGCTTCTGCGCCAGGTCGGTGTAGCCGGCGTAGCCCAGGTTGCGCTTCTCGGCCCAGTTGCCCACCGCATCCATGTCGATGTTGATGAAGGCGCAGACCCGGTCGCGCTTGTCGCCGAAGGCCACCGCTTCCTTGATGTAGGGGAAGAACTTGAGCTTGTTCTCCACGTACTTGGGGGCGAACATCGCGCCGTCGTTGGGGCCGCCGACGATGCGGCCCACGTCCTTGGCGCGGTCGATGATCTTCAGGTGGCCGCCAGCATCCAGAAAGCCGGCATCGCCGGTGTGGTACCAGCCATCGGCGGTCAGCACCTCGGCGGTGGCGGCCGGGTTCTTGTAGTACTCCTTGAGCAGCCCCGGGCTCTTGACCAGGATCTCGCCCGATTCGGCCAGCTTGATCTCCACGCCCTGCACCGGCACGCCCACGGTGTCGGCATGGGCCTCGTGGTCGGGCTGCAGGCAGACGAACACCGCGGTCTCGGTCGAGCCGTACAACTGCTTCAGGTTGATGCCGATCGAGCGATAGAAGGTAAACAGGTCGGGGCCGATGGCCTCGCCGGCGGTGTAGGCCACGCGCACCCGGCTCAAGCCCAGGCTGTTGCGCAGCGGACCGTAGATCGCCAGGTCTCCCAGCGTCCACTTGAGGCGGTCGAGCAGCGACACCGGCCGGCCATCCAGCAACGCCGGACCCACGCGCCTGGCCACGTCCATGCAGGCATGGAACAGCCGGCGCTTGAGCGGCGATGCGTCTTCCATGCGGATCATCACGCTGGTGAGCAGGCCTTCGAAGATACGCGGCGGCGCAAAGTAGTAGGTCGGGCCCACTTCCTTCAGATCGATCGTCACCGTGGCCGCCGACTCGGGGCAGTTGACGATGTAGCCGCAGGCCAGCCACTGCGCGTAGCTGAAGATGTTCTGGCCGATCCAGGCCGGCGGCATGTAGGCCAGCACCTCTTCGGCCGAGCTCAGCTTGTCGAAGGTCTTGCCGGCGTCGGCGCGGTCGAGCAGGCTGAAGTGCGTGTGCACCACGCCCTTGGGGTTGCCGGTGGTGCCCGAGGTGAAGAACATCGCCGCCACGTCCTGCGGCTGGGCGCGGGCCACCTCGGCGTCGAAGAAGCCGGCGTCGCGCTGGGCGCGGGCAGCGCCGCTTTCGATCAGCGCATCCACCGAGGCCAGGCCCGGCTCGTCGTACTTGCGCAGGCCGCGTGGATCGTCGAACCAGATGCGGCCCAGCCCGGGGCACTGCTCGCGGATCTCGAGCAGCTTGTCGACCTGCTCCTGGTTCTCGACGATCGCGAAGCCCACCTCGGCGTTGTTGATCGGAAACACGAACTCGGTGCTGGCCGCGTCCTGGTACAGCGGGATCGGCACGCCGCCCAGCGATTGCACCGCCAGCATGCTGGCGTACAGGCGCGGCCGGTTGTCGCCGACGACGATGACATGGTCGTCGCGCTTCAGGCCGGCTTCGGCCAGGCCGCAGGCCAGCTGGCGCACCAGCACAGCCAGCTGCGCCCAGGTGGTGGTCTGCCAGATGCCATAGCTCTTCTCACGCAGGGCCGCGGCATCGGGCCGGGCCTTGGCGTGGTCGAGCATCAGGCGGGGAAACGTCGTTTGCACCGGCAACTCCTTGCTGCATGACCCGGCCAGGAAGGGCGACCGGGTCAGCGATTGGAGGCCGATGCTAGGGGCTGGTTTGACGTCAGCTTGTCGGTCGGACGACAATCCTAGGGTCTGCACTGAGCGGACTTTCCCCCTCCTTTGTTGTAAGCGAAGCGACAGCACCCCCTGCCATGACCGCACCCAGCCTGCGCCAGCGTGCGCGCGCGCCCTCGGCAACCGAACTGGCCGGCATCCCGTGGCTGGCGCTGCTGTCGGACGCCGACCGCCAGGAAGCCACCGCCGCGCTGCAGGTGGGCATGGCCGAGCCCGGTGACCGGGTGTGCCGCACCGGCGCGCCCAGCAACTACTGGTTCGGCGTGGTCGACGGCCTGCTGAAGATGAGCAACGTCAGCCTGGATGGCCACCAGATCACCTACACCGGCATCCCGCCGGGGGCCTGGTTCGGCGAGGGCACGCTGCTCAAGCGCGAGGTCTACCGCTACAACATCGAGGCGCTGCGCAAGAGCACGGTGGCCGGGCTGCCGATCGAGGTGTTCTGGCGCCTGCTGGAGCGCAGCATCCCGTTCAACCGCTTCGTGATGATGCAGTTGAACGAGCGGCTGGGCCAGTTCATCGCCGCGCGCGAGATCGACCGCAACAACCAGCCCGACGCGCGCGTGGCGCGCAGCCTGGCCGCGCTGTTCCACCCGGTGCTGTACCCCGGCGTGGGCCAGCTGCTGCGCATCACCCAGCAGGAACTGGCCTGGCTGGTGGGCCTGTCGCGCCAGCGCGTCAACCAGGCGCTGATCGCGCTGCAGGCGGCCGGGCTGATCCGTATCGAGTACGGCGGCGTGCGGGTGATCGATCTGGCCGCGCTGCGCAGCTACCAGGTGATGTGAGCGTCCAACGCCTGGCGCCGGTGGCCGCTCATGCGGTGGCTCAGGCTCGGCGGCGGCGCGCGGCCGCGCCCACCAGGCCCAGGCCGGCCAGCAGCAGCGCATAGGTGCCGGGCTCGGGCACGGCGGCGATGGCCGAGCCACTGAGTGAGACCATGTCCAGGCGCATCGTGCCGGTGGTGCCGTAGCTGTTGTTGCTGTTGGCCGCCGTGTAGTCGCCGGTGCCCGGCGCGAAGGTCGACACGATGCGGATGGCCAGGTTGGCGTTGTTCGATGTGCCCGGCACCATTGACAGGTCGATCATCCGGCCGTTGAAGAAGACACCGCCCAGATCGGTGGTGACCAGCGCCGCGTCGACGAAGCTGCTGCCGTCCAGCGCGTACTGCACCACCGCGTGGCGTGCGGCGGTGTTGCTGTTGCGGTTGTCGAAGCTGAAGACCAAGTCCTCGAAACCCGCGCTGCTGATGTTGAACTGGAAGCCGCGTGTCTTGTCGCCGCTGCCGGCCGCGGGGAAGCTGGTGATGCTCCACGACGAACCGGTGGCCGCCGGATCGGTGGAGCCGTTGTCGCTGACAAAGCTGCTGGTGGTCGAGCCGCCGATCACCAGCGCCGTGCCGGCGCCTTGGTCGACGGTGGCGTCGAGGTCGTTGAAGTTCCACAGCGCCAGCGTGTCGGCCTGGGCGGCCAGGGCGGCGGTGGACAGTGCGGCGGCAATCAGGGTGGTCTTGAACATGATGAATAGCTCCTTCGGATGACGTTTGAACGTGAGGGATGGGAACGCAGAGAAACGGTGTTCAGCCACGGCGGCGGCGGGCGATCAGCGAGACGCCCAGCAGGCCGGCCAGCATCAGCGCCAGGCTCTGGGGCTCGGGCACCGGGGCCAGGGTCATCGACAGCAGCAGGGGGTCGTGGTCGGAGACCTGGTCGAGGAACTCGCTGTTGGCATGCACGATGTCGTAGGCCAGTTCGGCGTTGCCGGCCAGGTGGGGCGACACGAACAGGTGGTCCAGGCTCTGGCCATTGCCGTCGAAGATGTAGCTGTAGCGGTCGTTGGCGGCCAGTGTGTCGGTCAGGTTCACCAGCCCGGCCGCGGCCAGCGGCGCCAGCGCGCCGGCGAACTGGAAATCGTTGAAGTCGCCGGTCACCACGATGTTGGCCTCGGGGTCGATCGCCAGCAGGCCGGCCACGAAGCTGCCCACCACCGCAGCCTGCTGCAGGCGCTGCTCGGCGCTGGCCTGGAGCGGCGGCTGTGCGGGCCCGTACAGCGGCTGGTCGCCGCCCTTGCTGTTGAAGTGGTTGCTGATGACGATCAGCTGCTGGCCGTCGACCGTGAACTCGGCCACCAGCGGCTTGCGGCTGTTGTCGAAGGCGGCATTCGCCGGGTCGATGCGGCCGGCGCCCAGGCTGAGCACGATCTGTCCATCGACACCCGCGCTGGCGGTGATGGCCTCCATCGCGCCGCCCACCACGTCGGAGAAGCTCACCCGCGCACTGTCGTACAAGAAGGCCTGGCGGATGTTGCCGCCGGGCTGGCCACCGTCCGGATTGCCCGGCGCGGGGTTCACCGTCACCCACTTGTAGCTGCGCCCGGTCTGCGCATTGAGCGCGCCGGCCAGGGCGTCGAGCGTCACGTCGGCGGCCACCACGCCGTTGTTGGTGGCGCCGTTGTTGTCCTGGATCTCCTGCAGCGAAATGATCTGCGGCGCCGCCAGGTTGGTGGCGATCTGGCTGGCGATCGCGGCAAAGCGCGCCGGGTCGGCGTTGCCGGCCAGGTTCTCGACGTTGTAGCTGGCGATGCCCAGACGGCCGGCCGCGATGGGCGCAGCCACCTCGCGTTGCAGGTTGTTGCTCACCACCGTGGCCGCCTCGGTGAGGTAGAGCTTGTAGTTGCCGAAGCTGTAGTCCAGCACGCCGGTCACGTTGGACAGTTGCGCACCGGCGTTGACCAACGGCGTGGCGGTGATGCGGTCGTCGATCAGGATGCGCTGGCCGTTGAAGTTGTCAGCGGCTATCACCACCGGCCCACGCGACGACTGGTTGGCACCCGACGTGGCCACCGACGACACGATGGCCAGCTCGCCGAAGCCGTTGCGCGGCGCCACGCTCACGGCGCTGGGCAAGGCCACGCGCATGCCTTCCAGCGACTCGTAGAAGTCCATGCTGTAGCGCGAAGGATCAAGCGTGTAGCCCGCCGCCTCCACGTTGCCGGCACCGGCCGAGATGGCCCGCGGCGGCAGGTAGCCGGCCCCGATCACCTGGGCTGCCGGCAATGCGTTGCCGCTGCTCAGGCGCGTCCAGGTGCCGGCGTTGGCGCCCGATGCGGTGGCGCTGATCTCGGTGGTGGTGAGGTTGGTGGCGGTGTTGCCGGGGCGGAACTCGAGCACCCGGCCCGCCACGCTGACAGCATCACCCACCAGCGGCTTGCTGGCACTGGAGCGGAACACGTAGATGGCGTCCGAGCTCAGGCTGTTGCCGTCACCGGTGTCCTGCAGCCAGAAGCCGCTGCCGTCCACGGCGGTGACGATGCCGGTGATGCCGCTGACGGTCTGGCCGGCATAACTCGACAGGTGTGCGGTGCCCTGCAGTTGGCCGATCAGTTGCGCCTGCGCACTGCCGGCGATCAACAGGCCGACCCACAGGATTTGGCGCCTTGCGGCGTGTTTCAAAGGCATGTGACTCCTCCAAGTTGGATGAACGGCTTGCCGTGCGCCTTCGCGGGCGCAGCGCCCGCCAGGGCGATCGACCGCCAGCGCATGAACCGTGCCGGGATGGCCCGCACGGCACGGCGCGCGGGCGTCAGTTGCCGCTCGCGCGAGGGCCCTTGACGCCGATGCAGTCTGTCATGGTGGTGTGACGATTCGGTCGGTGCCCGGGGCAGGCTCACCCTGCCAGATCGTCAGCGCAGCCCCCGCGTTCAAGGGGGGTGCGCGGGTTGTTGACCCCATGCGCCACATGCCCGGCGGGCACATGGCCCGAGGCGCTGGCGACATGCCGGGGGTGGTCGTCGAAGAAGAAGTCGGGCTCGAACTCGCGCAGGAATTCGCCCTTGGGCAGGCCGCCCAGGAACATCGCCTCGTCGACCTCGATGCGCCAGTCCATCAAGGTGCGGATGGCCCGTTCGTGGGCCGGCGCGCTGCGCGCCGTCACCAGCGCGGTGCGCACCCGCATGCCCGAGGCGCTGCCGGCCTGGTGCAGCCGCAGCAGCGCCAGCAGCAGCGGCTTGAACGGGCCTGGCGCCAGCGGCGTGGCGGCCTGGCTGCGCTCATGGTGCTGGAAGGCCTGCAGCCCGTCGCGCTGGTAGACCAGCTCGGCCTCGTCGGAGAACAGCACCGCGTCGCCGTCGAAGGCGATGCGCAACTCCTGCGGGTGCGCCGCCGAGGCCTGCGGCGACTGCGGCGCCACCCGGGCCGCCGGCACGCCGGCCTGCAGCGCCGAGCGCACGTCGGCCTCGTTGGCCGACAGGAACAACTGCGCATTCAGCGGCCGCAGGTAGCGCCAGGGGGATTCACCGCGGGTGAACACGCCGCGCTCGATATCCAGCCCGTAGTGCTGGGCCGAGCGGAACACGCGCAGCCCCGACACCGGGTCGTTGCGCGAGAGGATCACCACCTCCACCTGCCGCTCGGCGCTGCCCGCGTTGAAGGCCAGCAGCTTGCGCGCCAGCGCAAAGGCCACGCCCGGGCGGGCGGGCTCGTCGAGCTGCTGCAGCTGCAACTGCATGTAGGCATGGTCGTCGGTCGATTCGAAGACGCGGTTCTCGGCCTCGAAGTCGAACAACGCACGCGACGACAGCGCCACCACCAGGTGGCCGTCTGGCGGCGGGACGCCGGACGTGCCGAGGCCGGCGGATGCCGTCGAAGCGGGGGTCGATGTGGCGGGCCGGGGCATGCCGTGATGTTAAGGGCCGGCCTGCGTGGCGGCGCCGGGCATCGCGGCGGCCGCAGGGCGCTCAAGTCGCGGGCGGCTTCTGCCGATATGCCTACGACCCCAGCGTTTCGGCGCATCTTCTTGACGCCTGTTGGGTGACCGGTTGCCATGCCCCTGCTTTGCCGCTTACGCCGATTCCTGGTCCTCCTGTTGCTGGCCTGGCTGGGCTTGGCCCTGGGACCGGCGCGGGCCGGCACCCTGCTGCAACTGCAGGACCGGCAGGGCGAGGTGCCTGCCTGGCCGGCCGTTCGCATGCTGGTCGATGCCGACGGCAGCCTGACCGTCGACGCCGTGCAGCGGCGCCTGGCCGAGTTCCGCACCCCCGACTCGCCCACCGCCAACCTGGGGCCGCGCCGCGAGGTGGTGTGGCTCGCCGTGCCGGTGCAGGCGCTCGACGGCGACGGCCGCTGGGTCTTCAGCATCGACTACCCGCCGCTCAATCACGCCGACCTGTACGTGCTGCGCGCGGGTCAGCCCGTGGCGCTGCACCGCATGGGCAACGCCGTCGCCTTCGACCAGCGGCCGATGCAGACCCGCGTGCATGCGGTCGAGTTGCACCTGCCGCCCGGCGTGCCGCACCAGCTGTTGCTGCGTGTGGCCACCGCGAGTGCGATGCTGGTGCCGATCTCGCTGGTCAAGCCCGCGCTGTTCCACGCCAACGCGGCGGGTGACCAGATGCTTCAGGGCGTGCTGGCCGGCGTGGCACTGGCCTTGCTGGCCTACAGCTTGACGCACTGGGCGACGCTGCGCGACCCGATGTTCCTGGAGTACGCGCTGCTGTTGTCGGGCGTGACCACCTTCTTCGTCACCTATTTCGGCATCGGCCAGCAGCACCTCTGGAACATGCAGACCGGTCTGTTGGCCAAGGCCGCGCCGCTGGGTGTGCTGGTGGCGCTGGCCGCCGGCGGGCTGTTCGTCGCCCGCGCGCTGCAGACGCGCGAACGTGCGCCATGGGCCCACCGGGCGCTGATGGTGCTCTCCGGCGTGGCCACGCTGGGCTTCATCGCCGCGGTGGCGGGCGCGCTGGATTACCGGCAGACCCAGACCCTGGCCACCGCGCTGGGCCCGGTGCCGATGCTGATGGCCATCCCGGTGGCCTTTCGTCTGGCCCGCCAGGGCGATCGGGTGGCGTTCTACATGCTGTTGGGCTGGATGGCCTACATGGCCGGCGCACTGACGATCGCCGCATTGCTGCGTGGTTGGCTGCCGGTGGAGTTCTGGACACAGCACCTGTTCCAGTTCGCGTCACTGGCGGAGATGCTGGCCTGGACGCGGGTGCTCAGCCTGCGCATCGAGGGCATCCGCCGCGCCGCCGAGCGCACCGAGCTGGAGAAGGCGGCGCTGGTGTCGCTGGCCCACACCGATCCGCTGACCGGGCTGCCCAATCGCCGCGGCCTGCAGCAGTCGCTGGCCAGGGCGCTGCCGCTGTGCCGCGGCGAGAGCGCCGTGGCGGTCTACCTGATCGACCTGGATGGTTTCAAGCCGGTCAACGACCGGCTGGGCCACGATGCTGGCGACGACCTGCTGATGCAGGTGGGTCAGCGGCTGAAGCGCCAGCTGCGGCACAGCGACGTGGTCGCGCGACTGGGTGGCGATGAGTTCGTCATCATGACCACTGGCATCACCGGCGAGGACGAAGCCCTGGCGCTGGGCGGCAAGCTGTTGGCCGCGTTCGATCTGCCGTTCGAGGTGTCGGGGCAACATTGCCGCGTCGGCCTGACCATCGGCTTTGCGTTGGCACCGCACGATGGCCGCGACGCCGAGAGCCTGCTCAAGCGCGCCGATGCCGCGATGTACGTCGGCAAGCAGGCCGGTCGCCACACCGTGCGGCGCGGTGGCGCGTCGGTGGGCCCGGCGGCCTGATCAGTTCATGAAGCCCAGCGGCCCGCGCTTGCCGGCGCTGCCCGCGGCGGGCAGGTCGGCGGGGGCGATGCGCTCGCGGCCATCCAGCCGGGCGTTGCCGAAGGCCGTCATCCAGGCGCGCCGCATCTCGCGCGGCGCCACCTCGGCCAGCCGGTCGAGCACGTCGTCGCCGGGCTCGGACTCGAAGCGCTGGCCCCAGTCGTGGCTGTTGCGGATGCTGGCGTACAACCGCCGCGCGATCGCACGCGCTGCGTCGCGGTCGGGCATCTGCACCTGGTAGACGTTGACCCGGTTGAGGATGGGCTCGGGGATGGCGCGTTCGTCGTTGGCGGTGGCCACCCAGATCAGCTGGCTGGCATCGACCGCCACCTCGGCGAACTCGTCGACGAACTGCTGCGCGGTGTCGTGCTCGAGCAGGCTGTAGAGCGCGCCCAGCGGATCGTAGGCATGCTCGCCGCGGGCCTTGTCGATCTCGTCGACCACCATCACCGGGTTGGCGTACTGGCCGTCGACCAGGGTCTCGAAGACCTTGCCCGGCCGCGCGCCCTTCCACTGCGACGACGCGCCCGACAGCACCCAGCCCGCGGTGAGCGAGCTCATCGAGATGAAGCCCATGCCGGTGCCCAGCAGCTGCGCCACTTCACGCGCGAAGTGCGTCTTGCCCACGCCCGGCGGGCCCAGCAGCAGCATCGGCGTGATCTCGAGCGCGTCGCGGCTGTCGTGGCACAGCGCCAGCTGGCGGCGGATGTCGTCGAGCACCGCGTGGAAGTTGGGCATCTCGTCGTACAGATGCTCCATCGCCGGCAGCCCGCTGGGCTTGACCTGGAAGCGCTCGGGGCCTTTTTCCAGCATGCGCTCGTAGGTGCAACGCAGGTGCTCGTGCTCCTTGAGTGGCAGCTTGGTGAGGCGGCGCTCCACCTCGTCGCAGCGGTAGACGCTGCGCATCTGCGCGACGGAGAAGGCGCCGCGCGCGGGCAGGGTCACGAGATCGGTCGACGGGCTGTTCATGCACGGTCCTCCAGACATCTTGCACGGCCATTGCAGCAAGCCGCGCGGCAGACCAAGCGGTGATAAGACCACCCATCCCGCCGCTGTTGCCTGCCACGGTGGCGCAAATACTAGCAAGACACGGGCCGCCGACATCCCCCCGGGGTCGAGGTGGGCCGGCCGTCGGCGCGTGCTGCAGTTCAGGCCGTGCCGGCAACACTGCGTCGCAGCGGTGCTGCCGTGGCGCACCGGCTGGGGCACCATCACGGCCACACCTTCAAGGAGACCCCGATGACCCGTTTGTTGCGCTGGCTGGACCCGATGTTCGGCCTGGCCCTGGCCGCCTCGCTGCTGATGGTGGCCATCACCGCCTGGCCCGGCGCGGCGCTGGCCGCCGACTGGCAGCGCGGCAATGGCGAAGCCGCCACCGAGCAGCGCAGCGCCGCCCCGGTTGATGCGGTGCAGACCAACGGCCCCAGCGTGGTGGTGCGCATGGGTGCCACGCCTTCGATCAGCGTGAAGGCCGACAGCAACCTGCTGCCGCTGCTGGAAACGGTGGTCGAAGACACCGCCCACGGCAAGACGCTGCTGGTGCGCTGGAAGCGCGGCGCGAGTTTCCAGACCAAGGTGGAGCCGGTGGTCACCGTCACGCTGGCGCGGGTGTCGGCGCTGGTGGTCAGCGGCTCGGGCGACATCGTGGCCGAAACGCTGCAATCGCCGCGCCTGTCGGCGCGGGTGCGGGGCTCGGGCGACATCCGCCTGAACGGCCTGGCGGTCGACGAGTTGACGCTGGCGGTGGTGGGCTCGGGCGACATCGTTGCCAGCGGCCAGGCGCGCCAGCTGGCCGCCAGCATCGCCGGCAGCGGCGACATCCAGACCGACGGCCTGAAGGCCGACGAGGTGAGCGTGAACATCGCCGGCAGCGGTGACGCCAGCGTGCAGGCCGAGAAGAGCCTCTCGGTCAGCATCGCCGGCTCGGGCGACGTGGCTTACCGTGGCAATGCCACGGTGACCAAGCGCGTGGCCGGCAGCGGCGAGGTGATCAAGCGCTGAACCCGCCCGGGCGGGGTGCCGGTGCGCACGTCACCCTGACTCACTTCACCCAGGTGTTCAGCTGGATGATCGGCAGCAGCACCGCCAGCACGATCAGCATCACCACCAGGCCCATCACCACGATCAGCAGCGGCTCCAGGATGGTGGCCAGCGCCATCGCGCGGCGCTGCACCTCGCCGGTGAGCTGGCGCGCGGCGCGGTCCAGCATCTGCGGCAGCTGGCCGGTCTGCTCACCCAGCCGGGCGAACATCGCCAGCAGGCCGGGAAAGCGCTTCTTGGCGGCCAGCGCCGCAGCCAGCGGTGCGCCTTCGCGCACCTGCACCAAGGCTTCCAGTGCATCGGCGCGCAGCGCGCGGTTGCCCAGCGTCTCGGCCGCCGCCTGCAGCGCCTTGAGGATGGGCACACCGGCGTTGGCCAGCATCGCCAGCGTGCCGGCAAAACGCGCCGCGTTGTAGCCACGCGCGACACGGCCGATCAGCGGCACGCCCAGCACGCCGGCGTCGAAGCGCTGGCGAAAGGCCTCCTGCCGCAGCGCCATCGCCAGCGCCACGCCGCCCGCCGCGGCACCCAGCGCCACCAACCAGCCCCATTGCCGCACGAAGGCGCTCAGGCCCAGCATCGCGCTGGTCAGCCAGGGCAGCGCGCGTTTGCTGCTGGTGAACACGCTGGCCACCTGCGGCACCACGTAGGTGACCAGGAAGATCACGATCACGAAGGCGATCAGCGACACGATGGCCGGGTACAGCGCCGCGCCCAGCAGCTTGCTGCGCAGCGCCTGGCGCTCTTCCAGGTCGTCGGCCAGGCGCTCGAGCACGGCGCCCAAGGCACCGCTCTGCTCGCCTGCGGCCACCACCGCGCGGTAGACGTCGTCGAACTCGCGCGGCGCGCTGCCCAGTGCGCGGGCAAACGGTGAGCCGGCATTGACCTCGGCGCGCAGGTGCGCCACCAGATCACGCTGGTTGGGCTGGTCGGCCTCGTCGGCCAGCGCGGTCAGCGCGCGCTCCAGCGGCAGGCCCGCACCCACCAGGCCGGCCAGCTGGCGCGTCCACACCGCCAGGCCGGTGCTGCTGAACACGCGGCGCGACCAGCGCGAGGCACCCGCCGTCTGCACGCTGGCGGCCAACGCCGACACGGCCAGCGGCACCAGGCCCTGGGTGCGCAACTGGCTGCGCGCGGCCTTGGCGTTCTCGGCTTCCAGCACGCCGGTGCGCGCTTTGCCCTGGTCGTCGAGGGCTTCGTAGGTGTAGGCAGGCATCGGGAGTGAAGTATCGGGGAGATCGCCGGCCCGTCTTCACCGAGCGGCGTGGTCTTTGACCGATGAACGCGGCTGGGTCGACAATCCTGCTCATGTCCGCACCTGCGCCTGCCATCGACCTCAAGCCCTTGCGCAAGGCGCTCGGCTGGCTGGTCGAGGCGGTGATGCTGTGGCACGCCCAGCCCGTGG
>MESD01000095.1 GCA_001770815.1 Burkholderiales bacterium RIFCSPHIGHO2_12_FULL_69_20
CTGGAATTGATCGCCCGCCAGCGCGGCCTGGTGCAGACCCTGGAATTGATCGCCCGCCAGCGCGGCCTGGTGCAGACCGGCGGCAGGCTGAACCTGCAGAAAGCGGCCGAAGTGGTGCTCAACGACTTCCGCTCGGGCGCGCTGGGCCGCATCACGCTGGAAACACCCGACGAGCATGCATCGTGGGTGGCCGCCGGTGCTGCGCTGGAGGCGGAACGGCTGGCCAAGAAGGGGCGCGGCAAGGGGCGCGCGGTGGATCCGCCGGCCGACGAGGGCGTTTGAGCGGGCCCGGCTAGCGGGCATCGGTCCTGCGCGCGAATGCGGCGCGGCCAGTGAACCCTGCTGGCGCCGCCCGCTGCATCAGGGCACGAACCCGGGTGCGCTGATGGCATGATCGCGCGCACAACAAGGAGGACAGGGAGCTCCCATGACGACATCACGTTGCTCGCCGCGCGGGTTGATGGCCGCGGCTGTGCTGGCATGGCTGTCCGCCTGCGGTGGTGGTGGCAGCGGTCAAGGTGGCAATGACGGGGGTGGCGCGGCCATCGCCCTGGTCGACGGCACGGTGGTGGCCGGCACCTCGACGGCGGCATCGCCCGACATCGGAGCACGCCTGTCGGCCACCTCGGTCCTGCTGGAGCGCGATGTCCAGGAGCGAGGCAACGCCACCAACCCGACGGTCTCGCTGCTGGTGAGCAATCCGCCGGGAGAGGGGTACTACTACCGGGTGCTCCACACCGAGCGGGCCATCAACTATGTGGGCAACTCGCAGCGCCGGGCCGACAGTGGTATCGACCTGCAGATCGGCCTGTCCTCGCCCGGCGCCTTGCCGATGGGTATCTACGACGACACGGTCACGCTCGAGATCTGCCTCGATGCGCGCTGTGCACAGCCGGCCAAGGGCAGCCCCTTTGTCGTGAAGGTGCGTTTGAACATCGGCTTTTTCGCGCCCAGCCACCCGACCTTGGATGCCCAGGTCGTGGCTACCACCCTCACGCTGCCGCACGATCTGGTGGCGGCGGCGTACAGCGCGGCGCTCGACGCGGTGGTCAGTGTCAGCGCGCACCCGGCGCCGGCGATCAACGTGCACGACCTCAACACCGGCCTCACGCGCAGTCAGGCCCTGTCGACGGTGCCAACCTCGCTGGCGTTGGCGCCCGACGGGCTGCGGGCCGTGGTCGGGCACGACGCGGCAGTGTCCGTGGTGCAACTGGCGTGGCCGGGATCAACGGGCACCTGGAGCGTCACCCGCCATCCCTTGAGCATGCCGGTCGGCGCGGTCGTGTTCGACGGGCGCGACCGGGTTCACGCGTTCTCCAGCGCGCTGAACTGGAATCCGATGCGCACGCTGGACCTGCACACCGCCATCGTCACCGAAACACCTGGCGCGGTCTTCGCCGGTCTCTACGGTGTTGCCACGGCGATCCTGCACCCCGCTGGTGACCGCCTCTATGCGATCGATCGCGGCCAGTCGCCCGACGACCTCTATGTCAGCGTCCTGAGCGGCGATGCGCCCGGCGCCCTGATCGATTCGCCGTACCACGGCGACTACCCGATGTGCGGCGGCGTCTGGCCGTCGTCCGACGGCCAACGGCTGTACACCGGTTGCGGCAACACCTTTGCGGCCAGCGCCAACCGCAGCCTGGACATGCGCTACACCGGTGCGATGGCGCTCACCGCGGCCACGATTTCGTCGGGCCGGTTCACCATCTCATCGTTGTCCGAGCACCCTCGAGGCACGCAGGTGGTGCTGCTCGAGCAGCCCAGCCAGCAGTGCGACGCACGGCTGGACCAGTTGATCTCGTGCTTCACCACCATCAGCACGTTCGATCCGGTGACGCTGGGTCTGACCGGCCGCCATGCGCTGGCGCCCATCACCGTGGGACCTGATCGCTTCGCGCAGGTGGGCCGCCAGGTCTTTCACCGAAGCAACGGCCAGGTCGTGCTGCTGAGCGAGTTGCGCAGCGCCCCCGATCCCACCGCAAGCATCCGCTTGAGCCTGCTGCCGTAGCCGTTGCGCGCCGCCGGCCCGGCCTGCGAGAGCGGCCCGGCCCCGTGCGGGTGAAGCCCGACCCGCACGGTCGCACAGCAGCCGCACGGCCCCAGCGGCCCCAGCGGCGTCAAGGGCACCCGACGGATTCGACGCGCCTGCGCCCTACCCCGCCGTGCGCACGAAGAACACCGCGCTCATCACCAGCCCGGTGGTGATGACGCCACGGCGCACCCACACCACCGGCAGGCGCCGCGACCACCGCGCGCCGACGAAGCCGCCGGCGGTGGCCGCCACCATCATCAGCAGCCCGGGCTGCCAGGCGATGGCGCCGGCCACCACGAAGGCGGCCACCGACAACCACGACAGCACCAGCGAGTTCAGGTTCTTCAGCGCGTTGACGGTGTTCAGCCGCGACTCGCCCGCCACCGTGTACAGCGCCATCAGCAGGATGCCCAGGCCGCCGTTGAAGTAGCCGCCGTAGATCGCCACGGCCAGCAGGCCGGGCTCGCGCCAGCGCGGCTCGGGGTGGCCGTCGGCCGCCTGCAACCGGGCGCGTTGGGCGATCGCCGGGCCGGCGGCAAACAGCACGGTGGCAAACAGCAGCAGCCAGGGCACGATGCCGGCAAACAACTGGCCGGGCGTGACCAGCAGCAGCAGCGCGCCGGCCACGCCGCCCACCGCCGAGATGGCCATCTCACGCCGCAGGCGGCGCACCGGCAACGCACGCAACTCGGCCTTGAAGCCCAACGTGCTGCCCAGGTAACCCGGGCTGACGGCCAGCGCGCTGGTGGCATTGGCCACGATCGCCGGCACGCCGGTGAACACCAGCGCGGGAAAGGTGAGAAAGCTGCCGCCGCCGGCAATGGCGTTGAGCACGCCGGCGGCAAAAGCAGCGCCGGCCAGCAGCAGGGCAGTGGTGATCGACTCCATGGCGGGGCGATTGTCGGGGGGCCAGGCGTGCGGGCTGGCGCTGATCGGCGCCGATCAGCGCGGCTCAGGCCAGTGCGATCGACCGCAGGGCCAGCGCCAACGGCAAACGGCAAACGGCAAACCGCAAACCGCAAACCGCAAACCGCAAACGGCCCGGCCTGCCGACCCGCATCAGCCCAGCCGCACTGCCTGGCCCTGGCGATCGAAGGGGATCAGCCGGTCCAGGTCGCCGCTGCGCACCGACTCCACCATGCGCTGCAGCGCGGCGTCGACCTGGCTGTCCGAGGGGGGCAGCCCCGCGCTGCCACCCAGCGCCGCGGCAAACACCAGCGCCCAATCGGTGCCGGTGGTGGCGGCTTCGGCGGCCAGTGCGCTGAAGTGGGCCACCTCGTTCGGGTCCTTGCCCACGCACATCAGCGGCGCCAGCTCGCCGGACTCGCCGGCCTCGAACAAGGCACGCTGCTCGGGGGTGGCGTCATCGGGCAGGCTGGCGCCGGCAAATACCAGCAGCAGGCGCTGCGGCTCGGGTTGCTGGCGTGCGGCCTGCAGAAGATCGTCGAAGGTGCTGATGTCCATGGCGCAAGCTTAGCGCCGATCCGCCGCGGTCCGGCCAAGGCCCCATTCGCGGCGCAAGCCGGGTGGCACCCGTTTTGCCCGCTAAAGTGCCGGCATGCACCAGCCCCGCACCCTGTCCGCCAAGCTCGGCACCATCGGTGGCGTGCTGCTGACGGTGGCGCTGGCGTCGATCGGCCTGACGCTGTGGGTCACCTGGCAGCTCGAGGGGGGTGCTGCCGCCGTCAACGAGGCCGGGCGCATGCGCATGCAGACCTGGCGCCTGGCGCAGACGCTGGCCGGCGGCGATCGCCCGCGCATCGATGCGCTGATCGCGCAGTTCGACCAGAGCGTGCTGCTGCTGCGCCAGGGCGACCCGGCGCGCCCGCTGTTCGTGCCGCGCGACGATCGCTCGCTGGACAGTTTTGCCGACGTGCAGCGTGGCTGGCAAGACCTGCGCGGCGCCTGGGTGGCCACGCCGCTGCCGGCGGCGCCCGAGGTGGCGCGCCAGGCCGAGGCCTTCGTGCCGCGCATCGATGCCTTTGTCTCGGCCATCGAGCTGCAGCTGGCGCGGCTGACGGCCATCCTCAACGCCGTGCAGTTCTCGATGGTGGCGCTGGCCATCGGCAGCGCCGTGGCGCTGCTGTACGCGGCCTACCTGTACGTCTTCAATCCCTTGTCGCGGTTGCAGGCCGGGCTGGCGCGGGTGGCCGAGGGCGAGCTGTCGGCCCGGGTGGAGGTGAGCAGCATCGACGAGTTCGGCACGCTGTCCCAGGGCTTCAACCAGATGGCCCAGACGCTGCAGGGCCTGTACCAGACGCTCGAGGCCAAGGTGCAGGAAAAGACGCTGGGGCTGGAGGCCGAGCGCGCCCGGCTGGCCGCGCTGTACGAGGCCGCGGCCTTCGTGGCCAGTGCCGGCTCGCTGGACGAACTGGCGCAGGGCTTTGCCTGCCAGGTGCGCCAGGTGGCCCATGCCGATGCCTCGGCGGTGCGCTGGTCCGACGAATCCAACCAGCGTTACCTGCTGCTGGCCTCTGATTGCCTGCCGCAGGCGTTGATCGACGAAGAGCAATGCGTGCCCACCGGCAGCTGCGATTGCGGCCAGGCGCAGGCGCAGGCCCGCACGCGGGTGATCCCGATCCGTGCGCAGGGCAACGGCGCGGCGCTGGGCTACTGTGAGCGGGCCGGCTTCGAGACGGTGATCAGCGTGCCGGTGCGGCTGCACGAGCGCCTGGTCGGCGAGCTCGACCTGTTCTACCGCCATGCCGTGACGCTGGCCGACGACGACCGCGCGCTGCTCGAGACGCTGGCCAGCCACCTGGCCGGCGCGATCGAGGGCCTGCGCGCCGCCGCGCTGCAGCGCGAGACCGCGGTGGCCGAAGAGCGCAGCCTGCTGGCGCGCGAGCTGCACGATTCGATCGCCCAGAGCCTGGCCTTCCTGAAGATCCAGGCCGGCCTGCTGCGCGGGGCACTCAAGCGCGGCGACAACCCGCAAGTGGCGCGCACGCTCGACGAGCTGGACGCGGGTGTGCACGAGAGCCTGTCGGACGTGCGCGAGCTGCTGGTGCACTTCCGCACCCGCACCAACGAGGAAGACATCGCCCCGGCGCTGCGCACCACGCTGCAGAAGTTCGAGCACCAGACCGGCCTGCCCACCCATCTGTCGATCGAGGGCAACGGCCTGCCGCTGGATGCCGACGTGCAGGTGCAGGTGCTGCACGTGGTGCAGGAAGCCCTGTCGAACGTGCGCAAGCACGCCCAGGCCCGCGAAGTGTGGGTGGAGGTGCAGCAATCGCCGCAGTGGCGCGTGGAGGTGCGCGACGACGGCTGCGGCTTCGACGACGGCGCGCCAGCACCCGATCAGACGCATGTGGGCCTGCGCATCATGCAAGAGCGCGCCCAACGCATCGGCGCCACGGTGGAAGTGGCGTCGGTGCCGGGTTCGGGCACCTGCGTGGTGCTGACGCTGCCCGAGCGCCAGCCGCTGGCGGCCTGAGAGCGTGAGAGCCTTTCGCTCATGCCCGCTCGCCACGCCCGAAAAACTCTCACGCTCTGACCCCATGAACAACGCCGCTGCCGCCACCATCCGCGTGCTGGTGGTCGACGACCACACGCTGTTTCGCCGCGGCCTGATCGCACTGCTGACCGGCGACGGCCGCTTCAGCGTGGTGGCCGAGGCGGGCGATGCCGGCGAGGCCCAGCGCCGCGCCGCCGAAACCCAGCCCGACGTGATCCTGCTCGACAACCACCTGCCCGGCGTCAACGGCGTGGACGCACTGGCCGGCCTGCGCGAGGTGGCGCCGACCGCCCGCGTGCTGATGCTCACCGTCAGCGAGGACAGCCGCGACCTGGGTGCCGCGCTGCGCGGTGGTGCACGTGGCTACCTGCTGAAGACGGTGGACAGCGAGTACCTGGCCACCGCCATCCTGCGCACCATGGCGGGTGAATCGACCATCAGCCCCGAGATGACGGGCAAGCTGGCCGATGCCTTCCGGTCGGCGCCGGGCGGGGCCGAGCCGGCGGGCGCCGACGCCAGCGCCGCGGCCGAGGGCACCGACCCGATCCACAGCCTGTCGCCGCGCGAGCGCGAGATCCTGGGCCACATCGCACGCGGCGCCAGCAACAAGGAGATTGCCCGCGCGCTGGCCATCGCCGAGACCACGGTGAAGATCCATGTGCAGCACATCCTGCGCAAGCTCAACCTCAGCTCGCGGGTGCAGGCGGCGGTGTACGCGGCCGAGCGGGCGCCGTAGCGCCCTTTCACCGCGCGATCAGCCCACCAGCTCGGCGCGCATCGCCTCGATCACCGCCTTGTAGTCGGGCGCGCCGAAGATCGCGCTGCCGGCCACGAAGGTGTCGGCGCCGGCATCGGCGACGCGACGGATGTTGTCGGTCTTGATGCCGCCGTCGACCTCCAGGCGGATCTCGCGGCCGGTCTCGCGCTGGTGCGCGTCGATGGTCTTGCGCAGCTGTTCCACCTTGCGCAGCGCGCTGGGGATGAAGCTCTGCCCGCCAAAGCCGGGGTTGACACTCATCACCAGCACCAGGTCGACCTTGTCGATCACCCAGTCGAGCACGTCGATCGGTGCGGCCGGGTTGAACACCAGCCCGGCCTGGCA
>MESD01000096.1:0-25462 GCA_001770815.1 Burkholderiales bacterium RIFCSPHIGHO2_12_FULL_69_20
CATGGCCGGCGTGGAAGACCTCTTTGAGCGCATACAGCGGGCTGGTGCCGATGTCGCCGTACACCACGCCCAGCGCGCTGAGCGTCAGCACCGCCAGGGCGGCCGGGGTCTTGGGGGCGTGGGCCGTGCTCACATGCAAGGGCCCCGCCGAGCGGGGCCTGGTGTCTGCAAGCGGGCTATTCTGCGCTTGCCGTTGTGCACCGCGTCAATTTCACGCGCCACAGTGGCGCGCGTGCGCAACAGCGCCCACACGGACAGGGGATGGCCGGCACCATCGCCAGGGTGCAGATCAGTCGTACACCTCGGCGTCCGGATCGGTGGCCTCCAGCTCGTAGCTGGCGGCCAGCATGGCCAGGCGGCCGATCACGCCGTACATGTAGAAGCGGTTGGGCGCGCTGGCGCCGGGCTTGTCGCCGGGGCGCGGCAGCTGGTGGCTCTCGGCGAAGGCCAGCGGCACGTAGCGTGCGCCAGGGGCGCTGAGGCTCTCGTCGACGCCGCGCTCGGCATGCACCCGGTAGTAGCCGCCCACCACGTAGCGGTCGATCATCGTCACCACCGGCTCGGCCACGGCGTCGTTCACCCGTTCGTAGGTGGGCACGCCCTCCTGGATGATGACCTGCGTGGTCTCGGCCACCGGCGAAGCGCCGGCCACGGCCGCCGCACGCGCCTGGTGGCGGGCGTAGACCTCGGCCAGCTCCTTGGCATCGCGCACGGTCATCGGGCCCAGCGCGTGATTGCCGTCGTCGGCCTTCACCACCACGAAGGGCTTCTCGTTGATGCCGTATTCCTTGTACTTGCGGCGCACCTTGGTGAGCAGCGCGTCGACGTTGCCCTGCACACAATCCAGCCCGGTGGCGTCACCGGCCTTCACCTCGGCGCACTGGCCGTACATCGGGTTGATCAGCCACGGGTCCATGCCCAGCAGCTTGGCGAACTTCTTGGCCACCTCCTCGTAGCTCTGGAAGTGCCGGCTCTTGCGCCGCACGCCCCAGCCCGCGTGCAGCGGCGGCAGTAGGTACTGCTCGTGCAGGTGCTGCAGCACGCGCGGCACGCCCGCCGACAGGTCGTTGTTGAGCAGGATGGTGCAGGGGTCGAACCCCTTCAACCCCAGCCGGCCGCGGGTGCGCAGCAGTGGCTCGAGCACCAGCTCGCTGCCATCGGGCAGGGCCACCGCGGTGGGCGCCTTGATGGCGGGGTCCAGCGCGCCCAGGCGCACATTCAACCCGGCCTGCGTGAAGATGCGCATCAGCCGCTGCACGCTGCTGAGGTAGAAGGTGTTGCGGGCATCCGCCTGCTGGGGGATCAGCAGCAGGTTCTTGGCCTCGGGGCAGATCTTCTCGATCGCCGCCATCGCCGCCTGCACCGCCAGCGGCAGCATCTCCACGGTCAGGTTGTTGAAGCCCGACGGAAACAGATCGGTGGCCACCGGCGCCAGCTTGAAGCCGGCATTGCGCAGATCGACCGAGGTGTAGAACGGCGGCGTGTGCTCCATCCACTCGAGCCGGAACCAGCGCTCGATGGCCGGCATCGAGTCGAGCACGCGCGCTTCCAGTTCGTTGATCGGGCCGGTGAGCGCGGTGAGAAGGTGGGGGACCATGGGGGGCTGCCTGGGCGGAGGAACGTCAGTCGATTCTGGCAGATGGCGCCGACGCCGACGATCGCAAGCCGCGGCGGATACAGGTCAGGTGGCCATGAAGAAACAGCCACGAAAAAGGGCTGCCCGAAGGCAGCCCTGGTGAGCCTCGCCGCACAGACCGGGCCCGCCCGGAGTGTGCAGCCTGCGCTTACTTGCTGTAGGCCGTCTCGCCGTGCGAGCTGATGTCCAGGCCTTCGCGCTCTTCTTCTTCCGAGACGCGCAGTCCGACCACCAGGTCGGTGATCTTGAAGGCGATCACCGCCACCACCGCCGACCAGACGATGGTCAGCAGCACGCCCTTCAGCTGGATCCACACCTGCGCACCGATGGGGTTGCTGCCCACGGTGGCGGTGACCCAGTCGGTCACCAGGCCGGGGCCGCCCAGGTCCTGCGTGTTGAACACGCCGGTGAGCAGCGCGCCGACGATGCCGCCCACGCCGTGCACGCCGAAAACGTCGAGCGAGTCGTCCGCGCCCAGGATCTTCTTCAGGCTGTGCACGCCCCACAGGCAGGCGAAGCCGGCCACGAAGCCGATCACGATGGCGCCCATCAGGCCCACGTTGCCGCAGGCCGGGGTGATGGCCACCAGGCCGGCCACCGCGCCCGAGGCGGCACCCAGCATGCTGGCCTTGCCGCGCATCATGGCCTCGCCCAGGCACCAGGCCAGCACCGCTGCCGAGGTGGCGGTGAAGGTGTTCATGAACGCCAGCACCGCCGAGTTGCCCGCCTCGAGCGCGCTGCCGGCGTTGAAGCCGAACCAGCCCACCCACAGCAGCGCGGCGCCCACCATCGTCAGCGGCAGGTTGTGCGGCGCCATGGCCTCGCGGCCATAGCCCACGCGCTTGCCGATCATGAAGGCGCCCACCAGGCCCGCCACCGCGGCGTTGATGTGCACCACCGTGCCGCCGGCGAAGTCGAGCGCACCGTGCTGCCAGATCAAGCCTGCCTTGGCGTTCATCGCGTCGACCACTTCGGCACTGGCGTAGGCATCGGGGCCCATCCAGAACCAGACCATGTGCGCGATCGGCGCATAGCTGAAGGTGAACCAGATCGCGCTGAACAGCAGCACCGCGCTGAACTTGATGCGCTCGGCGAACGCGCCCACGATCAGGCAGCAGGTGATGCCGGCGAAGGTGGCCTGGAAGGCGGCGAACAGCAGCTCGGGGATGTAGACCCCCTTGCTGAAGGTGGCGCCCATCGCAAAGCTGCCGGTCGCCGGGTCGAACAGGCCCTTGAGGAACAGCCGGTCGAAGCCGCCGACAAAGGCGTTGCCCTCGGTGAAGGCCAGGCTGTAGCCGTACAGCGCCCACAGCACGACGATCAGCGAGAAGGTGACCATCACCTGCATCAGCACCGACAGGATGTTCTTGCTGCGCACCAGGCCGCCGTAGAACAGCGCCAGGCCCGGCACCGTCATCATGATGACCAGCAGCGTGGCCACCAGCATCCAGGCGGTGTCGCCCTTGTTGGCCACCGGGGCGGCGGCCGGCGCGGGCTCCGAGGCCGCCGCGGCAGCGGCCACGGGGGCCGCAGCCGGCGCGGTATCGGCCGCCGTGGCGGCCGGGGCGGTGACCTCGGGCGCGGATGCGGGGGCATCCTGCGCCATCGAGCCGCCCGCAAAGCCCAGGACCGCGAGGCCCAGGGCGAGGGAAGCGATGAGCTTTCTCATGGTGTTGTCTTTCCTACGGAAACGTGGGGGTCGCTGTGGGGCGTTGGCAGGCGCGCGGGGGCGGCGGCGAGGCCGCTCACCTCAGGCGTCAGAGCGCGTCCTTGCCGGTCTCGCCGGTGCGGATGCGCACCACCTGCTCGAGCGTGGCGACGAAGATCTTGCCGTCGCCGATCTTGCCGGTGCGCGCCGAGGCCTCGATGGCCTCGATCACCCGGTCGACCACGGCATCGTCCACCGCGGCCTCGATCTTCACCTTGGGCAGGAAGTCGACGACGTACTCGGCACCGCGGTACAGCTCGGTGTGGCCTTTCTGCCGGCCGAAACCCTTGACTTCAGTCACCGTGATGCCCTGCACGCCGATGGCGCTGAGGGCTTCACGAACTTCGTCAAGCTTGAAGGGCTTGACGATGGCGGTCACCATCTTCATGGGGTTCTCCGTTTCGAGGGGGTCAGAAGGCGAACTTCAGGCCGAGCACGACGCCGGCCTTGCCCAGGTCCTTGCCGTTGGCGGGCGAGGCATAGGCCTTGGTGCCACCGATCGACTTGGTGTCGGCACCCACCACCGCCAGGCTGGCGGTGAGGCCCTTGGCCACCTCCATGCTGGCCGTCAGCGCGTAGTCGGTGTAGGAGAAGTCGCCGTTGCCGGACACCTTCTGGTAGCCCAGGTGCGGTGCCAGCGTCACGCCACCACCGACGTCGAAGCTGGCGCTCAGGTCGACGTAGCCGCTGTTCTTGCTGTCGGTGAAGCCGAACAGGTTGCTCACGCTGTGCGAGTACTTCAGCGTGGCCGGGCCGAAGCTCAGGGCGCCGTAGATTTCGGTGGTGTTGGCGCTGGTGGCCAGGTCGTTGCCGGGGTACTGGTAGGTCAGCACGCCGACGTCGTAGGTCACCGCCTTGGTCAGCTCGCCCTTGTAGCCGCCGTACAGGTCCAGCTCGTAGCTGGCACCGCCGCCGGCGTCCTTGATCCACTTGATCGACGAGACCCAGGCACCCAGGTACAGGCCACCCTGGGTGAAGTCGAGGCCGCCTTGCACGGCCGGCTTCAGCCGCGATTGCGAGATGCCGCGGTAGCGGTAGTCGGTGACCACACCGGCGTTGAAGGCCAGTTCGGCCGACGCGATGGTGGGGATGGCCGAGGCAGCCAGGGCAGCGGACAGGGCGATCAAGGTTTTCTTCATGGGGAGGGCTCCAGAGCGTGTGTGAGGAAGGAAAAGAAAGATTTGGGTCCAGCCTGTTCTGCAGCTTCCATGCCACCTTGCATCCCCCCGCTGGGGCGCCCCAACGCGGGGAAGATGACCCGGCATGAGGCGAAGCGCCGCACCAGATCAGCGCCTTGCCCCAATCCGCACCGCCTTGGTGCGCATCGACACCCACCGCCTGCCACGCGCACAATGCCGCCCCAGGGAGGACCGACGCCATGACGTTGGCAGTGATCACCAGCCGCGCGCTGGACGGCCTGGCCGCGCCCGAGGTGCGGGTGGAGGTGCACCTGGCCAACGGCCTGCCCAGCTTCACGCTGGTGGGCCTGGCCGACATCGAGGTCAAAGAGTCGCGCGAGCGCGTGCGGGCCGCGCTGACCAACTCGGGCTTCGCCTTTCCGCACAACAAGCGCATCACCGTGAATCTGGCGCCGGCCGATCTGCCCAAGGAGAGCGGCCGCTTCGATCTGCCGATCGCGCTGGGCATCCTGGCGGCCGACGGCCAGCTCGATGCGGCCAAGCTGGCGCAGTTCGAATTTGCCGGTGAGCTGAGCCTGGCCGGCGAGTTGCGCCCAGTGCGCGGCGCGCTGGCCTTGGCCCTGGCGCTGCAGCGCAGCGGTTCGGGCCGCACCCTGGTGCTGCCCCAGGCCAGTGCCGCCGAGGCCGCGCGGGCGCAGCAGGTGCGCGTGTGCGGTGCCACCGATCTGCTGCAGGTGGTGCGCGCCCTGCTGCCGGGTGATGCGGCCGAGCCGCTGGCGCCCACCCAGCCCCCGCCCGAGCCCCCCGCCGCCGTGCCGCCCGATTTGCGCGACGTGCGTGGCCAGGCCGCCGCCAAGCGCGCACTGGAGGTGGCCGCGGCTGGCGGCCACAGCCTGTTGATGGTGGGCCCGCCGGGCAGCGGCAAGTCGATGCTGGCGCAGCGCCTGGCCGGCCTGCTGCCGCCGATGGACTACGACGAGGCCCTGGCCAGTGCCGCGCTGGCCGGGCTGGCGGCCGGCGGTTTTGATGCGGCGCGCTGGCGGCAGCGGCCCTACCGCGCCCCTCATCACTCGGCCAGCGCGGTGGCGCTGGTGGGTGGCGGCTCGCCGCCAAGACCTGGCGAAATCTCGCTGGCGCATGGCGGGCTGCTGTTCCTCGATGAGTTGCCCGAGTTCCCCCGTGCCGCGCTGGAGGCGCTGCGCGAGCCGCTGGAAACGCGCCAGATCACCATCGCGCGGGCGGCGCGCTCGGCGCTGTTTCCGGCCGGCTTCCAACTCGTGGCGGCGATGAACCCCTGCCCCTGCGGCTGGCTGGGTGCGCAGGTGGCCGGGCGCGCCTGCCGCTGCACGCCCGACCAGATCACGCGTTACCAGGGCAAGCTGTCGGGCCCGCTGCTCGACCGCATCGACCTGCAGGTGGAGGTGGCCGCCGTCGCGCCCGACGAGATGCTGGCCCAGCCGCAGGGTGAGCCCAGCGCCGTGGTGGCCGAGCGGGTGGCTCGCGCCCAGGCCGTGCAGCAGGCGCGCCAGGCCGGGCCCAATGCCGCGCTGGATGCCGGCCAGCTCGACGCGCTGTGCCCACTCGACGACGCGGCCAGCCGCTTCCTGCAGCAGGCCGCCGCGCGGCTGGGCTGGTCGGGCCGCGGGCTGCACCGCGCCATCAAGGTGGCGCGCACCATCGCCGATCTGGCCGGCGCCGAGCGCATTGCCGTGGCCCACCTGGCCGAGGCGATGCAATACCGGCGCGCGCTGCCGCAAGGCTGAGCGCACCGGACCATACCGGCAGCACGGTCGCGGTGCTTGGCATGGGTCAAGGCCCTGCCGGCGCAGCGCTCGCAGAATGGTTTTGAGCGTGCCGGCGCGCTGCAATCCCGCAGCGCCACCGCGCCTTCAAGCCACCCACCACCATGCGCCCCCTCGAACCCGCCGTCCCGGTCGTCCCGCCGCAGCCCCAGGCCGAGGAGACGCCCACCCAGCGGCTCGATCGCCTGCTGCATGCCAGCACCGCGCCGCTGTTTGCCAGCCTGTCGCCGGTGGCGCTGGCGCTGGCCGCCGCCGACTGGGCCTGGCACCTGGGCGTGTCACCCGGCCGCCAGATGGAGCTGGCGGCGCTGGCCGCCAACCTGACCACGCAGACGCTGCTCGCGCCGGCCGGCGACGGCAGCACCCCGTCGGGCCACGTCGACGACGACCCGCGGTTTCGCGACGAGGCCTGGGCCGCCTGGCCCTTCAACCTGCTGCGCACCGGCTTTCGCAATGCCGAGGCCTTCTGGCGCGAGGCGGCCTGGGTGGGCGGCATGACCGAGCACCATGTCGAGATGACGCGCTTCTTCGCCAAGCAATGGCTGGGCGTGATGGGCCCGGCCAACTGGCTGCCGACCAACCCGGTGGTGCTGCACGACGCGGTCGAATCGGGTGGCGCGCATCTGCTGCACGGGGCGATGAACCTGGTGCGCGATGTCGCCGGCCTGCCCGACCCGGAGGTCGAGGCCCAGGCGCAGCGCTTTCGCGTGGGCCAGGACGTGGCCGTGACACCGGGCGAGGTGGTGATGCGCAACCCGTTGGTGGAGCTGATCCGCTACACGCCGCAAACCGACCGGGTGCATCCCGAGCCGCTGCTGATCGTGCCGTCGTGGATCATGAAGTACTACATCCTCGACCTGTCGCCGTCGAACTCGATGGTGCGCTACCTGGTCGCGCAGGGGCACACCGTCTACATGCTGTCCTGGCGCAACCCCGAGGCCAAGGACCACGACCTGACGATGGACGACTACCTGCGGCTGGGCGTGCTGGAGGCGCTGCGCGCGATCGGCCGGCTGCACCCTGCCGCGCGCGGCCGCCCGGCCACGCCGGTGCATGCGATGGGTTATTGCCTGGGCGGCACGCTGCTGGCCATTGCCGCGGCAGCGATCGCCCGGCACGGCGGCATCGCCGATGGCGCCGGGCTGCCACCGCTGTTGTCGTTGACGCTGCTGGCCGCGCAGACCGATTTCTCCGAGCCGGGCGAGCTGGGCCTGTTCATCGACGAGAGCCAGCTCGGCTACCTCGACGAGATCACGCGCGGCCAGGGTTACCTGAGCGGCCACCAGATGGCCGGCTCGTTCCAGTTTCTGCACTCGCGCGACCTGGTCTGGACCCGGCGCATGCGCGAATACCTGATGGGCGAGCGTGAGCAGCGCAGCGACCTGATGGCCTGGAACGCCGACACCACCCGCATGCCCGCGCGCATGCACCACGAGTACCTGACCGCGCTGTACCTGCACAACGCGCTGGCCACCAGCAGCTACCGGGTGGACGGGCGCCCGGTGTCGCTGGCTGATCTGCGCCTGCCGATCTTCATGGTCGGCACCGAGCGCGACCACATCTCGCCCTGGCCGTCGGTCTACAAGCTGCACCACCTGTGTGATGCCGAGATCAGCTTTGCGCTGGCCAGCGGCGGCCACAACGCCGGCATCGTGGCCGAGCCCGGCCATGCCGGGCGCAGCTACCGGCTGTCCACCCGCCCGGCGCACGGCCGCTGGATGTCGGCCACGCAATGGGCGGTGCAGGCCCAGCGGCACGAGGGCTCGTGGTGGCCCGCCTGGCACAACTGGCTGGCCGAGCGCTCTTCGGCGCCGAAGCGCCCGCCCGCCCTGCCCGCCGGCGCCAGCCTGGGCCCGGCGCCGGGTAACTACGTGCTGCAGCGCTACGCCGACTGACAAGGCGTGAACGAGCCTGCTGCGCAGGCTCAGCTTGTCGCGCGGGCCGGCTCGCCCGGCATCACCAGCAGCGTCGCGGCGGTGCACAGCGAGATGCCGGCCATCGCCAGGAACAGCGTGCCGAAACCGCTGGCCTTGACCACCGGCCCCAGCGCCCACACCGCCAGCGAGCTGAAGCCCAGCGACAGCGTCAGCCGCAGCCCGGCCACGCGCGAGCGCATGTGGTCGTCGACATAACGCACGATCACCGCGTCGGTGAACGGGATCGCGCCGAAGATCAGCACCATCACGCCCACCAGCGCGGCATACAGCCACCAGCCCTGGGCCTGTGAGGCCAGCGCCAGCAGCGGCGCCTGGCACAGCACGATGATCAGCTGCAGGCGCTTGAGCGGCACCCGGTCGAGCAGCCGGCCCACCACCACCTGCGCCACGCTGGACACCGCATACACCGCCGCCAGCAGCATGCCCAGCGTGGCCGGGTCGTTGACCACGCCGCCCAGCCGCTCGACCAGCAACTGGCCATTGCCGTTGGTCGTCAGGTTGAACAGCAGCCCGGCGGTGGCCGAGGCCACCGTCATCACCACCAGCACGCGCGCCAACTGCCCGGGCGCCAGGATCACCGCCGTGGCGCGCTTGCGCTGCGACGGCGGCTCGGCCTCGGCCGGCACCAGCGCGGCGAAGACGAAGCCCATCACGATGCAGGCCAGCCCGGGCACGGCAAAGGCCGCGCGCCAGCCTAAGGCCTGCACCAGGAAGCCGGTGGTCAGCGCCGCCGCGGCGATGCCCAGGTTGCCCGACAGCCCGTTGACGCCGATCACCGCACCCGGCTTGCGCGCGCCCTGCACCAGCATCGGAATGCCCACCGGGTGGTAGATCGCCGAGAACGTGCCCAACAGCGCCAGCGCGCCGGCCAGCTGCCAGGCATTCTGCGTCACCGAGGCCAGCAACGCCGCCGCGCCCATGCCGAAGAAGAACACCAGCATCATCGGCCGCCGACCCCAGCTGTCGCCCAGCTTGCCGGCCGGCAGCGAGCCCAGGCCGAACATCAGGAAGGCGCCGACGCCGTAGGGCATCAGGTCCTCCCAGCGCGCGAAGCCGAAGTCGGCCGCGATCGCCGCCACCGCGGTGGCGAAGATCAGCAGGAACAGGTGATCGAACGCATGGGCCAGGTTGAGCAACAGCGCGGCAGTGCGGGGGGTTTCGGACATGCCGGCATTTTGCGGAAAGATCGGCCGATCAGGTGCTGGCGCGCTGGCAGGCGGGCAGATCCTGCTCAGCCCAGCACCGGCGCCAGCAGACGCCGCGCCAGCGTGGCGTCCATCGCCTCACGCGCGGCCCAGTCCTCGAGCTGGTCTTCGCCGATGCGACCGACGTTGAAGTAGGTGGCCTCGGGATGGGCCAGGTAGAAGCCCGACACGCTGGCCGCCGGCATCATCGCCAGGCTCTCGGTCAGGCCCATGCCGATGTCGGCGGCGGCCAGCGCCTCGAACATCGCGCGCTTGACGCTGTGGTCGGGGCAGGCCGGATAACCCGGTGCGGGGCGGATGCCGCGGTATTGCTCGGCGATCAGCTCGGGTTTGGACAGCGCCTCGTCGGCGGCGTAGCCCCACAGCTCGGTGCGCACGCGCTGGTGCAGCCGCTCGGCAAAGGCCTCGGCCAGCCGGTCGGCCAGGGCCTTGAGCATGATCGACGAGTAGTCGTCGTGGTCGGCCTCGAACTGCGCCAGCTTCTTGTCGATTCCGAGTCCGGCGGTGACGGCGAACAGGCCGATGTAGTCGTCTTTCACGCCCTTGGGCGCGATGAAGTCGGCCAGGCAGCGATTCGCCCGCTTGATCTTCTCGCCATTCGGGCCATCGATCACCGGCCGCTCGGTCTGCAGGCGCAGCGGGCGCCAGTGCATCAACACCTGCTGGCGCGACTCATCGGTGTAGATCGCGATGGTGTCGTCATCCACCGTGTTGGCCGGCCAGAAGCCGACCACGCCGCTGGCCTGCAGCCAGCGGCCTTCGATGGCGCGCTGCAGCAGCCGCTTGCCGTCGGAAAACACCCGCACCGCCTCGGCACCCACCACCTCGTCCTTCAGGATCTCGGGGAACTTGCCGGCCAGATCCCAGGTCTGGAAAAACGGCGCCCAGTCGATGCAGGCCGCCAGCTCGGCCAGGTCGTAGTTCTTGAACAGGCGCCGGCCGATGAACTTCGGCTTGGGCGGGGTGTAGGCCGACCAGGTGATCGCCGTCTTGTTGGCCCGCGCCGCGGCCAGCGTGACCAGCGGCGTGGCCTTCTTGTTGGCATGCTGCAGGCGCACGCGGTCGTAGTCGGCCTTCAGGTCGTCGATGAACTTGGTGGCGCGCTCGTCGCTCAGCAGATCACTGCACACCCCCACCGAGCGGCTGGCATCGGGCACGTAGACCACCGGGCCTTCGTAGTGCGGCGCAATCTTCACGGCAGTGTGCACCCGGCTGCAGGTGGCGCCGCCGATCAGCAGCGGAATCTTCTTGATGCGGAACCAGTCGTCGCGCTGCATCTCGGCGGCCACGTACTGCATCTCTTCCAGGCTGGGGGTGATCAGGCCGCTGAGCCCCACGATGTCGGCGCCCTCGACCCTGGCCTTGGCCAGGATGTCCTGGCAGGGCACCATCACGCCCATGTTGATCACCTCGAAGTTGTTGCACTGCAAGACCACGGTGACGATGTTCTTGCCGATGTCGTGCACGTCGCCCTTGACCGTGGCGATGACGATCTTGCCCTTGGGCTTGACATCCCCGCCGGCGTCTTCCAGCAGCTTCTTCTCGGCCTCGATGTAGGGCAGCAGGTGGGCCACCGCCTGCTTCATCACGCGCGCGCTCTTGACCACCTGCGGCAGGAACATCTTGCCCTGGCCGAACAGGTCGCCGACGATGTTCATGCCGGACATCAGCGGGCCTTCGATCACGTGCAGCGGCCGGCCCCCGCCCGCTGCGATGCGCTGCCAGCATTCTTCGGTGTCGACGGTGATGAAGTCGGTGATGCCGTGCACCAGCGCATGGCTCAACCGGGCATCCACCTCGTTGTTGCGCCAGGCCAGGCGCAGCGTGTCGTCCTTGGCGGCGCCCTTCACGTTCTCGGCGATCTCCAGCAGGCGCTCGGTCGAGTCGGCGCGCCGGTTCAGCACCACGTCCTCCACCCGCTCGCGCAGCTCGGCATCCAGGTCGTCGTAGACACCGACCATGCCGGCGTTGACGATGCCCATGTCCAGCCCGGCACGGATCGCGTGGTACAGAAACACCGTGTGGATCGCCTCGCGCACCGGCTCGTTGCCGCGGAAGGAAAAACTCACGTTGCTGACGCCGCCCGAGACCTTGGCGCCCGGCAAGTGCGTCTTGATCCAGCGCGTGGCGTTGATGAAGTCGACCGCGTAATTGGCATGCTCGTCGATGCCGGTGGCGATCGCGAAGATGTTCGGGTCGAAGATGATGTCCTCGGGCGGAAAACCGATCTCATCGACCAGCAGCCGATACGCCCGCTCGCAGATCTGGATCTTGCGCTGATAGGTGTCGGCCTGGCCCGATTCGTCGAAGGCCATCACCACGGTGGCCGCGCCATAACGCCGCAGCAGCGTGGCCTGGCGGCGAAACTCGGCCTCGCCTTCCTTCAGCGAGATGCTGTTGACGATGCCCTTGCCCTGCAGGCACTTCAGCCCGGTCTCGATCACGCTCCACTTGCTGGAGTCGACCATGATCGGCACGCGCGCGATCTCGGGCTCGCTGGCGATCAGCTTGAGGAAGCGCTCCATCGCCGCCACGCTGTCGAGCATGGCCTCGTCCATGTTGACGTCGATGATCTGCGCGCCGTTCTCCACCTGCTGGCGGGCCACGCTCAGCGCGTCCTCGTAGCGGCCTTCGAGGATCATGCGGGCGAAGGCCTTGGAGCCGGTGACGTTGGTGCGCTCGCCGATGTTGACGAACAAATGGCCTTCACCGATGGTCACCGGCTCGAGGCCGGCCAGGCGCATCGGCGGCGGGGCAACGGAGGTGGGCTGGGCGGCGTCGGTCATGGCGGGCGGTTGTTTGGCATCAGGCATCAGGCCTGCTGCGGCGCCCGGCTCACCCGGGCGCCTGCAGTCCAGGCGGTGGGTGAGCGCCGTTGCCGGGTGCGGCCCGCTTCAAGGCGGCTGCACCGTCCCGAGCCTGGCGGTGGGCCTCATGGCCACCGTCGCAACGCTCCTCGGGAAGCCTCGCATTCTAGGGGCCGGGCCTTTAGACTGGGTGTCATGAGCCTGATCGCATCGGAGCGCACCGTGGGATATGCCCTGAAGCAGCGGCGGATGACGGCCGCCGAATTCCTGGCCTGGGATGCCACCCAGACCGTCAAGCATGAATTCGTCGGCGGCGAGGTGTACGCGATGGCAGGCGGCGAGGATCGCAATGCCACCGCGGCTGGCAATCTCTACATTGCCCTGCGCCAGCATCTGCATGGCAGCGCTTGCCGGGTGTACGGCAGCGACGTCAAGCTGCGCGTCGAAGCCGCCGACAGCTTCTTCTACCCCGACCTGATGGTCACCTGCAGTGCCACCGATGCCGCCGACCGGCTGATCAAGCGCGAGCCGGTGCTGGTGGTCGAGGTGCTGTCGCCGTCCACAGCCGCCTACGACCGTGGCGATAAGTTCGCCAGCTATCGCCAACTGCCCTCGTTGACCGAATACCTGCTGGTCGACGTGGATTCACGGCGCTGCGACCTGTTCCGCAAACAGCCCGCCGACGGTCTGTGGGTGCTGCACCCCAGCGCGCCCGGCGAGGGCGTGTTACTGGCCAGCGTCGACCTGGTGGTCGGCGCCGAGGCACTGTGGGCCGATCTGGAGCCGCCGGCGGCCGCAGCGCCGGCAGCCTGATCAGGCCGCCAGCAGCGGCGAGAACAGCGGATCGGCCTTGCTGCGTGGCCGGTAGCTGCCCACGCGGCGGGCGATCTCGGCGATGTGCTCGGGTGTGGTGCCGCAGCAGCCGCCGACGATGTTGACGAAGCCGGCCTGGGCAAACTCGGCCAGCATGCGGCCGGTGACCTCGGGCGTCTCGTCGAAGCCGGTCTCGCTCATCGGGTTGGGCAGGCCGGCGTTGGGGTAGCAGCTGATGAAGGTGTCGCCGGCCACCTTGGCCAGCTCTTCGATGTAGGGGCGCATCACCGCCGCGCCCAGCGCGCAGTTCAGGCCCACCGCCAGCGGCCGCGCGTGGCGCACCGAATGCCAGAACGCCGGCACCGTCTGGCCCGACAGGATGCGGCCCGACGCGTCGGTGACCGTGCCGCTGATGATCACCGGCAGGCGCTCGCCGGTGGCTTCCATCAACTCGTCGAGCGCGAAGATCGCGGCCTTGGCGTTGAGCGTGTCGAAAATGGTCTCGACCAGGAACAGGTCGCAGCCGCCTTCGAGCAGCCCGCTGGCCTGCTCGTAATACGCCGCCCGCAGTTCATCGAAGCTGGTGTTGCGCGCACCGGGGTCGTTCACGTCGGGGCTGATGCTGGCGGTGCGCGGCGTGGGGCCCAGCGCGCCGGCCACCCAGCGTGGGTGCTCGGGCGTGCTGATGGCGTCCACCGCCTCGCGCGCCAGCCGGGCGGCAGCCACGTTCAGCTCGCGGGCGATGTGGGCCAGGCCGTAGTCCTCCTGCGCGATCGAGGTGGCGCCGAAGGTGTTGGTCTCGATCAGGTCGGCGCCGGCCGCCAGGTACTGCGCGTGGATCTCGCGGATCACGTCGGGCCGCGTCAGCTGCAGCAGGTCGTTGTTGCCCTTCAGGTCCTTGGGGTGATCGGCAAAGCGCGCGCCGCGGAAATCGGCCTCGCTGAGCTTGTAGCGCTGGATCATCGTGCCCATCGCGCCGTCGATGATGGCGATGCGCTGTTGCAGCAGCGCCGGCAGCAACGCAGCACGGGTGTAGGCAGGACGGTTCATCACTCGATTGTAGAAGCGGGCCTTCAAGCCTGCAGTGCCAGCAGGGCCGCTTCGGCCAAGGGCTGGGCGGTGGCGGCGTCCGCCGCCGGCGTATCGAAGTGCAGTCTGGCCGGGCGGTCCAGGCCCTGCGACCAGCGCAGCACCGTAGCGCCCGGCACGGGTCGGGCGAACAGGTAGCCCTGGAACTCGTCGCACTGCAGCTGGCGCAGCAGGTCGCGCTGGGCTTCGGTCTCGACACCCTCGGCCACCACGGCCAGACCCAGCGCATGCGCCAGCCGGATCACCGCCTCGACGATGGCCAGCGCATCGCTGCAGGTGTCGATGTCCATGACGAAGCTGCGGTCGATCTTGATCTGCCGCGACGGCAGCCGGCGCAGGTAGGCCAGGCTGGAGTAGCCGGTGCCGAAGTCGTCGATCGACAGCTCGGTGCCCAGCGCCGCCAACTCGTCGAAGACGCGGCCGGTGGCGTCGTTCTCGTCCATGGCCACCGATTCGGTGATCTCGAACATCAGCGAGCCGGGCGCCACGCCGTGCCGCACGAGCATCAAACGCACCCGCTCGACCAGGCCGGGCTGGCGCAGCTGGTGCATCGACAGGTTGACAGCCACGCGCAGACGCAGCCCCTGGCGCTGCCAGGCGCCAATCTGCTGGCAGGCCTCGTCGATCACCCAGTTGCCCAGCCGGTCGATCAGGCCGAAGCGCTCGGCCACCGGCACGAACACCGCCGGGCCGACCATGCCGTGCTCGGGATGGCGCCAGCGCAGCAGCGCCTCCACACCGGTGACGCGGCCACCTTGGGCGCTGACCTTGGGCTGGTAGTGCAGGCTCAGCTCACCGCGCTCGGGCTGCTCGATGGCGCGCCGCAGATCACGCTGCATCTCCACCTGCGCGCGCGCCTCGGCCTCCATGTGGCTGGCGAAGCACATCGCCTGTCCGCCGCCACCGCGCTTGGCCTCGTACATCGCAGCGTCGGCGGCGGCCAGCAGCTTGTCGGCCGCGCCATCGCCGGGATAGACCGCGATGCCCACCGAGGCCGACAGGCGCGCCTCGCGGTGCGCCAGCTGCACCGGCGTCTGGATCGCCGCCACGGCGCGCAGCGCCAACTGCTGCGCCACCTCGGCGCTGCCGACACCGGCCAGCAGGATCGCGAACTCGTCACCCCCCAGCCGCGCCACGGTATCGCCCTCGCGGGCCATCGACAGCAGGCGCTGCGACACCTCGCACAGCACCGCATCACCGAAACCATGGCCGAACAGGTCGTTCACCGGCTTGAAGCCATCCAGGTCGATGAACAGCAGCGCGGCCTGCGTGCCGTCGGCATCGCAGCGCTGGGTGATGGCCTGCAGGCGTTCCAGCATCAGCCGGCGGTTGGGCAGCTGGGTCAGGCCGTCGTGCAACACCGCATGCTGCAGTTCTTCGTTGGCATCACGCAGCTTGCGGGCCATCGCGCTGGCCCGCGTCTGCAGGTGTTCGTCCAGCCGGGCGGCCAGGTAGGCCGGTGCCAGCAGCAGCAAAGCCGCAACGGCCACCAGCGTCGCCGGCCAGGCACCATCGGCCGCGACCATCGGCATCGCCCGGCCGACCCAGGCCACGAGGCCCCAGCCGGCCACCAGGATCACCAGGCCCGCCGCCTGGCCCAGCCCGTCGGGACGGATGCGGCTGGCCGCGATCACACCCAGGGACGACATGGCCACGGCCAAGGCCCACGACGTCGCGACGGACAGCAGGCCCTGCGTTGCCCAGAAATCGGTGTGCCAGGCCATCGCGGCCAGGCCGTGGCTGGCCCACAGCGCCGTGCCCAGGGCCACCGAGCCGCCCAGGCTCCAGGTCAGGGACAGCACCGGGTGCGGCGTGCGGGCGCGCCGGGCCAGCGCCCAGGCCACCGCGACGGCGGCGCAGGCCACCAGCATCGACAACACAGCGGCCACCGCATCGGGGCGAAAGGGCTGGGAAAGTTCGGGCATGCAGTCGTGGTTCTGGCCTGCCATCGTTGCGCAGCCCGGCAACTTCCGACCATCATGGCCGATGCGGGGGCAGGGGAACCTTGCCGGGCTTATCGGCCGGCCGGGCCCACGGCTTGAGGTAAAGCAAGACGGCGGCGCTGTTGCGGCGCCATCGCCGTCACCCCGGGATCAATGCAGCACGACCGGCTGCTGCGCCAGTTCGGCAAACCCGGCGATGTAGTCGTCGAGCACCTCGTGCAGCGCCTCCGCATCGCTGCCAGGGCGCTGGGCCACCAGCGCTTGCACGCCCTGCTGGAAACTCTCGGCCAGCGCGCCTTCGATGAAGATCTCCTTGCGCGCGAACTTGTCGACGATCTCGTAACCGCCGCGCGACAAGCTGGCCGGGCCTTCACCGTCGGTGCCGGGCACCTCGAAGGACACGACCACGAAACTGTCTGAGTTGTAGAGCGTGTGCATGGGATTCTCCTGCCTCGATACCTGGGGCCATCGGCCGCCAATTCAAGGTGGCGGCTGCGGCTCGGCCAGCAGGCGCAGCTCGAACACGTCGCCCGAGCGCGGCGCGGTAAAGCGCAGCAGCACCGGCCAGTGGCCACGCTGGGGGTCCAGCCAGGCCTGCACCAGCAGGCCCTCGGGCCGCGGTGGATCCCGCTGCCACAACTGCGACAGCACCTCGCCCATCGGCGTGTCCAGCCGCTGATCGGGCTGGCGCTGCAGCCGCCACGGACCGCCGGCGCCGCGCGCATCGACCACGAACAGTTGCACCTCGGGCCCCGCATGGCCGGCACCGAGGATGGCTGCCAGCTGCGCCAGCCAGCTCAGGCGATCCTGCGCGCCAGGCCAGGCCGGGTAATCCACCGCCGGGCCCGAGAAGGCGATGCGGCCGATGTCGCGGCGGAAGTTGGCCGCCTGCTGGCGCCCACCACGCCGCCGATCGAGGTGGCGCTCGGGCGCCAGGCCAGCGGCGTCCAGCACGCCCTGGCTGGTTTGTGCGATCAGTGACCGATCGCCGGAACCACCGCGGCCATCGAGCGCCAGCGTGTAGCGCTCACCATCGTGCTGCCAGGTCAGCAGCGCCTCGCCGGCACGGCCGTTGTAGCGCAGCGCGTAACGCAACTGCACCGGAGCGGGAAGCTGCGTCGGGTAGACCGGCGGCGGGTCGCCCTCGGGTGGCGCGGCGGCCGCGGGCATGTCGGTGGGCGTGGATTCGGCATCGCCCGCCGCAGCGACGTGCTCGGGCGACGCGGCCGCGCGCTGGGGTGCATCGGCCCGCTGCAGCGACGCCGCGGCCGCGCCGACGCTGGGCGGCGCCGCTGCTCGCGGCTGGGTCGGCGATGTGGTCGATGGCCTGGCCGGCCTCACCGGCATGACAGCCACAGGCCCCGTTGCGACGGGCGGCGCGGCCAAGGCCGGTGTTGGCAGCGCCACCGTCATCCACCGCACCTGCAGCGCCGCGGCCGGCCGCGGCGGGCCGCCGGGTGGTGACGACGCAGGCGCCAGTGCCTGGATCAACCCCCAATGGCCCCACAGCACCGCCGCCAACGCGGCCAGCGCCAAGCCGGGCCGCCAGCGCCGCGGCGTGGGCAGTGCAGCAAACCTCGGGTCGGCGGTCGGCAGGGCCATCGGACAATACTGCCACCGATGTCCCGGCGCCGCCGGGGCCTGCCCGCCCGAAACAGCCCCCGATGAAGCTCGCCACCTACAAAGACGGCTCGCGCGATGGCCAGCTGGTCGTCGTCTCGCGCGACCTCAGCCTGGCCCACTACGCCACCGGCACGGCCACCCGGCTGCAGCAGGTGCTGGACGACTGGAACTTCCTGTCGCCGCAGCTGCAGGACCTGTACGTCACCCTCAACCAGGGCAAGGCGCGGCATGCGTTTGCCTTCGAGCCGCGCCAGTGCATGGCGCCGCTGCCACGCGCCTGCCAGTGGGTCGATGGCTCGGCCTACCTGCCGCACCTGGAGCGGCTGCGCCAGGCGCGCGGCGCCACGCTGCCCGAGGCCTGGCGCACCGACCCGCTGATGTACCAGGGCGGCAGCGATGATTTTCTCGGCCCCACCGACGACGCCTGGTTCGGCTCGCCAGCCTGGGGCATCGACTTCGAGGCCGAGCTGGCGGTGATCACCGGCGACGTGGGCATGGGCGCCAGCCCCGAGCAGGCGCTGGACGGCATCCGGCTGATCGCGCTGGCCAACGACTGGAGCCTGCGCCACCTGGTGACCGACGAGCTGGCCAAGGGCTTCGGCTTCGTGCAGGCCAAGCCGGCCACCGCCTTCAGCCCGGTGGCCGTGACGCCCGACGAGCTGGGCGACGCCTGGCAGGGCGGGCGGGTGCACCTGACGCTGCAATCGACCTTGAACGGCAAGAAGCTGGGCCTGACCGAGGCCGGGCCGGAAATGCACTTCCACTTCGGCCAGCTGATCGCCCACCTGGCCAAGACGCGCAACGTGCGCGCCGGCTCGATCATCGGCTCGGGCACGGTCAGCAATGCCGATGCGGCCAAGGGTGTGAGCTGCATCGCCGAGAAACGCGCGATCGAGATGATCACGCACGGCGAGGCGACGTCGCCGTACATGGTGACCGGCGACACCATCCGCATCGAGATGAAGGGCCGCGACGGGCTGAGCCTGTTCGGTGCCATCGCGCAGTGCGTGACCGGGCCGCAGGACCTGGCCGATGCGGTGGCCGCGCCCGATGCGTGAGTTCCCCCGCGCCCTCAAGCACATCACCCTCTGGCTGCTGCTGGGCACCGGCGTGTTTCTGGGCGTTCTGGCCTGGCAGGCGCAGCAGCGGCAAAGCCGCTTCAGCGTGCAGGGCGGGGTGATCGAGCTGCGGCGCGCCGCCGACGGGCACTTCCATTGGCCGGGCCGCGTCAACGGTGTGGCGGTCGAGTTCCTGGTCGACACCGGCGCCACCCGCACCGCGCTGCCGCAGGCGCTGGCCGAGGCCGCCGGGTTGGTGGTCGAAGGCCGGGTGCGCTCATCCACCGCCGGCGGCACGGTGCAGGGCTGGACCGGCCGCGCCGATCTGCAACTGCAAGGCGGCGTGCGCGCCGAGCGGCTGCCCATCACCGTGCTGCCCGCACTGCAGGCGCCGCTGCTGGGCATGGACGTGCTGGGCAAGCTGCGCTTCAGCCAGAGCGACGGCGTGCTACGCCTCACGCCCCCGGCCGATTGAGGGCGCGCCGCCCGGTGTGACTTTGCGCGGGCCGCCGGCTACCATGCCCGCACCGACCCACCACAGGAGATGCCATGACCGACCCCACCGCCGCCTTTGCCAAGATGGTGCCGGGCTTCGACTTCCTGCAGGGCCTGGTGAAGAACGCCGGCGCCGCAATGCCCAGCGTGGGCCAGTGGGTGGCGCCCACGCTCGACCCGCAAGAGCTGGAGAAGCGCATCAACGACCTGCGCACGGTGCAGTTCTGGCTGGAGCAGAACGCGCGCCTGCTGGGCACCACCATCCAGGCGCTGGAGGTGCAGCGCATGACGCTGTCGACACTGAAGACCATGAACGTCTCGTTCGGCGACCTGACCGAATCGCTGAAGATCCGCATGCCCGAGCGTGCGCCCGAGCGCGCGCCCGAGCCCGAAGTAGAAGCAGCGCCCGCGCCCGCGCCGGCCCCGCGCCAACCGAGCGCCAGCGAGCCCGCCCCCACCGTGCCCGCCGGCGTGGTCGACCCGATGCAGTGGTGGGGCGCGCTGACCCAGCAGTTCACCCAGCTGGCGGCCAATGCGATGAAGGACAGCACCGGCGACGCCGCCAAGCACCTGGCCGGCGCCATGGTGCAGCAAGGCCTGGACGCCGCCGGCGAAACCTTCAAGAAAGCCGCCGGCATGCCGGTCGCGGTGGCCAAGGGCGCGGCCTCGGCGGCGCAGAAGATGGCCGGCGCGGCCGTCAAGGCGGGCACCAGGACGGCCGCCAAATCGGCCACCAAACCGCGCGCGGCCGCCAAGCGCAGCACGGGCAAGGCGCGCTGAGCGGCCCGCCCCCGGCGTCCGCCCACGGGCACCCCCGGCCATACCCGTGCCCCTGACATCGCCCTGCGGCACCGCGCCATGCAAGCCTTCATCGTCGGCCACGCCACCCACCCCGATGCGCACATGGCGCTGGCGCTGGCGGCCGCGCAGATCGACGCCCAGCGCGCCGCACGGCAGCCGGCCTTTGCGCCCACCCTGGGCATCGTCTACCTGACCGACCGGCTGGCCGCGCAGGCCGAGGACCTGCTGGCCGAGTTGCAGCAGCGCTGGCCCGGCGTGCATTGGGTGGGCAACGTGGGCGTCGGGGTGATGGCCGGCGGGGTGGAGTACATCGACGAGCCGGCGCTGGCGCTGATGTTGTGCGATCTGCCGGTGGGCGGCTTCCAGGTCTTCAGCGGGCGCCAGCCGATGCCGGCCACCGGCGCCAACACGCTTTTCGACCCCCACACCGCGCTGGTGCATGTCGACCCGGCCACCCATGATCTGGACGAGTTGCTGGTCGAGCTGGCCGGGCGCACCGCCAGCGGCTACCTGTTCGGCGGGCTCACCGGCTCACGCACGCGCCGGCTGCACATCGCCGACGGCGTGTTCGAGGGCGGGCTGTCGGGCGTGGCCTTCGCCGCCGTTGCGCCGGCACAGGGGCTGCACATCGTTTCGCGCGTGACGCAGGGCTGCCAGCCGCTGGGGCCGACGCGGCGGATCACCGCCGCCGACAGCAACGTGGCGCTGACGCTGGACGACCAGCCCGCGCTGCCGCTGCTGCTGGCCGAGCTGGGCGTCAGCCTGCAGCGGCCGCAGCAGGCCATCGCCGCGCTGCGCAATACGCTGGTGGGGCTGACCGATGGCGGCGAGACGGCGCTGGCACACCACGATCATTCGGGCGGCCAGTTCGGCGCCGACACCCGGGTGCGGCACCTGATCGGCATCGATCCGGCGCGCCAGGGCATTGCCGTGGCCGACACGCTGCAGACCGGCCAGCAGTTCGCCTTCTGCCGCCGCGACGTGGCCGCCGCCCGGCGCGACCTGGTGCGCATCTGCGCCGAGATCCGCGACGAGCTGGAGGCCGATGCCCCCGCCACGGCCGGCGCGCCCGAATCGGCGGTGGCCCGGCCCGCAGCGCGCATCGTCGGCGCCATCTACGTCTCGTGTTCGGGTCGCGGCGGGCCGCATTTCGGCGGACCGTCGGCCGAGGCGCTGATCGTGCAGCATGCGCTGGGCGATGTGCCGCTGGTGGGCTTCTTCGCCGCCGGCGAGATTGCCCACCACCACCTGTATGGCTACACCGGGGTGCTGACGGTGTTCGTCGCTGGCGGAATGTCCGGCTGAATCGCCGACATCCCGCGGTCATTGCACACCAGCAGGTCAAAGCTGAACTGACCGCACCGGGCCCGCGGGATCGGCCGCCGGGCGTGGCCTGCACGGTACAGTGCATCGGCACGGCCGTCCGCCCGCATATCGCGCTGGGGGAGTGTCGTCCCGAGGACCCGCGATGAACGCCCCGCTTCCCAACGCTGCGCAGGCCGACCTGCCCGACGCCCGCCGCGCCGAACGCACGGCCCGCCGCGCCGAGGTGGTGGCCGCGCTGGCGCCGCTGCTGCCCGCCCATGCGCTGCTGCACCACCGTGAAGACACGGTGCCCTACGAGTGCGATGGCCTCACCGCCTACCGCGCGCTGCCGCTGGCGGTGGCCCTGCCCGAGACCGAGGCGCAGATCGCCGCCGTGCTGAAGTCCTGCCATGCGCTGGGCGTGCCGGTGGTGGCGCGCGGCGCCGGCACCGGCTTGAGCGGCGGCGCGATGCCCGATGCGATGGGCGTCACGCTGTCGCTGGCCAAGTTCAACCGCATCGTCAAGCTCGACGCCTTTGCCCGCACGGCGGTGGTGCAGTGCGGCGTGCGCAACCTGGCCATCAGCGAGGCCGCCGCCGCCCACGGCCTGTACTACGCGCCCGACCCCAGCAGCCAGATCGCCTGCACCATCGGCGGCAACGTGGCCGAGAACTCCGGCGGCGTGCACTGCCTGAAGTACGGGCTGACGCTGCACAACGTGATCCAGGTGCGCGGCTTCACGGTGGAAGGCGAGGCGGTGACGTTCGGCACCGATGCGCTGGACGCCGCCGGGCTGGACCTGCTGGCGGTGGTGGTGGGCAGCGAGGGCATGCTGGCCGTGACCACCGAGGTCACCGTCAAGCTCTGCCCCAAGCCGCAGGTGGCGCGCTGCATCATGGCCAGCTTCGATGACATCCGCAGCGCCGGCGACGCGGTGGCCGCGGTGATCGCCGCCGGCATCATCCCCGCCGGGCTGGAGATGATGGACAAGCCGATGACCGCCGCGGTGGAAGACTACGTGCATGCCGGCTACGACCTGGACGCCGCCGCGATCCTGCTGTGCGAGAGCGACGGCACGCCCGAAGAGGTGGCCGAGGAGATCGAGCGCATGACCGCCGTGCTGCAGGCCCACGGCGCCAGCCGGCTGTCGGTCAGCGAGAGCGAGGCGCAGCGGCTGAAGTTCTGGAGCGGGCGCAAGAACGCCTTCCCGGCCAGCGGCCGCATCAGCCCCGACTACATGTGCATGGACAGCACCATCCCGCGAAAACGACTCGCCGACATCCTGATCGCCATCGCGCAGATGGAGATCAAGTACGGCCTGCGCTGCTGCAACGTGTTCCATGCCGGTGACGGCAACCTGCATCCGCTGATCCTGTACGACGCCAACGACCCCGACCAGCTGCACCGCTGCGAGCTGTTCGGCGCCGACATCCTGGAGACCAGCGTGGCGCTGGGCGGCACCGTCACCGGCGAGCATGGCGTGGGCGTCGAGAAGCTCAGCAGCATGTGCGTGCAGTTCAGCCCCGAAGAGCGCGAGCAGATGTTCGCCGTCAAGCGCGCCTTCGACCCCGCCGGCACGCTGAACCCCGGCAAGGTGATCCCCACGCTGCACCGCTGCGCCGAGTACGGAAAGATGCATGTCAAGAAGGGGCTGCTGCCCTTCCCTGAGTTGGAGCGGTTTTGATGGCCGACCTTGCGCTCGACGCGCTGATCGACCGCGTGCGCGCCGCGCGCGCCGACAAGACCACGCTGAACCTGATCGGCGGCCATACCAAGTCCTTCTACGGCGAAGCCCCGCGTGGTTCGGCGCTGGACCTGCGGCCGCTGGCCGGCATCAGCAGCTACGAGCCCAGCGAGCTGGTGGTGACCGTGCGCGCCGGCACGCCGCTGGCCGAGCTGGAGGCGGCGTTGGCGGAGAAGGGGCAATGCCTGCCGTTCGAGCCGCCACGCTTTGCCGCCAATGGCACCGTGGGTGGCATGGTCGCCGCGGGGCTGGCCGGGCCGGCGCGCGCGGCGGTGGGCGGTGTGCGCGATTACGTGCTGGGCGCCACGCTGCTGAACGGCCGCGCCGAGGTGTTGAGCTTCGGCGGCCAGGTGATGAAGAACGTGGCGGGCTACGACGTCTCGCGCGTGCTGGCCGGCTCGATGGGCGTGCTGGGCGTGATCTGCGAGGTGTCGCTGAAGGTGCTGCCCGTGCCGGTGGCCAGCACCACGCTGCGCTTCGAGCGGGACGAGGCCGCGGCGATCAAGCAGCTCAACACCTGGGGCGGGCAGCCACTGCCGATCAACGCCAGCGCCTGGTGGGACGGCATGCTGGTGTTGCGCCTGTCGGGCGCGGCGGCGGCGGTGCAGTCGGCCACGTTGAAGCTGCACGGCGAGGTGGTCGATCCGGCATTGGCCGCCGGCTTCTGGACCGGGCTGCGCGACCAGACCGACGAATTCTTCACCAAGGCGCAAGCGGCGGTGGCGGCCGGCGCCACGCTGTGGCGGCTGTCGGTGGCAGCCACCACGCCGCCGATGGCGCTGCCCGGCGAGCACCTGGTCGAATGGGGCGGCGCGCAGCGCTGGGTGGTCACCACCGCCGCGGCGGCCGTGGTGCGCGAGGCGGCAGCGCGTGCCGGCGGCCATGCCACCGCCTTCCGTGGCCCCAAGACCGACGGCGCGCTGGCACCGCTGAGCGCCCCGCTGGCGCGCATCCACCGCGAGATGAAGACCGCCTTCGACCCCGACCGGATCTTCAACCCCGGCCGGCTTTACCCGGGCCTGTGATGAGCACCGAACCGGCCCCCGCCACCGCCGACAGCATGGCGACCTATTACGCCAAGCGAGCGTCCATCTACGAGCGGGTGTACCTCAAACCCGAGCGCCAGACCGACCTGCGCACGATGGAAGCCGCGCTGGCCGAACCGTTTGCCGGCCGCCACGTGCTGGAGATCGCCTGCGGCACCGGCTGGTGGACACCGCACGGCGCAGCCCGCGCCGCACACTGGCGCGCCACCGACCTGAATCCCGAAACCATCGCGCTCGCCCAGTCCAAGCCGGCAATGCCTGCGTGCGTGCGCTTTCAGACGGTCGACGCCTACACCTTGGCCGAGTTGGGTGACGAAACCTTCGACGCCGCCTTCGCCGGCTGCTGGTGGAGCCATCTGCCGCTCGCGCGGCTGCCCGGCTGGCTGGCCACACTGCATGCGCGGCTGCTGCCCGGCGCGGTGGTGGTGATGCTGGACAACCGCTTCGTGCCCGGCAGCAGCACGCCGATCAGCCGCCGCGATGCCGAGGGCAACAGCTACCAGCAACGCGCGCTCGACGACGGCAGCACGCACGAGGTGCTGAAGAACTTTCCCACGCCCGACGCTGCCATCGCCGCGCTGGGGGGGCGCGCACGCGACGCCCGCTGGACCGCCCACACCCACTACTGGGTGCTGCAGTACACGCTGGCATGACCCTCCTGCACGGGCTGGCGCTGTTGCTGCTGTGCCAATCGGCCGGCGAGGCCGCGGCGCGCCTGCTGCACCTGCCGCTGCCCGGCCCGGTGCTGGGCATGCTGGCCTTGGTGGCGCTGCTGCGCTGGCCGCCGCTGCGCGCACCCGCGGGCCAGGCCGCCGATGCGCTGCTGGCGCACCTGTCGCTGCTGTTCGTGCCGGTGGGCGTGGGCGTGATGACGCACCTGGCGCTGATCTCGCAGCACGGTCTGCGCATGGCGGTGGCGCTGCTGCTGTCGACCTGGATCGGCCTGGCCGTCACCGCGCTGGTGCTGCGCGCGCTGCTGCCAGCGCCCGACACCCGCTCTGGCACCACCAAGGGCTGAAGGCGGCCACCCGATGCAGGACTTCGTGCAACTGTGGGTCTACCTGTCGGCCACGCCGCTGTTCGGCCTGACCGCCACGCTCGGCTGTTATGTGGCCGCGCATGCGTTGTACCTGCGGCTGAACCACGCGCCCTGGGCCAACCCGGTGTTGTGGACGGTGTTGGCGCTGGCCACGCTGCTGACGCTCACCGCCACGCCCTACCCCACCTACTTCTCGGGCGCGCAGTTCATCCACTTCCTGCTGGGCCCGGCGGTGGTGGCGCTGGGCTGGCCGCTGTGGCAGCGCCGCGCGC
>MESD01000096.1:25532-31837 GCA_001770815.1 Burkholderiales bacterium RIFCSPHIGHO2_12_FULL_69_20
GCTCGCTGGCGCCCAAGTCGGTGACCGCGCCGGTGGCCATGGGCATCGCCGAGCAGCTGGGTGGCATCCCCGCGCTGGCCGCGGTGCTGGCGGTGCTGACCGGCCTGGTCGGTGCCATCAGCGGCAAGTACCTGTTCGACGCGCTGGGCATCAGCCGCATGGACGTGCGCGGCTTTGCGCTGGGCACCGCCTCGCACGGCATCGGCGCCGCGCGGGCGATGCAGGTGCACCCCGATGCCGGCGCCTACGCCGGCCTGGCGCTGGGCCTGCAGGTGGTGCTGGCCTCGCTGTTGATGCCCGCGCTGGCCGCCTGGCTGCTGCCCTGACCCCTTCTTCTCCGAGATCCTTCGCCCCCATGCAAACCGCCCTCGCCCCCGAATTCAAAGGCACGCCCGATGGCGAGGCCGCCGAAGCCATCCTGCGCAAGTGCGTGCACTGCGGCTTCTGCACCGCCACCTGCCCCACCTACCAGCTGCTGGGCGACGAACTGGACGGCCCGCGCGGGCGCATCTACCTGATGAAGCAGGTGCTCGAAGGCGCCGCACCCACGCGCGCCACGCAGTTGCACCTGGACCGCTGCCTCACCTGCCGCAATTGCGAAACCACCTGCCCCAGCGGCGTGCAGTACGGCCACCTGGTCGACATCGGCCGCAAGATCGTCGAGGCCAAGGTGCCGCGCCCGGCCGGCGAGCGCGCGGTGCGCTGGCTGCTGAAGGAAGGCCTGACCTCGCCGCTGTTCAGCACCGCGATGGCGCTGGGCAAACTGGCACGGCCGCTGCTGCCGGCGTCGCTGAAAGACAAGGTGCCCGGCGCCAGCCACCCGCGCGCCAGGCTGTGGCCGACGCAAACGCACCCGCGCAAGGTGCTGATGCTGATGGGCTGCGTGCAGCCGGCCATGCTGCCCAACATCAACGCGGCCACCGCCCGGGTGCTGGACGCCGCCAACATCCAGACGCTGGTGGCCGACAACGCCGGCTGCTGCGGTGCGCTGCGCACCCACCTGAACGACCACGAAGGCGGCCTGGCCGACATGCGCCGCAACATCGACGCCTGGTGGCCGATGGTCAATGCCGGCACGGTGGAGGCCATCGTGATGAACGCCAGCGGCTGCGGCGTGGCGGTGAAGGATTACGGCCACGCGCTGGCGCACGACCCCGCTTACGCCGACAAGGCCAGCCGCATCAGCCGCCTGACGCGCGACGTGAGCGAGCTGCTGCCCGACATCGTGGCCGCGTTGAAGCCCAGGCTCGCGGCCCTCCCCCGCCCGGCGGGGGAGCGGGGAGGGGGTGCACCATTCTCATCCACCCGGAGCATGGAACGCCTCGCGTTCCATCCTCCGTGCACGCTGCAGCATGGCCAGCAATTGCGCGGCGGGGTGGAGGCGGGCCTGCGTGAACTGGGCTTCGACGTGGCGGTGGCGATGAACGAATCGCACCTGTGCTGCGGCTCGGCCGGCACTTACAGCGTGCTGCAGCCCACGCTGAGCCACCAGCTGCGCGACCGCAAGCTGCTCAACCTCGACGAACTGCAGCCCACGGCCATCGTCTCGGCCAACATCGGCTGCATCCAGCACCTGCAGAGCGGCACGGCCACGCCGGTCAAACATTGGGTGGAGGCGTTGGACGAGGCGTTGGCCGCGGCAACCCTCACGCCTGCCAGGGGTTGATCACGGCAATGCCAGCGGCCTCGAAGGGGCCGGTGTCCCGGGTGGCGACGGCCAGGCCGTTGGTGGCGGCAATCGCCGCGATGTAGCCATCGGCGCTGGCGATGGTGAGCCCCGATGCGCGGGCCTGGCCCATCAGTGCCGCGTAGGCCTGGGTGCAAACCAGATCGAAAGGCAGCACACGCCCGGCAAACAGTGGCAGCACGCGCGTCTCCAGACTCTCCTGCAAACCTGAGCGACGCCTGCCCGCAGGCAGCAGCGCAACGCCGGCGCGCAACTCGGCCACCGTGATGGCCGACAGGAACAGCGTTTCCAGCGGCTGGGCGTCGATCCAGGCGATCACCCGGGCATCGGGTGTCGGGCGCAGCGGCTCAGACACCACGTTGGTGTCGAGCAGAATCATTCGAAGCGCACCGGTCGGGCGGGTGCCCTGTCGCGCACTTGTTCCAAGACGGCGAATTCTTCATCGCTCAGCCTGGCCCGCCGGCCCATGTCAGCCAGCAGGGAGCCCAGCTTGACCCGCCCTTCCGGGCTGATGGCGGACTCGAGGATCTGGCGCACCTCGGCCTCCATGCTGTGGCCATGCTGGGCAGCACGCACGCGCAGCGCGCGGTGCACCTCGTCAGGAAGATTACGGACTGTCAGCATGGCCATCTTCAAATCCTCGCGGCGCATTCAATGCATGCATTGTAGCTCGTTGCCTGCAATGTGGGCTGGTCAGAACAGCTGCACCGCGTCCACCGCCTCGGCCGGCGCAACATCACCCGGCACCAGCAGATCGGCCAGCCACGCCGGCTCGCCGTCCAGCGCCAACGGGTCTTGCGGCAGCACGCGGGCGCGCAGCACCCACTGCGCCAGCCGCATGCGCCGGGTGCAGCCCATGCGCCCGGCCTCCCAGGCCATCGCCACCGCGGTGGTGACGTGGTACAGCGCCGAGGCCACCTGGCGCGCGGCGTGCGCCGTCGCCGCGCCGCCCGCGGCCACCTGCGCCGCACGCTCGGCGGTGCGCGCCAGCGTGGTCTCGAAGATGACGCGCGCGGCCGGATGCAGCGGTGTGTCGGCCAGCAGGCCGGTGAGGTGCGCCACCAGCACCGGCAGCGCGGCCTCGCGGCGGATCGCGCGGATCACGTCGAGTGCCACGATGCTGCTGGTGCCCTCCCAGATCGAGCCGAGGTGGGCGTCGCGCAACAGCCGCGGGTCGGACCATTCCTCGATGTAGCCGCAGCCGCCGCGCACCTCCATGGCGTCGCCGGTGACCTTGCGCGCGTCGCGGCAGGCGCGGAACTTGATCAGCGGCGTGAGGATGCGCGCCAGCGGATACGCCGCCGGCTCGCCGGCCCGGCTGCCGGGGCCACCGGCGGCTTCGAGATCCGCGCGGCGCAGCGCCTCGGCGGTCTGGAACAGCATCGTGCGCGCCTGCTCGGTGGGCCCCATCAGCTTGAGCAACTGGCGGCGCATCAGCGGCAGATCGATCAGGCGCTGGCCGAAGGCGCGGCGCTCGCGCGCGACGAACAGTGCCTCGGTCAGTGCGCGCCGCATCAGCCCGGCCGCGCGCATGCCGTTGGACAGCCGCGAGTTGTTGACCATGTCGGCCATCTGCTGAAAACCGCGCCCGGCCTCGCCCACCAGCCAGGCGCGTGCGCCTTCGAGCCGGATCTCGCCGCTGGCCATCGAGCGCGTGCCCAGCTTGTCCTTCAGCCGCAGGATGCGGTAGGCGTTGGCCGATCCGTCGGGCAGCCGGCGTGGCAGCAGGAACAGCGACACGCCGGCCATCCCCGCCGGTGCGCCATCGATGCGCGCCAGCACCATCGCCAGATCGGCGTCGGGGTTGGAGCAGAACCACTTGTCGCCGTGCAGCCGGTAGCCGTCACCGTCGGGCTCGGCGCGGGTGGTGGTGGCCGCCACGTCGGAGCCGGCGCCCTGCTCGGTCATGAACATCGCGCCCTGGTACAGGTCGTCGAAGGTCTGCGTGGTCAAGGCCGGCAGGTAACGCTGGACCAATGCCGGATCGCCGAACTTGCGCAGCGTGCGGGTCAGCGAATCAGTCATCGACAGCGGGCAGCACAGCCCGAACTCGGCTTGCACGAACAAATAGGTCAGCGCGTACTTGGCCGCCGCCGGCATGGCCTGCGGCCAGCCCAGCACGCCAGCGCGGTGCGACATCGCCGCCAACCCGTAGTCGCTGAAAGCCACACGCTCCAGCGCGATGTAGTCAGGGTGCTTGACGATGCGCTGTGCGTCGATGCCGTTGCGGGTGCGGTGCTGCAGCGTGGGCGGGTTGCGGTCGGCGCTGCCGGCCAGCGTATCGAGCACCCCGCCGGCCAGGCCGCCCAGGCGCTGCAGGTGCGGCAGCAGATGGTCCAGCAGATCGGCCGGCAGGTACAGCGGCAACAAGCTCGCCAGCACCGGATCGGCGCTGAACAGGTTGGCGCCATGCTGGTCGGGCACCGGATGGTCGGTCACGGCGGCGGTGGGCAGGTCGGTCATCTGCATTGGAGGCTCCTCGCGAGGATTGCAGTATCGGCAGCCCGGGGCACGGCGCGCAATCGGGATGGCGCCAGCGGGCCACGCCCGGGTCAAGCCGCGTGCGCCTCCACCGCCAGTGGCTCGGGCCGCACCCGCAGCGCCCACATCACCCCGGCCACCAGCAGCAGCACGCCCAGGCCGGTGAGCAGTGGCGGCCAACCGCCACGCAACATCAGCGCATAGGACAGCGCCGACAGTGTCTCGAAGACGATCAGCTGCCCTGCCAGCGTGGTGGGCAGGCGCTGGCTGGCCTCGTTCCAGCACAGCGTGCCCAGCCAGCTGGCAAACAGACCGATGGCGAACATCAGGCCGACGAACACCGCGGGACGCGGGCCCAGCGGCATAGTCAGGTCGCTGCCTTGCCAGGCCGTCCAGCCCCAGAACAGCGCATAACCTGCCAGCGCCAGCGGCAGCGTGGCCACGCCCTGCGCGGTGGCCCAGGCGCGCGGGCTGCGATCGGGGTGGGCGCGCAGCCAGTCGGCATTGCGCAGCGGATACCAGGTCCAGCACACCACCGACCCCACCGCCAGCAATCCGCCCAGCGCGTAGCGCGAGAGGTCGGCCAGCGGATCGGCATGCAGATGGTCGAGCTCGACCTGGTTGACGCAGGCAATGCCCGCGGCGATCAGCGCCAGCGAGGGCAGCAGCCGCAACCACGGCAGCCGGCCGTCGCGCCGGGCATCGCGAAGGTTGCTGCTGATGGCGATCACCACCGGCAGCGTGCCGATGATCATCGTCGGCAGCGGCCCGCCCGCGCGGGCGATGGCGCTGGCCAGGAACAGGTAGTAGACGATGTTGCCCACCAGCCCGAGCTTGGCCGCCTCGATCCAGTCGGCACGGGTGAACTGCGCCAGCCGGGCGCGGTCGAACCAGGCCAGCGGCATCGCGATCAGCCCGAACGCCAGGTAGCGGCCGAACGACTGCAACGCCGCCGGGTAGTCGGGCAACAGCAGCGGGCCGATGAACACCAGCCCCCACATCAGGCCGGCGGCAAGGGCGAACAAGGTACCGATGGCCATGCGCCGAGGTTAACCCGCGGCCCCGGCGTGTCGAGGGCTGCACGCCGTGGCCGGTGTGATCGCAGGCACCCGGTGCTAAGCTGATTGCCCCCTCGCCGGGCCGCTGGCCCGGTATCGCTTTGGATTGGAGAAGAACCATGCCCGGCCTGCTGCCCGACGTCGATCCCGATGGCCTGCTCGAGTACTCGGTGGTCTACACCGATCGCGCGCTCAACCACATGTCGGCCAAGTTCCAGGGCGTGATGCGCGACATCTCGGCGCTGCTCAAGGAGGTCTACCACGCCCGTTCGGCGGTGGTGGTGCCCGGCAGCGGCACCTTCGGCATGGAGGCCGTGGCGCGCCAGTTCGCCACCGGCCAGAAGACGCTGGTGATCCGCAACGGCTGGTTCAGCTACCGCTGGACCCAGATCTTCGAGATGGGCGGCATCCCGTCCGAGAGCATCGTGCTGAAGGCGCGCCGCGTGGCCGAGCAGCATCAGGCCGCCTTCGCCCCGGCGCCGATCGCCGAGGTGGTGGCCGCCATCCACGCGCAGCGCCCCGGCGTGGTGTTTGCGCCGCACGTGGAAACCGCCGCCGGCCTGATCCTGCCCGACGACTACCTGCGCCAGGTGGCCGAGGCCACGCATGCGGTGGGCGGGCTGTGCGTGCTCGACTGCATCGCCAGCGGCGCGATCTGGGTCGACATGGCCGCAGTCGGCGTCGACGTGCTGGTCAGCGCGCCGCAGAAGGGCTGGAGCGGTTCACCCGGCTGCGCCTTCGTGATGCTGGGCGATGAAGCCCGGCGTCGCATCGATGCCACCACCAGCACCAGCTTTGCCTGCGATCTGAAGAAGTGGCTGCAGATCATGGAGACCTACGAGGGCGGCGGCCACGCCTACCACGCCACCCTGCCCACCGACGCGCTGACCCGCACCCGCGACGTGATGCAGGAGACCCGGGCCCGCGGCTGGGAGACGTTGCGCGCGCAGCAGCAGGCGCTGGGCGACGCGGTGCGGGCCGCGCTGGAGCGCAAGGGCTTCAAGAGCGTGGCCGCGCCCGGCTTCAAGGCGCCCGGCGTGGTGGTCAGCTACACCGACGACGCCGGCCTGCACAGCAGC
>MESD01000097.1 GCA_001770815.1 Burkholderiales bacterium RIFCSPHIGHO2_12_FULL_69_20
GGCCATGCTGGCGCGGTCGACCTTGGTGTTGATGTCGCCCACCAGGTAGGTCTTGATGTCGAGATACTGAATGAGCGCCAGCGGGTCGTCGGTGCCGGCCCGGGCGGCATGCTGCTGGAAGACCTGCAGCGCGTCGTAGCCGGCCAGCTGCTGCTGGAGGGCCGGGCTGAACAACTGCGCGCGCATCGGACCGCGCAGCAGTGACACGGTGTGGAAATAGGCCTCCACAGAATTGCGCGCCATGCCCTCGAAGGTGGTCTTGGCCCGGAACATGCGCGGCGCCCAGTCGGCCTTGGGATAAATGCGCCCCAGCAGCCCGAACAGCGGCTGTCGGATGACCGGTGGCAGCGCCGAACGCATGCGCTCTTCCATCAAGTGCATGCGGTAGCGGCGATAGCCACCGAAGGTCTCGTCGCCGCCGTCGCCGGACAAGGCCACCGTGACGTGCTTGCGCGCCAGCTGGCACACCCGATAAGTCGGGATGGCCGAGCTGTCTGCGTAAGGCTCGTCGTACAACCGGGCCAGGGTGTCGATGAGGTCGAAATCGTCGCTCTTGACAGTCTCGACCCGGTGGTTGGTGCGGTAACGGTTGGCCACCATGGCCGCGAACTCGCTCTCGTTGAACTGCGGGTCGTCGAAAGCGATGGAGCAGGTGTTCACCGGTTCCGCCGACAGGCCGGCCATGGTGGCCACGACGGCGCTGGAGTCAACGCCGCCGGACAGGAACGCGCCCAGCGGCACCTCGGCGATCATGCGCAGCCGAACCGACTCCTGCAGTCGATGACGCAACTCTTGGCAGGCATCGTCAAGCCCGATGGGGCTGTTCAGCGTGAAGTTGACGTCCCAGTATTCACGCGATCGACCCACCGGCTCTCCGCGGCAGATGGCCAGGCTGTGTCCGGGCGGCAGCTTGCGCGCCTGGCTGAAGATGGTGCGCGGCTCGGCCACATAGCCCAGCGAAAAATACTCTTCGAGGGCGAGCGGGTCGATGTCCCGCTTGAGCGCACTGCCCCGCGGCCCCTGGTAGGCCAGCAGCGACTTCAGTTCACTGCCGAACAACAGCGTGCCGTCGTCCAGCAGCGCGTAGTACAGCGGCTTGACCCCCATGCGGTCGCGCGCCATGAACAATGTCTGGCGATTGCGGTCCCACAGCACGAAGGCGAACATGCCGCGGAAGCGGTCGACGCAGCGCTCACCCCACTCCTCCCAGCCATGCACGATGCACTCGGTGTCGCTCTTGGTGTGGAAAACGTGGCCGGCCGCTTGCAGTTCGGGAATGAGTTCCTGGTAGTTGTAGATCTCGCCGTTGAACACCACCACCACCGACTGGTCTTCATTGAACAGCGGTTGCTGGCCGGTGGCCACGTCGATGATGGACAAGCGTCGATGGCCGAAGCCCAACCCGGGCTCGATGTGCAGACTGCCTTCGTCGGGGCCTCTGTGCAGTTGGCTGTCGTTCATGCGCTGCAGGACGGCGCGCTCCACGGGCCGTAGGCCGCGGGTGTCGAATAACCCGGTGATACCGCACATGAATCAGTCGACTCCACTGGTTGTTTGCGCCTGACGCCCGATGCGGGCGGCCAGTAGTTGCTCGTAAAGGCCCTGGTAGGCCGACACCATCGCCTGCAGGCTGAATTCGCGTTCGACGCGTTCCCGGCCCGCGCGCCCCATCACCGATGCGGCAGAAGGATCGCTGGTCAGTTGCTGCAGCCCTCGGGTCATCGCATCCACATCGCCCGCCCGCACCAGCAAGCCCGTGCGGCCATGGTCCACCAGATCGGCGTTGCCACCCACCCTCGTGGCTACAACGGGCAGGCCGCTGGACATGGCTTCAAGAATGGTATTCGAGATTCCTTCGGCCAATGACGGCAGCACGAAGCAATCCAGCCCGCGCATGACATCCGCCACGTCGCTGCGTTCGCCCGGCAGCCATGCCAGTGCACCGACCCCGGCTTCGTCCAGCCGCCGTTGGGCCTGGGCTCGCAACGGCCCGTCGCCGACCATCACCAGCCGCAAGCATCCGCGCATCTCAGGCCTCTGCTGCAGCAACTGCACGAAGGCTTCAGCCAGCGCCGTTTGGTTCTTGACCGTCTGCATGCGGCCCACCGTGCCCACCAAGAACAAGCCAGGGTCGTTGAACGGACAACCTGGGATGACGTCGCGGGCGGCGCCGGCACGGCTGAAGCGCACGCTGTCGACACCGTTGCAGATCTGGGTGACCAGCCCGGGCGAAACGCCGATCGGCCCGGTCAGGTAGGCCTGCTGGGCGCGCGACAACGCTACCCAATGCTGGACGAAGGGGCGAAAGATGCGGCGGTTCCACTGGTAGACCCGGTTCGAACCGTCCAGATCGCCCACGTCCCAGCCATGCTCGCCGTGCAGGCGCACCGGCACACCGGCCAGCCAAGCCGGGGCCTGGCATTCGAGCGCAGCGAGATTGCGGGTGTGCAGCACGGCCGGCCGCATGGCGCGAAAGAGCCGGTGCAGCCTCGGGTACAGCCAGGCGGTCTGGCCCGGCGGCTTGTGCAGCGACACGAACTCGACATCGGTACGGGTTATGCGGCGCGCAAAGTCAGGCACCACTTCATCGAGTGCCACGACCGCATGCCGGAACTTCGATGCAGGCAGTTGATTGATCAGGTTGACGACACCGTTCTCCAGGCCGCCGGTGTTGAAGCGGTAGAGCAGGTGCATCACGAGCGGCGGCCGTGGCTGTGGTGACGGCATTACGCAGCCCCACCCATGCACGGGCCGCGCCAGCCAATGGTCGTGCAACCGCACCGCGCCGGCAACGGGCGACTGCAACCCATCCCACCACGGCGCCGGCCATGCTCGGTGACCTGCCACATCAGCGCGGCGCCCTCAATTGATACTCGGGTCGATCGTCGCGACGCCAACCCATGTGCAATCGAGGTGACAACGAGGACACGGTGAGCTGAAACGCACCCACCACGAAGAAACAGATGCGCCCAACGTCCAATGCGCCAAGTTGTCGATGCGACCTCAAGGACGCTTCGTTGAAGGGTGAGATCTGGCTGAACGTCCAGCGCACGCCTTGAGCCGCCAAGTGCGCATCCACCGCAGTCCACAGGCGTGCAAAAGTTCGACCGAACCGAAAGCGCGGCGCGAGGAAGAGATCGAAGTCCCATACGGCAAGGCCACGCTGCGCGATCACATAGCGGCAGCGAACCTCCTCCTCGTCATGCCGCTGCGCTTGTATCCACAGGGTGGCAGCCAACTCGCCGCCGACTGCCGCGGCAAAACACTGGGCGCCGGCCTGCCAGCGGGCTCGATTGACCTCGGGCGGGCGAGGTAGCTGGCCCGCCCATTCGTCGCCCGCTGCGACAGCCCGCACCACGGTCTTGGCATCGTCGCGTAACGGCCGCCCCACCGCGCCACCGACCGGCTGGGCCAACAACACATACGGCACGATGCACACGCGCTCTGCACTCACCCGCCGCGCCAATCGATCCGCGGCGTACAGCAGCGCCATGAGCGCACCCTGGCTCTGCGCAATCTGCCAGAAGCTCTCGAGTTTCCGGTGGACCTTCATATGCTCTTGTCAGCCTCTGGTCTTGACTGCCGGTTCGACCCATCGGCGACGGACGGCGCGCAGGCGAGAGACCCGCGGCCGGCGCCCATGGCAACCAGGCATTCAGGTGCCCACTGAATCAAAGACACCCGCCATGGACGCGACCGAATGGCGCCGCTCGAAATGGCCGGCACGCGCCTGCGGCATGCCCGCAGCTGTGCCGTCCTCGATGGCGCTGACGAACCGCTCAAGCGCCACAGCGATCGCCTCGATGTCATCCAGCGGCGCGATGCTGCCAACGCCAGATTGCCGCAGTTGCCGCGCCGTATCACCGGCGCCGTCGACCAGCGCCAGAATCGGACGTCCGGCGCGGAAATACTCGTAGAGCTTGGCGGGCACGGCGGGATTCGACGTGTAGCCCTGGAACAGCAGCAGCCCGTCGACGTTGATCATCTCCTGCAGCGCCGAGCGGTACTCCACCAAGGGCGCAAACCGGATGACCTGCCCCAGGCCGAGTTCGGCGACGAGATCCTTGTACAGATCATCGACTCCCGAGCCGCGCAGGATCACCTGGAGTGGCCGCGCAGACAGAGCTCGGCTCTTGACGACCCGGCTCAGCGCGCGCAACAAGCAGGTCGGATCCCGATCAGGCCCGGGGTAGATGGTGCCACTGTGCAGAATGGTGATCGGCCCGCCGGACCCGGCGTCCGGCCGCGCCTGAAGCCCCTCGAACGCGCCCTCGTCGAAGCCGTTCGGGATCACATGCCAGCGGTCATGCCGGGCATCGGGATACCGTTGAACCGAGATGTCGCGCGAACCCGCTGTGCAGAAGGTCAGCGCGCTGCCACGCTGCACCGCCGCGCGCTCGGCACGCAGCCGCAGGTTCCGCACCAATGGGCTCGGCGGATACCAGACGTGGGCACGATCGTCGTACTCGACCATCGGATCCCGAAAGTCGGCCACCCAGGGCACGTTCGAGAGCTTGTGGAGCCAGGCGGCCACAAAGTGGGCGCTGACGATGGGGTAGGTGCTCCAGATGACGGATGGCTTGTAGCGCCTGATCATGGACAAACCGGACAGCACGGCGCTCGGAACCCAGCTCTGCCAGCGATCGGGCACTGCGGCCCAACTCGGGTAATGCCCGAAGACCGTCAGCGTCCGCACCGAGTCCACGGCAAACGCCCTCTTGACGACGGTGCCCTCGGGAATGGACTGGAGCCGCTCGTCGCTGACATTGGGATAAGCGTTGGGAGACGCCGTGAGCACGAGTGGCTCCCATCCGTGCGCTGGCAGGTGCCTGACCAGCGAGAGTGAGCGCTCAAGGCCCGAACTGATCTTCACGGGCGGAAAGTGGAATGCAACCAGCAGCGCGCGCTTCATGGACGTTTCGTTGAGAACCTAGGGTTCAGCGGTCGATGGGTCGCTGGCGCGCCGCACTGACCCACCTGAGCGCAGCCGGAATCACAGCCTCCAGAGACGGTAGCCCGAAGCTTCGATGGCCTTCGCGTCGAACAGGGCCTTCACGTCGATGAAGGCACCGCCCGCTTTCAACTTCTGTCCCAACTCATCGATGCTCATCGCTGCGTATTCGCGATGCGCCACCGCGGCGACGATCGCGTCGGCACGCGGCAGATCGCCCCAAGGCTCGAGCTGGACACCGTATTCGTGCATCGCCTCCTCCGGATCGGCCGTCGGATCGCAGACATGCACCTCCACGCCGTAGCTCTGCAGTTCTTTGATGATGTCGATGACCTTGCTGTTGCGCAGGTCGCCGCAGTTCTCCTTGAAGGTCAGCCCGAGCACGTTGACCTTGGCGCCCTTGATGTAGCTGCCGGCGCCGATCATCTGCTTGATGGTCTGTTCGGCGATGAACTTGGCCATGCCGTCGTTGATGCGCCGCCCGGCCAAGATCACCTGCGGGTGGTAGCCCAGCATGTCGGCTTTGTGCGTCAGGTAGTAGGGGTCGACGCCGATGCAGTGCCCACCCACCAGGCCGGGCTTGAACTTCAGGAAGTTCCATTTGGTGCCGGCGGCCTCCAGCACCTCGCTGGTGTCGATGCCGAGCTTGTCGAAGATGATGGCCAACTCGTTCATCAGGGCGATGTTCAGGTCGCGCTGCGTGTTCTCGATCACCTTGGCGGCCTCGGCAGCTTTGATGCTGCTGGCGCGATGCACCCCGGGCTCGACGATCATCTCGTAGAGCTTGGCTACCTTGTCCAGCGTTTCGGGCGTGTCGCCGGAAACGATCTTCAGGATCTTGGTGAGCGTGTGTTCCTTGTCGCCGGGGTTGATGCGCTCAGGGCTGTAGCCGACATAGAAGTCCTGCTTCCATTTCAGGCCCGATTCACGCTCCAGCACAGGGATGCAGACCTCTTCGGTGGCACCGGGGTAAACCGTGGACTCGTAGACCACGGTGGCCCCCCGCTTCAGGTGCCGACCGACGCTGGTGGAGGCCCCGATGAGCGGACGGAAGTCAGGGATGTGCGCATCATCCACCGGTGTGGGCACGGCCACGATGACCATGTCGGCCTCCGCCAGCAGGGTGGGATCGTCGGTATAGATGGCATGGATCGCCTCGGCCATCTGGGCGTCTTCCAGCTCGCGTGAGGGGTCGGTGCCGCGTTGGCACGCAAGCACCTTGTTCTTGGCGATATCGAAGCCGACTGTGCGCATGTGCTTGCCGAATTCGATCACCAAGGGCAAGCCTACATAGCCCAGGCCGATGACTGCAACGGTGTTCATGGAGTCGTGTTCCTTGTCGAACGTAGGAGATTGAAGAGTATTCACCGCAGGTCCCGTGTCCGGGTCAGCAGGGTGTCCAAGATGGTCAGATTGTCACGTGCAAATTTCTGCAACAAGGCCTGTGCGTCGGCGCGCGAGTCGTTGTCAGTCCAAAGCACCAGCAGGGCGCCTTCGTCGCCACGACCTTGCAGACGGGTGAGAGCCCCCGTCAGCTTGGCCCGGATATCGCCGGCCACCCAACGGCCATCGATCCAGTAAATGCGCCATGCGGTGAGTTGCGGTCGCCGCGTGGTCTTCGGGTTGAGACCCAACAGGTGTGCGGTGCGCCAGGTGACCGGTTTGTCCGCCAGCATCAGCGTCGTGCTACCCGTGGCCACCTGGTTCCAGGCGTGGCTCTCAGGCCGGACAAGCGAGTTGACCGAGGTGACCAATTTTCTGTCAGCGGCCTGCCCACGGTAGTAGGCCAGATCGATCGTCACCGCCCCGCCCTCGCCGGCGTAGGTGCGCCAAGTCCGCAGGTTGGGATTGACGATCTCGGGGCTGAAATCGGTGTCCGCTGGCACCACCCGCCAGCCAGCCGCCAGCTGGTCGGGAAGACTCAGTTGCGGCGCAGCAGCGACGCCCTCCATCCTTTGCAGTCCCAGCAATGCCAGGCGAGGCGCCAGCATCATGCCCGCTACCGCCAGGGCAATGAGTGCCACATACGAGGCCGGAATGGACTCGAATCCGCCCGACCGCTGAAGCACCCTGGCATGTGCAGCCTGCACATCAGCCGGCGTGGGATCAGGCTCGGACCAACGTGCACCGATGAAGAACATGGCCATCACCACGACACCGAAGAACACCCAGCCGTAGATGAGGTGATCCACGCCGACGGCGATGGTGTTGCTGGACAGGTGGCCGAGCATGACGATCATGTAGGCGCGCAGCCAGTTGGCCACGACAGGCACCAAGATGGCGACCAGCATGAACAGCGCCCGGCGCCTGTAGGACTGAAAGTTGAGGTACGCGAACAACGCGCCCACCATCAGCGACGCAATCAGGTAGCGCACGCCGGCACAGGCCTCCACCACACTCCAACTGCCCGAAGGGATGACGAACTGATTGCCTTCCCTGTACACAGGTACGCCGCTCAAGCGCAAGGCACCCACGGTGAAGTCGGCGGTCCAGTTCATCATGGGTTCGCGCAGGAACTCGCCCATCGGAACCGCGAAGAACAGGAACAGCAGCGGAAAGAGGATGGCCCATGCCACCTCGAAGCCCAGCACCGCCGGCACAGCAAGCACCAACATCGCCATCCAGGCGAACTGCGTCGCAGCGTTCACTTGCACCAGGTCAGCGAGCAGCCACAGGCCTGCGAATGCCGCCACGCCCACCAACACCAACGGCTGCGGACGCACCGGCAAGCGCGCCAGAATCTCTCGCTGACGCCAGATAAGCCAGAGCGCAATCGGGGGCACCAGGAAGGCGTGCGCAAAGGTCTCCGACCCGTTCCAAATGCCCACCATGGAACTCACGGTGTCGGCGTACAGGCCGCCCAGCGTCAGCCAGACCAGACCCAACGCCAGCAAGGCGGCGCGCCATTGCGTGGCTCGGTCATTCGGAGTGAGTACGGCGCTCATTCAATGGGTTCCTTGTTGGTGGCCGGATGCACTGGGCCAGCCGACACGCAGTGGGTTGCATCGAATCCAACTGCAGCCGGTTCTTTCTGCCTCAGCATGGTGCACCAGCATTCACACACCCTCCAGGAACCGGTTCAAAGGCGCCAGTTGTCGCGACCAGGCGTAGCGCAGTTGCATCGTGACGCGGGCCGCTTCACCCATCAGGTTGGCGCGCTCGGGTTCAGCCAGCAACGCGTCGATCTGCCGTCGGTAGTCCTGCGCATCGGCGGCGACAGCCAGATGCACGCCGGGCTCGACATCGATGGCCTCGACGCAACTGCTTGCCGCCACAACCGGCCGCGCCATCGCAAGCGCTTCGAGAATCTTGTTCTGGATGCCTCGAGCCATCTGCATGGGCGCCACCACCACAGCGGCATGTTGCAGCCACGGGCGCACATCATCCACCGTGCCTGTGACCCTCACCGCGTCGCCCGCCAGCGCCAGCACCTCGTCGGTCGGTGAACGGCCCACCACCGACAGCCGCAAGTTCGGCCAGCGCTGACGAAGCCGTGGCAAGACCTCTGCCGCAAACCACACCACAGCGTCGATGTTAGGGCGGTAACTCATCGTTCCGGTGAAAACCAGCGGCAGTTCGTCGTTTGAATAGGGTGAAGGGCGTGCTGGATCAGGCGCGAAGTAGTTGGTATCCACCCCATTTCCGAGCACGCCAACGCGCGTGCCAGCCTCGGGAGCGAGGGACTTGAACAGCGCAACTTCACGCTGTGTGACAAAAAACGACCTGGCCGCATCCATCGCCATCCGCCGCTCGAAGGCCAGCAGCAGCCGGCTCTCGCGCGCAAAGACCCATGACCAAGGCCACCTCGTTTTGGCCGCGTAAGCCTGCCATTTGGCAGAGTCGACGTCGATGAAGTCCATCACAACAGGCACGCCCAAGCCCCGCGCATAGGGGGCCATCGACGAGGACGACACAACGACCGCATCGAGCGCGCGACTGTCGCGAAGCGCATGCACCCACGTACGAAGCGAACGGTCCCGGTAGTAGCTCAATGTCAGGGGCTCGCCGCGAAACAAGCCAACCAACGCGCGCAAGCTTGCCCAGAGGGGCCGCAGCCGGATCGCCCGGAACTGCGCGCACCAATCGGCCACCTTGTCGACACTTGGCAAGTCGGCGCTGTCGTCCACGAAGGTGCCCAGCAGCACGCGGTGACGCTCGTTCAAATGGCGCAGGATGTGATGCGTTCGAACCTTGTCGCCCTTGTCGGGCGGGAACGGCAGGCGATGGGCGAGGTAGAGCACGGTGGCCACGATGCCCGCTCAGCCAAGCGACCGAACGATGCGCGGCCCCATCCAGTTGGCCAAGGGCATCGGCAGACGCTGCCAGGTTGCGATGAGCAGGCGGTACTTGGGATTGGTCGGATTGTTCTGCGGCACCGTACTGCGGCGCAGCAGCAGGTACTGGTAATGCAGTTGATGCGGCTTGAAGCCCCACAGCCGCTTGAATTCGTACGAGCCTGTGCCCTGCTTGCTGCGTCCGATGTCGAATTCAGTGCATCCCGCCGCCTGTGCGAACCTCATGACCTCCCAATACTTCAGGTCGTTGGCTGCCGTGCCCCGCGCTTCAGGGGTTTCGCCCGCGTAATAGGCCATCACGACGCCGCGATGGAAAAAGCACATGATCGACGAGATGCAATGACCTTGGGCGTTGTCGATCGACAGGATGCGGCAGTCGCGCCCGAAATGGGCGACCAGCGCCTCGAAATAGTCGCGTGACAGGGTAGGCGTGCCATGGTCTCTCGCGTTGCGCGCGAAGACCGGGAAGAAGCGCGCTACCTTGTCGTCGGGCACGGCGCGCAACCCCAGTTTGATGGCCTTGCGCACCATGTTGCGCCGCTTCTGCGGAATGGCGAGCATCCTCTCGTCCAGCACACTCGGAATCGGCATGCGGAAGTCGACGTACAAGTCCTGCGTGGGCCATGGCTGCTGCACTGTGGCGTTGCGCATCTCCAAGTGGTCCACGCCCAGGGTGCGGGCCAGCGACGCGGCCTCGTTCTGCAGCGCAAGACGGGCTTCCTCGTCCGTGGCCGCGATGCCCGCGACGGTGGCGAAGGGCAAACTCACCAGCGAATGTCCGAACAGTCGACTGCGCACCTGCGCCAGCGGCAGCACGCCGACCATCGCACCATCGCGCTCAGCGTACAGGTAGTGCGTGGGGTGGTTGAACACCTTGCCGATCACCAGCAGCCAAGCCGCGCGGTGAAAGAAGGTGCCTTCCGGGCAGTCCTGGACAAATGCGTCCCAACGGCACGCGCCGGTCAGATCGCCGGGTTCAAGGCGATGGATCTTCAGCGCCGGCATGCGAGTCAGTACGAAGGACCGTCGAGAAACACGCGGTCCATGCGGTCCCAGCGAAAATCAGCCACCAGCCGGTGCAGCCGGTGCTCCATCCGACCGATGTTCACGTAATGCCGGAACCGCGTCTTCAGATCGATGCCAGCCACGCGTGGCTGGCCGTGGTCGATCTCCCAGGGATGGAAATAGAAGATCGCCGGCTGGCGGTCGTCGGCATTCACACGGCCGATCATCCAGCGCGACAGCGCGTACGGCAGCAGCCTGAAGTAACCACCGCCGGAGGACGGCAGGTTGCGCCCACGCAGCCGCAGCGTGGTCACCGGGATCTCGATCAGCCCGTCGGCCACCTCATGCGCGAAGCGCGGCGCATCGGGCATGCCGTAGTGGTCGTGCTTGATCGGATAGATGCTCGAGCTGTAGCGGTAGCCGGCCTCCTGCAGGCTGTCGAAAGCCCACAGGTTGCCGGTGCCAATCGAGAAGCTGGGGGCGCGATAGCCTTGCACCGCCACGCCGCCGATGTCTTCCAGCAGGCGCTTGGCCCGCACGATGTCGTCGCGGAAAGCGTCGCGGCTCAGGTCGCTGGCGCGCTCGTGGCCGTAGCCGTGGCTGGCCAGTTCATGCCCCTGGTTGACGATCTGCCGCACCAGCTGCGGGTAACGCTCGGCCACCCACCCCAGCGTGAAGAAGGTGGCATGGGTGCCTTGCTGCGCCAGCATCGCCAGGATGCGATCGACATTGCGCTCGACACGGCATTCGCGCGTATCCCACTCGCTGCGGCGGATGAACGGCGCCATCGCCGAGACCTGGAAGTAGTCTTCGACGTCGATGGTCAGTGCGTTGGTGATCGCAGGGGCGAGCATGGGGGTCAGCGGACCAACGGTCGGGGTTGAGCGCAAGAAGGGAGGGGCAGGACCGACGTGCTCACTTCGGCCCCTCGTCGGCAGGCTTCTTCACGGCATTGACCAACTGTTGCAGCATCGCGAGCATCTGCAGGTTGGTGCGCTCCAGGCGCAGCAGGCCGCGTTCCAGCCGCTGGATCTGGTCGCCGCGCTGCTCGGCCGACAACCGCCCGATCTGGCGCGCCATGGTGTCGGCCGCCGCCGGGTCGAGTTGCAGCCGGCTCAGATCGACATCCAGGTTGGCCGCCGTGGTGCTGATGGGGCCCGATGCTGACAACTCCGCTGGCGCACTGTCGGCCGCCATCCGCCGCACCGGCACCTCTGACTCCTGGGCGAACTCGCGCACCACCTCGTTGACATCGGCCACCTCGAGGTGCGTCTTGCCAGCCAGAAAGCCCGCCAGCAGCAAGCGATCACACAGCGAGTTGATGCGTCGGGGGATGCCGCCACTGGCCTTGAAGATGGCCTCGAACGCCGCCGGCTCGAAGCTGGGCTTTCCGGTCGAGCCAGCGCACTTCAAACGATGCTCGATGTAGTGCTGGGTTTCGTCCAGATCCATCGGGCCGATGTGGCAGGTGGCCGCCACGCGCTGGCGAAACTGCTCCATCTCGGGCCGTTGCAGGATCTCGCGAAACTCGGGCTGGCCAACCAGAAAGCTCTGCATCAGCGCCTGGTTGCCGAACTGGAAGTTCGACAGCATGCGCAGCTCTTCCACCGCCTTGGGCGTGAGGTTCTGCGCCTCGTCGACGATCAGCAGGCAGCGCTTGCCCTTGCTGGTCTGGCTGATCAGGAAGGCTTCGAGTGTGATCAGCAACTCGGACTTCGGCACGTCCTTGACCTTGAAGCCGAAGGACGCGCCGACCATGCGCAAGGTGTCTTCGGCGCCGAGCTGGGTGGTCACCAGATGGCCCACCACCACGTTGCTGCCGTGCAGCCCCTCGATCAGCGCGCGCAGCAGCGTGGTCTTGCCGGCACCGATCTCACCGGTGATGACGATGAAGCCCTCGTTGCGTGAGACGCCGTAGTCCAGATAGGCCTTGGCACGACGGTGCTGCTTGCTGCCGAAATAGAAGCTCGGGTCGGGGTTGAGCTGGAAGGGCTTGTTGCTGAGCCCGTAGAAGGATTCGTACATGCTCAGAACCGTACCGTGTAACTGGCGGTGGCCGTGCTCTCGCCGTAGGGCGTGAGCTGGTTGTCGAACAGGGCGCGGCGCAGCAACAGGCTCCAGGTCGACTTCGGGCCGAGCGGCCCGCCGATCTGGGTGCTGAACACACGCTGCCGATTGGATTGGCCCAGCGCAGCACCGTCACCCGATTGCAGGCTGGCCGATGCGCCGGCCGAGAGGTCCGGGGTCAGCCGATGCGTGAGCGACAGTGACCAGTTCGTGGTGCGCACGGTGCTGGACGCCGCCAGGTCGTCAGCGGCCACGATGTCAGGGTTGGCGCGACGGCTCAGGTTGCGGCCATAGGTCAACGTGGCGGTGCTGCGCACGCCGCGCCAGGCTGCGGAGATCTCCTGCCGGTTGTCGATGGTGGCGGCTGATCGCAGAAACCCCGCGTCGACGGGAGACGCGGCCGACAGCCCGTTTTGCGCCAGAAAGGCATTCACCAGATCAGCACGTCGGATCGGATCAGGCTCGATCGAGGCAAATTGGGCAAAGTACAAGTCGTAGACGCCGCCCGCCGCGCCGGCAGCAAGCGTATTGCCTGACTGGTTCAGCGCGCGTGAGCTGGTGATGCGCCAGACGGTCAGTGGCGTGCGGTGTTGCAGGCTGAGCGAATGGGAATTGCCGAACAGGCGTCGATCGAATTTCAGATCAGCGGCCGTGCGGGGAGATGGCGTCCAGGCCAGACCCATGCCCCAGGTACTCGACCCCTGATTCGTGCTTGAGACAATGTCGCCGCGCTCATAGCCTGCGTTGGCTGACCACTGCAGGTCCAAGTCGTCGAAGGACCGCGAAAGACTCCCGAACACCCGCGTACTGCCCGTCGCCGACCCCGCCTTGAAGTCGCCGCCCAACTGAATGGCTTGTACGGACCAGCCCAGTGGCCCCGGTCGATTCGGACTGACCTGCACCTGCACCGTGGAACTGGTCGAATCGCCATTGCTGCCGCTCTGCGCATCGGTGGTCGTCCAGTCTGCCTGCGCGGAGAAGCGCAAGTCGCCGCCCAACGGGCCTTGCCAGCGTGGGCCGATTTGCAGCGTGCGCACCTCGGTGCTGTTGGCCGTCGGCAGTGACGAGGCACTTGGCTGGGCACCAAACGCCGACACCGCCCCCTGAGAGATGGCGGCACCAGCGCGCAGGAAGCCCCGGCGCTCCCACCACTCCATGTCCAGCGAGGCGTTCAAGGATTGCTGGGTGGTGTTCAGCTCGGATTGCCGCGCATACGCCAGCGCCGAAAGCGAGTAGTCGATCGATGCTTGCGATCGGCCGGACCGATTGCGCAAGTTGACGCCCAGCGAACCGCGGGTAACGGCATCGGACTGCCCGCCCGAACCCGCCAAACCAGCGTTGGTCGTGACCGTCTCCGACAAGCTGACCGATGGCGTGATCAGGAACGAAGGTGCGCCCTGCGCCAGGGCAATACCGCTGCTCCCCAGGCAGAGCAACACGCACACAGGTGCCTGGCAAACACGCTGAGCAACATGGCCGCGCGGCGATATCCAACGCCGCGGTAAGAGCGTTCCCATCGCTGGCGCAATCCTAACGAACTACCGGCGCGGCGCCGGCGGTTGCGCTGGGAGCGGCCTCCGCATCGCCATAGCCGTAGCCCTGGCCATAACCGTAGCCATAACCGTAGCCATAGCCGTAGGCGCCCTGGGATTCCGTGCGCGCCTTGTTCAACAGCAGCATGCGGATCGGGCACGACTCAATCGTCGACAGCGCATGCTGCACGTCGGCCTGCAGGGTCTTGCCAGCATGCACCACCAGCACCACCTGGCCCATCTGCGACGCCAGCACACGGGCTTCGGTGGTCAGCAACAGCGGCGGCGAGTCGAAGATGATGATGCGATCCGGGTAGCGGGAGGCCATGTCGCTGAGCAGTTGGCGCATCGCGTCACTGGCCAACAACTCAGTCGACTTGGGATGCGGCCGGCCACTGGGCAGGATGGTGAGCTTCTCGATGTTGGTGCGCATCAGCACGTCGCTCATCTCGGCCTTGCCTTCCAGCAGATCCAGCAGGCCGGGCGCTTCTTCCAGCCCCAACTTCTTCAACAGCGACGGCCGCGCCACATCGGCATCCACCAGCATCACCGTGTGGTCGAGCTCCGAGGCAATGCTCATTGCCAGGTTGATCGAGGTGAAGCTCTTGCCTTCGCCCGGCATGGCGCTGGTCATCATGATCAGGTTGCCATGGTTGACCTTGGCGACCCCGCCTTTGCCGATCGCGTTGGCGATCAACGGCCGCTTGATCACACGATACTGGTCAGCAGTGTGTGTGCGCGGCGCAGACGGAACCAGATAGCCCGCCGCTGCCAGCATCTCTAGATTCAGATCGATGTGCTTGGACAGTGCGCCTTGCGGCCCAGCCGCGGCCACGGATACCGACGCAGGCGCCGCGCCCATCGCTGGTACATCCACCGCATGACGCGCCTCAGGCAGCTGAACCGGCGCTGCGACATCGACCATGTCGGGCACCGCGATGCCAGCCTCGCGGATCTTCGCCAGCCGTTCGGCGGCCTGTTCGATCAAGCTGCTCATCGTCTTCAACCCACCTGGCGTGCTGCAAGAATGGACACGGTGACCATCGCCACCACGTAGGAGGCAAACAAACCGCCCGTGCCTGCGTAGAAGCGGATGCGCCCCGCGCGCTCGCGCTTGCGCTCGTCGTCACTCAGGATCATCGAGACCACACCCAGCAGGGGCAAACCGGTCTTGGCCCGCAGTTCCTGCGCATCGTTGTAGACCGGCCGCAATTGGCTGGCCGCAAAGGTGACCGCCAGCGCCGCGGCCAGCGTCGCCAACAACCCTATGCCCAGCAACAGCATGCGATTGGGCGACACCGGCTTTGGCGAGACACGCGGCGGATCAATCAATCGGAAGTCCACCACGCCAGAGGCCATATCCAGATCACCGGACATCACGGCTGATTGCCGACGCGCCACCAGATCCTCATAGTTCTTTTTGACGATGCCGTAGTCGCGATTCAGTTGCGCAGCCTCGGCTTCGATCTGCGGCGAGGTCTTCGATTGCTCTTTTGCAACGGCGTAGCGCGCTTGGTATTCACTGACACGCGCCTTCAAAGCCGCCACCTGCACCTCGGAGGTGGCCAACAATCGCCCCATTTCCTGCACAGCCAGATTGACATTGGCACCTTGCGCAGCCGGCGGCATCGCCATCGCAACCTTGCGCAACTCGGCAACCTCACGTCGCTTCTGTTCCTCAAGCTCCTTGATCAGTCGCCGGGTACTGACGATGTCGGGGTGTTGCTCGGTGTAGCGCTGCAACAAGCCGTCGAGGGCCCGCTTTTGCGCGTCGATGCGCGCATCGATTTCCGGCGTGGCCACGGCAATGGCCGACTCCTGGAGCAGGCTTTGCGTGAGCTGGCTGTTGCCGGAGGCGCCACTGCGCTCGGCATCCAATTGCTTCTTGGCGGCCTCGCGCGCGTTTTCGGCCTCGCGCAATTCCAGGCGAGCGGTCTCAAGCTGCCGACTGATCTCACCCAAGCGACTGGCCGAGTCTTTTCCATCACCAGGCTGAAGATCCAAGTTGCGCAGCCGAAACTCCTTCAAGCGTGCTTCAGCCTCTTCCAGCTTGCCTTCATACGTCTTGATCTGTTCATCCAGGAAGACTTTGGCTGAATCCGTGTCCTTGCGGCTAGCGCCGAGGCTGGACTCAACGAAGATCGACACCATCGCTTGTATCACCCGCTTGGCTTTGTCCTTGTCGGCCTCCACATAATTCAAGGTGTACAGGTTGTCGCGACCCGCACTCTTGATCGTGACACTCTTCATCAAGCTTTCAATCAGACCCTCCTGCTGCGCTTTGGAGACGCTCTTCAGGTCAAGGTCGGCCATGCGCACCAGTTTTTCGATGTTCGGCCGGCTGATGAGCGTGCGGCTGAGCATCGACACTTGCTGATCGACGTTGGGCTGCACCGCCAGCCCCGACATCAGCGGCTTGAGGATCGACTGCGTATCGACAAAGATGCGAGCCGAAGCCTCATAGCGGTCGGGCACCTTGAATGCGATCACCGCAGCCACGACACCGACAACCCAGGCCACGATCAGGCCGGTCCAACGGAATTTCCACATGCCTCGCGCAATCGAGGTCAGTTGGCTGATCAGCTCTTCCATGGACGCGCGCTCAAGTGGACGGATGCAGATTGATCACGGATCGCCGAGCCATCAGAACAGGCTCTGCGGCACAATGAGGATGTCGCCAGGCTTCATCTCGACATTGGCCGAGACATCGCCTCGCTTGACCAAGTCCTTCAGACGCACGACGTACTGCTTGTTGCCTTCGCTGGTGCGAAGAATCGTCGCCCGGTTGCCATCGGCGAAGTCGGTCAGCCCGCCCACCGCGATCATGACGTCGAGGATCGTCATGTTCTTCTTGTAGCTGAGGAACTGCGGCTTCGCGGCCTCGCCTACCACTCGGATCTGCTCGCTGTAGGGGCCCACAAAGCCTGTGACCAATACGGTGACCACCGGATCTCGGACGTATTTGCTCAACTGCTTTTCAATGTCTCGCGCCAGCTCGGTCGAGGTCTTGCCTTGGGCAACGATTTCCTCCACCAACGGCGCCGCCACCTTGCCGTCCGGTCGCACAGGCACCGCCATCGACAGTTCAGGATTGCGCCAGACAATGATGTTCAGGCTGTCGCCCGCACCTATGACATAGGTGTAGTCCTGCACAGAAGCCACAGCGGGTGCCGGCGGATGGGGCGCAGTGGAGGCGCAACCCCACAACAGACCAACCATGCCCAACAGCGTCACCGTACCGGCACGGTGCATATATCCAAGAAGCGAATTGCTCATGTTGTGGTTCCCGCCATACAGGTGGACTGATGATCAAACACCGACAAGTTCGCCAACGATCGTGACAGTCGGCGAAGTCATGCAGCATTGCGCGCTGCCGTGCGACCGAGGACAAGGATCATGGCATAGCTTTCCAGCGCCTTCCTTCCGCCAGCCCAACCAGATTGACATCGTGAGCGCAATGTCACGCACTGGGCTCGCGTACGCTCGCGAATCTGGACTTCTGCGCCGCCAATCGACACCAAATGCGCACTCAGCGACGGCCAACTACCCGCCCAACTGCAGCCTCGACCGGATCAATCGCATCAGAATCCTCTGCAGCGGATTGGCGTTGCCGAAGGGGCGCCAGCTATGTTTCAGCCTGTGCAGATAGCCATCGAATTGCAGCACCCAGGGCGCCGCACGCAATGCGCCCCGCCTCAGCACCAACTTCATGACCGAAGCCCCCATCAGACCCGCGCACAGTTCGCAAGCAATGATGGTGGATGGGCCGCTGCGCGCGCCGAAGTTCACGGCCGATGGCTCCACCAGGTAACTTCTCTGCATCATCGCGGGCGACAGTCCGGCGATGAAATGAACGAATTTCTCCTGCTCGCCCAACCCCGCAAGCTGAAAGTATTGTTCGAAGCTCATGCCCCCCGGAGAGAAGTAGAGCAGTCCGACACCCAACCCCAAAGGTGCTGCAGTCAAGGCAGGAACCCCTTGCTTATGACAGGCCGCGAACACCATCTCACGCGCACCAACGGCAAAAAAGTCGATGCCGTCGACATATACATCCGCGCCACTCAAGAAGTGGTCGACGTTTTGCGGCGTGACGCCCTCACCAAAAATCTCGATTGATATTTCCGGATTAATGTCGCGCGCCATCCGACACAGCACATCCGCTTTGGGCTGCCCAACCGTAGACATGAAGGCGCCTGCTTGGCGATTGAAATTGTGGACGCCAAAATCGTCAAAGTCCGCAATGCAAAACTTCCCGATACCCAATCGAACCAGCGCCAGCAGGTGAGCACCACCGACACCACCCAGACCAGCGATAGCCACTTTAGTATGGCGCAGTTTCTGCTGCTCGGCAGCGGTCAGCCAGCCAATGTTTCTTGAGAATGCCGTATCGTAATTGAACATTCGAACTTTAGGCCCGGCGAGCCATGATGTTAAGACAATTTCCAGAAACATCGGACTTTACAATTTCAAATCCCGCAGCACGAAATGTATCGATTATTTCTTCTCGCTCGTACGAAGTAACTAATATTCCCTTGCGAATGCCCCATGCATTGATGCGTTCGGCAATCATGCGCAAGGGTTTCAAGCCCCTAGGATTGAGCAAGACATTGGCGGCCACTGTTCCGCCAGGCTTCAAGACTCGAAATATATCGGCCACAGCCCCGCGCACATCTGGAAAACAATGCACGGCATTGGCGACGTTGACGGTGTCAAACGATGCACTCTCAAACGGCATGGCCGCGGCGTCGGCATGCTGAAATCTTATATCGGTGCGACCCTTGAATCGATGCACAGCTCCGGCCAACATTGATTCGGCATAGTCAACGCCGACGATCTGCCGACTCGGAAGCTTCTTCCATACGCGCCAGCGCAGGACAAGCTCAAGCAGCGTCCCCGTACCGCATGCGACCTCAAGATGCCTGGCGCCGAAGTTTGGGCCGAAGAAACGCAGTTGTTCCCACAATGTGCTGTTGTAAGCGAATGTCAAGATGAAGAAGCCGCGAACGTCGTACCACCACGGCTCTGATTTATAGGCCTGCGCAATCTCGTCGCGCGACTTGCCTGCTTGCTTTTTGTGCACATTCGTCATGCTATCCTCATCCCGGGCCAAGGCCTGAACCGCTCCGCAGAACACTGACCGTCCGATGCTAAGGGCCGATCTCAAGTGACCTACCGCGTCGCGTCACAGCCTTCAAGCATACGCGCTCTGTAGTGGTCATTTCGGCAGATTCGTGCCACTGGAGCAGTTGCGCCCAACCCTTTTGTCCAGACTCGCTCAAGAGACTTCGTGCGCCATTTCATCATTTCTTGCTTAGGCCACCTCCTGGTGATTGTTGGTTCGCTGTTGGCGGTGACCGCCAGTGCCAACGACGAAGGGCTGCGCCTGATGCAGGCGGTGTACGACCGACCATCGGGACGAGACACGACGGTGGTGAGCCGCATGGAGCTGACGGCGAGGACCGGCACTCCCAGAGTTCGGGAGTTGGTAACGTACCGACTAGAACGAGCAAAGGGCGAATTCCAATCGCTGGCACGCTTTCTCGCGCCAGAGGATATTTCCGGTACCGGTCTTTTGAGCGTCGACAAGGTCGATGGCAGCGCAGAGCAGTGGTTGTATTTGCCGGCGATGGACCGGGTTCGCCGGGTGGCCAGTGATCGAAAGGGCGGGCGATTCGTAGCCTCGGACATCTATTTCGAAGACCTGCAAACTCGTAAACCCTCCAGTGATCAGCACAGGATCGTCGGGCGCGAGTCCATCGATGGCACGACCTGCCAGGTGGTGGAAAGTGTGCCCATCGAAGCCGGAAACTCCGTGTACAAGCGCCGGCTTTTGTGGATTGATCCACAACTGGCGCTGGTGCTCCGTGTCGACTTCTTCGAGAAGGACGAGTCTGTGGCGTCCAAGCGCTGGCAGTTGCTCGCCAAACAACGCATTCAGGGTTTCTGGACAGTCACTGACAGCAAAACAACGGACCTATCATCCGGGCATGAAACTCGTATGGTGACGCTTACTGTCAAGTACGACAGAAAACTACCCACTAAACTCTTCTCGACCCAAGCCTTGGCCGACGAGGCTATCGAATCGGACTACCGACCATGACCGCATTGCGATTTCTTCGGGCGCGTCCCCCAATGGCTGCCTTCGTCTCGGCCATGAGCCTTCTAGTCTGTGAAGCAAGCGTGGCAGCTGATGAAAACAACGCAGACGATCAAGCCCGCGAAGTTGCAAAGCCTGCACGTCGACCGCAATCCGCCGCGCTGCGTGCCAGGCTAGATCCTTTGCTAATCGAGGCTGCCCGCCTGACCAACCATCCTCAGGCAAACAATACCGCAGCCTTTCGCACGCAGTGGTACTTGACAGCCAGGACGACGCCATCGATCGAGTGGCGAGCAGGCCTGCGCCTGGATGGCGACTTTCAACGAGGAGGCACGACAGACACTGAAACGACAAAGGCGCATCTGGGCGACACCTATCTTCGCTTTCGAAGTGGCGACACTCGGCTGACGGCAGGTATGCAGACCGTGGTCTGGGGTCGTGTGGACGCCGTATCGCTGATCGACCGGGTTGCGCGCGTGGACTTGCGGCGCTTTGCACTCGATGAGATCAAGGACCGTCGACTGCCCCAGCCGGCGCTTCGCTGGGAACAGGAGTGGGGGGAATTCAAGTCAGACGCGATCTGGTTGGCTGGATTTCAAGAGGCCTTGGTGCCGGTGGACGGTGGCGTTTGGCATCCGATCAATCGCGGCAGGGCACATGTGCTGGGCACCGCCCCGATGCCGAATCTTGCACCGTTCTTTGCAGCGGCAATCGTCGGTCGGGTCAACCATCAGTCTGGAGGGGGCGCCCTGCGCATCACCCATGCCGGCGCACCTTTCGACTACGGCCTCACGCTGGGTCGTGTGCGCCAGACACTCCCCTACTTTCAGTTCGATCCCGTGGCTGGCCGAATTCGATCGTCGCATCCGATCAATCGGTTTGCATCGGCTGACTTCGAAATCAGCGGCGATTCGGCCACATGGCGGGGTGAGGTGGCGTACACCCGTGATGTGCCCATGACCTCCATGGCGGGGCAAACGCTGACCGCGACGTCACTGGAGGCAGCTGCCGGCGTCGAATTCTTTCCGGGCGGGCGGGATACCCGCGTCAATCTGCAAATGCTACTGCGGTCGGTCGACGTGGGGCAGGCCACCTTCGAACTGCAACGCTATGCGTCGATCAATGGCGAAGTCGAGACCAGCTTCGACCAGGGCCGATGGAAAGCGGGCCTGAGGTTCGCTGGTGGCCTGAACATCAATGACTCCTACCTGTCGCCTCGGCTGACCTTCGTTGGTTGGGAGCCGCACGAGTTGTACATCACCGTGCACTGGTTCAGTGGTGAGCCACGAGGTTTCGGCGGTTTCATGCGCAACAACAACGCGGTGGCGGTTGGCGTCAAGACACGTTTCTAGCCCGTGCGCCGCCTTCTGCTGACTCCTCAGCGGCCAGGCCGGCCGCCGATGAAAGTGCGCATCCTGAGTTGGCAGGCTGCGCTGCTCATCGTGGTGATGGTCCACTTGCTGTCGCTGCTGCCACTTGCGGGCCTGAGGATAGACAACGCGCCGGATGTCTACTACACACCAGGCTCGCCGGCCGTGCTGGTGCGTGACAAGCTCAGGGCCTCGTTTCCCACAGACGAGTTGCTGATCGTCGCGTTCGAGGGCGACGATCTGTACACGGCCGCCTTTCTGAAGCGGCTGGATGGGCTGGTGGCTGACCTGTCGAAGCACTCCTTGGTCGAGCGGGTGTCGTCAATCACCTCGATCGAACGAATTGGCGCCACTGCGGATGGCTTTGAAGTCGGGCCGCTGATCGACATCGAGCAGGTCGACCGTCAGTCGCCCGAGAACATCCGGCGGGCCGTGATGGCGGATCGATTCGCGCCCGGCTCACTGGCCGCGCGCGATGGCCGCCTGCTGGCCATCGTGGTGCAGCCCAAGCTGCTAAAGGACAGCGAACAAAGGCGCGCACTCAAAACCGCGACGGAACAGGCCATCGACAGGGCCGATCTGCGCAAGCACTATGCCGGCAATGCGGGCCCCATCACGATGGATGTCGCGCAACTGCAGTCGGTGCTGGACGACAACCTGCGCTTCGTTCCGCTCACCGTGCTGTTGGCGTTGGGATTGATGTGGTGGGTGGTGGGACGATGGCGGCCGGTGGTGATTGGCGCCGTGGCAATGTCGACCGTGATACTGCCCACGATCGCGCTGATCGTGCTAAGCAATCAGCCGTACACGATGGTCACGGCCATGCTGCCATCGTTGCTGGCCGCGTATACCTCGGCCACGCTGATGCACCTTTACGCCGCCATCCAGCGGGGACACGCGGCGCATCTGTCGCGTGGACGCAGCCTTGACGAGGCTCTGGCGCACGGCTTGAAGCCAGGCATGTTCAACGTGCTCACCACCTCGGCCGGCCTGTTGAGCCTGGTGTTCGTGCCGATGCCACCCATCCAGGCCTTCGGCATCGCAGGTAGCGTGGGCACACTGTTTGTCTTCCTGGCTGTCTATTTGTTGGTGCCGCCGTTCTTGCGGCATTGGGACAGCCAGCGCTGGCCGATTCGCGGGTCAGGACTGGGCCGATTCGGTCGTATCGCCCCGCGCTTGGCTATCTTCAGCATGCGCCACGCCAAATGGGTCATCGCGAGTTTTGTCGCGGTGGTCATGCTGACGGTCCCACTGGCGCTGAAGGTCGAGGCCGAATCCGACATTCTGGCATTCTTCAAGCCCGATCACCCTGTCAGTGTGCATACGAATGTCATCGAGTCGCGCCTTTCGGGCGTAAGCACCCTCGAGATTCTGCTGGAAGGCAACGGACCCGAGAGCCTGATGAGCGTCGACACGCTGCGAGGCATCCGTCAACTGCAGCGGTGGCTCGAGGCCTTGCCCGAAGTCGACCGCACCGTCTCGTTTGCTGATCTTGTAGAAGAAATGCACTTCGCGATGAACGGTGAAGACCCCACCTTTCGCGCCGTGCCGCCCAACGACCGGCTGCTGCGGCAGTACATGCTCGTCTATGACGGGCGTGAACTTTATGATTTTGTGGATAGGTCTTACAGCAAGGCGCGCATCGTCCTGAGCCTCAATGTGCACGGCGCCAAAGCCTTGGACGCCACGGTGACCAAGATCCAGGAGCGCCTCGACACCGTGCCATTGCCTGGCTTAGTCATCGAAGTTGGCGGCTATGGCCGCCTGTTTGCCGACCAGTCGTCCATGTTGATCGACGGACAGGGCCTGAGTTTTGCCAGCGCCTTTGGGCAGATTTTCATCTTCATGTTGATACTGTGGCGATCGTTCGCCGCGTCTTGCATCTGCCTGCTGCCCAACCTAGCGCCGTTGTTCTTTGTCTTCGTGCTGATGGGGGCAACGGGCATCCATCTCGACACGGCGACGGTGATGATTGCCGGTATCGTGCTGGGCATCACCGTCGATGACACGATCCACCTCTTTCATGGCTGGCGGCATCGGGTGCGCCAAGGCTTGTCGCCGGCATGGGCGATCGCCAGAACGTTCAAGTCGTCGGGCTCAGCGGTGATGGCCATTTCGGTATTGCTGATCAGTCAATTCTTGCTGTTGGCCACCTCGGATTTTCGGCCCACAGCCAACTTTGGGCTGATGACTGCGGTGGGGCTATTGTCGGGACAGGTGTTTGAGTTGCTGTTGACTCCAGCGCTGCTGCTGGCGTGGTCGCGCCGCGGTCGGCAGGATGCCTTGAAGCGGCCGTTCGATGACCCGACAGAGTTCTTGCCCGACCGCTGACGGCGCGGACAGGCGACTTGCAACTCTGACGATTTCTCAAGCGCCGAGTCGCGCCAAGGAGACGGACATGTTCGATCAACTGAGGCTGGGTATGCACTTCGTGCTGGAACTCGCCGCACGCCGGTACGAGTACGACCGGGTGCCCGAGCCTGACCTGGTCATGGACAACCCCGAGAACGTTCGCGAGTACCGCGATGCCGGGCTGGCCACGGGCAACGGTTCGTCTGTGTATCTGTACAACCTGCTGCTGTTGTCCGGGACCATCAAACCCAACTCCACGGTCGTGGACTTGGCATGCGGGCCCGCCAATCTATTGGTTGAACTGGCCATCATGCACCCGGAGGCGGAGTTCATCGGCGTGGACCTGTCAACCGAAATGCTCGCCTGCGCCGCCGAGTTGAAAGCCAACGCTGGCGTGCGCAATGTGCGCTTTGTTTGCGGCGACATCACCAAGCTCGACATGTTCGCCGATCGGAGCGCCGACATCGTGATGTCGACGCTCTCGATCCACCACCTGCCAGAGAATTCGATGCTGGCAAAGTGCTTCGCCGAGATCGCCAGGATCGTCCGCCCAGGCGGAACCGTGCATCTGATGGACTTCGCGAGCCTGAAACTCGAAGCCACCGCACGCTACTTTGTGCATGAACGCACCAAGGGGCTCGGCAGCTTTCTGACCAGAGACTACGAGAACTCGCTTCGCGCCGCGTTCCGACTTGAGGACTTCGCGGCACTGCTGCCTGTACTGCGAGCCGCTGTCCCTGAAACACAGTTGCGGAAGACCTTTGGGGTTCCGTTCATGGTGGCGCTGACATCGATCAACAGACCGGAACCGGATGCCCAACGCCGACGAGCACTGTCGACCTATTGGTCCAGCATGCAGCCTGCCCAGCGCGCAGATTTTTCAGCGATGCGCCTGTTTTTCAACTTGGGCGGACTCAGAACACCGCATCCCAAGTCGACCCCGGTTTGACACGGCCGGACACATTGCCAACTAGCGCAGCAGTTTGCTTCAGAGTGCAGAGAGCAACTTGTCAACCTGCCACTTTTCGGCGTTCCTGGGGGACGCGGTCTTCAACTGCTCGAGCAACTGTCGCGCCTGAACCTTTTCTCCGGCTGCGATCAATATCTTCGCAAGACTCAGTTTGTACTGATCCACCGAAGGCGCCAACGAGACAACACGACGACCAACTTCGATCGCCTGCGGGTACTTCTGCTGCGCCAGTAGCGCCTGCGCAAGCGTATCCAGGATCTCCGGTCTGTCAGGTGCCATGGCAGCGGCCCGCTCAGCCATAGGCAATGCCTCTGGAGCGTTTCGCTTCAAGAGAATCCACGCCAAGTTGTTGAGTACCGGGTACGCTGGGTCACCCAGAGCTACCAGCTGCTGGTAGTTACGCTCCGATTCCGCCACGTTTCCACCAGCCAGCGCAACATCACCGAGGTACTGGATGAACGCCTTGTCGTCGGGATGCTGTCGCCGCCACTCATCGGCAAACCGCTTGGCCTCGTCGACACGCTTCGTGGAAGTCAGGACCAGATGGATTCTTGACGGCAACAGCCCCGGATTGCGCTTCGTCCTGGCCAGTTCGAATGCCGCCAATGCACCGGCCGTATTGCCATCGGCCAAGAGGATATCCCCTTCCATAAAGTAGCCGATGGCCTCGCTCGGCTGCTGGCTCTGGATGGCCTTCACCAGCGCAACAGCCTTGCTCTTCTGTTTGGTTTTCAAGTAGAGACTGACGAGTTCGCGCTGCACGGAAATGTCCGTCGGAGCCACCACCAGCGCACGGCGAAGGTTCGCCTCGGCCGCCGGCTGGTTGCCGGCCAACACGTTCGTCGCAGCCAGGTGCTGCAGCACCTGAACAGCATTCGGCCGTTGCGCCAGGGCCTTGCCAAACGCGTTCAACGCTTGGTTGACCTCCCCGGCCGCCAAGTGCGCCTGCCCAAGGGAGTCCAGCAGGTCGGCACTGCTGGGCATCGAAGTGACTCCCGCTTGGGCGGCGACCAATGCCGCTTTGTAATCCCGTCTCGCCAGCAAGAAGTGAACCAACAGTTTTCGGGGCACGTACTCCGAAGGATTGGTGCGAATCGCCCCTTCAAACTTCGCGACAACCTGCTCCTTAGCCGCACCACGCAGTGCCATGAGTTCGGCCACCGCGATCTGCGCTTGCAAGTGCTTGGGGTCCACCTTCAGTACGGCCTCAAAGCGCGCCATGGCTGCATCGGGTTTGCCATCCGCAAGCTCAAGCGAAGCCAATGCCGACGCCGCCGGAAAATAGGCGCCGTTCCTGGCCAGCGCCTGCTCGAACGCCGACCGCGCACCGGCGTTGTCCTTTTTCGTCAGCAGCGCTTGGCCCCGCAGCGTGGGCGCCAAAGGTGAGTTCGGCAGCTTCGCCGCCAACCGGTCGATCGCCACCAGCGCGTCGTCGATCTCATTGCGTGCCATCTTGGCGCTGATCAGCGCCTTGTCGGCCAATGTATCCGGGTCTTTCGCTGCGATGTCGGTCAACTCCGAGTAGCCCTGTTCGGTCTCGCCCTTGGCCAATCGTGACAGCGCCGCAGCGGTCCTGATCTTGAAATCGTCCGGCCTCAACTTCAACGCGCGCTGAAAGTATTCATCCGCCAGCCGGCGCTCGCCGCGCTGCAAATGGGCCTCCGCCACCAGGGCCACCGTTTCAGGGTCTGGATCGGATCGCTGGACATTGGACTGCGCAACATCCAAGGCCTTGGCTGACTGCCCCGTCTGCACATACACCTGCGTCAGCAGGCGTCGCGCCGCGACGGCGTCAGGCACCGCGTTCAGCACCCGACCGAGGTGAGCTTCAGCCTGAAGCCAGGCCCCCAACCGCAATTCGGTCGCGCCGGCAAACTGCAGCACACCGATGTTGTCAGGAAAAACCTTCAACAACTGACCGACAAGTTCTTTGGCTCGCTTGAAATCCCCGGCGATGTAGGCGATTTGCGCCTCGAAGAAGATCGTTTGCGGTGCATTGGGAACCAGCCGCTTCAGCTCGTCCAACTGCTTGCGGGCGCCCGCCAGATCGCGTTTGAAGAAATGGATGCCGATCAATGCGCCATGCGCCGCCGTGCGGTAGGGTTCCAACCCGAGGACCTTGGTGTAGGCCGCGACGGCCACGGGCAATGAGTCTGCGTTGCTGACGTTGAGATCGCCCTTCAACTGCCATGCGTCCGCATTGCCGGGCGCATCACTTAGCACCTCTTCCAGCAGCGCGGATGCAGCGCTCAACGCGCCGCGCCCTGCCTCGAGCCGGACAAGGACCAGGCGCGCTGCGACGTGCTTAGGGTCGAGCTTCAACGCAGCATCAGCCCGCTCTCGCGAACGAGCGATGTCGCCGGCCCATCCATAGGCGGTGGCCAGACTGGCCTGAAGATCGGCCATCGCGACCGGCTGATCGAGACGAACAGACTCGAATTCTTCGATCAGCTTCGAAAACTTTCGCTGTACCAGCATCGCGCGCGCCAGGTCGGGAGCGACCGTCGCCGGCAAAACAGCCGCAGCCTGGAGCTTTCGGAGTTCGATCTCCGCGATCTGGCCCTCACCCGCGGCGAGCAGTTGTCGACCGAATTCCAGACGCACCGGTACGGAATCCGGGTTGTTCTGAAGGGCGGCGCGCAAAGTCACTACCGCGCCCTTTCGATCGCCTTTGGCGGCGGCCTCGCGCGCCGCGGCGAGCAACTCGTCCGGTCCCTTTTCACCGCAGCCACTCAGTAGCACTGCCAAGCCGATTGCCGAGCAGGCCATTCGCCAAAGGCTCTTGATCATTGTTTCCCCTGTTTTTCAGCACTTTACGCGGTGAGCCCGGGCCGCCCATCGGGGCCACCTCCGACCGCCAATGAAGCTCGTGCGCGCCCAGCACGGCGTCATCAATGCCCGTCTGCTGGGGGGAGTGTCGCATTGCCCCAGATTCGTCACGGAAGCCATCGATGCTGCCCGCCGGACAACGCGTGCGATGTTCCGCACTCGACTGCAGCCGCCATGAGGTCACCCCATGGCCCGCATGTTCGCCGAGCAAGGTGGGTACAGGATCCGGCGCCAACCCTTCGCGTCGGAAACTCTTACACCGGCCAACACCGGATGACCAAGAGTCGACCCAAGTGGTTGATTTCATTGGGCGACCAGAGCCTGGCATGCCACGTGCTTTATTGAGTCGTAAGGCAACCGCCCCACCCGCAACAAGGACCACACCATGAAACTCAACCTGATCGCCTCCCTGCTTGTCGCTGGCGCCATCCTGGCCCCGGTCGCTGCAACTGCCGCCGTGTCGTTGCCGCAGTTCACCGTGTCGACGACGTCTATCCCTGGTGCCACCGGCACTTTGGTCGGCCTCGGCATCGTCAACTCGTCGTTCGATGCAGACAAGCTGACCGGCAGCTACGATGAAATCGTCACCGTCGACAACACTGGCGCGTTCACCTCGAAGGTCGTGGCCACCTTCACCGGCTTCACGCTGAACGCCGGAAACGTCAACAACACCGGCATCAATTCCACCTACGTCCTGTACGCCGTGCTGGAAGCCAGTGGTACCGCCAGCGCCACGTCGTTCCTGGCCACGGCCGCCAGCATCGATATCTTCATTGATACCGGTGTCTCGGCACCTGCAACGGCCACCACCTTCGCGTTTGGCGCCGACGCCAATGCGGCGATCACCTGGGCCAACACCGCTGACGACTACAAGATCGGCAGCGCGCCTTCGCTGGCCCTGAATGGCGCGGTTGACCTGATCGTCCCGGCAGCGTTCAACTTCTTCTTCAAAGACTTTGCGCTGACCGATACCGACCAGATGGCTGGCGAAGCTGGTACCCAGTCGGGCAAGACCTTCTTCACGGCCCCGGCTGACTTCTACGTCAACATCCACAGCGATGGCGACATCAACTCGCAAGACGTGGCGACGCTGGCCGGTCTGGCTGCTGAAGCGGTCACCACCGGTTCGGCCACCCGCACCCTGAGCGGTGAACTGAGCGCCGACTTCGCGCGGCCGGTGCCCGAGCCCACCGGCCTGGCCCTGACGGGTCTGGCCCTGGCTGCCCTGGGTCTGGTCAGCCGCCGCCGCAAGGCCGCCTGAGCTGGTTGATCCGAACGGCGAACCGGTTTCGACCGGTTTGTCGTCAGACAGAGAAAGGCACCGCATCGCGGTGCCTTTTTTCTTGGCCTGACTGCAGGCAGCGGTGTCGATCAGGAATCCACTTGTTGCTTGATCGACAAACGATTGATCAGGTCATACAAGGTCGGCCGGCTGATGCCCAGCATCTCCGACGCCTTGGCGATGTTGCCCGCCGCCCTTGAGAGTGCCGCGAGAACGGCTGCTCGTTCAGCGGCCTCTCGAACACGACGCAGATCCCACTGACTGGCTGCATCGTCGAGGTCCGATCCTTCAGGCACCGCCGTCAGGCCGATGTCCGACGCACTGACGCGTCCGCCGTCGGCCAAGATGACGGCCCGCTTGACGATGTTGAGCAGCTCGCGCACGTTGCCGGGCCAGCGGTAGGACTCGATGGCCGACAAAGCATCCTCTGTGAAGGCCAGGTTGCCGCGGCGCTGGTCGGCTGCAAACCGCCGCAGGTAGGCATGCGCCAAAAGCACGGCATCACCTTGCCGATCACGCAGTGGCGGAATGTTGACGACGATCTCGGCCAGCCGGTAGTACAAATCCTCCCGGAAACGCTGCTCGCTGATCAGCGACTGCAGGTTTTGGTGGGTTGCGCAGACGACCCGAACGTCGACTGGAATCTCCTGTCGCCCACCGATGCGCTCGATCTTGCGTTCCTGCAGGAACCGCAACAGCTTGGCTTGCAGCGGATGCGGCAGATCACCGATTTCATCGAGCATCAGCGTGCCGCCATGGGCGGTTTCAATCTTGCCCAATGTCGTCTTCGTGGCACCGGTGAAGGCACCCCGCTCATAGCCGAAGAGCTCGCTTTCGAGCAGGGCCTCCGGAATGGCCGCGCAATTGATGGCCACGAATTTGCCCGTGCGCTTCGAGGCTTGATGCAGACCCTGCGCCAATACTTCCTTGCCGGTGCCACTCTCGCCCAGCAGCAGCACGGTGGCGTCACTGGACGCCACCTTTTCGATCATCCGGCACACCCTGAGCATTTCGGGATCGCGGGTGATCAAGCCGCTCAGCGCGTCGGGTTGGTGCGTCGCCTGAAGGCGACGATTTTCAGCCTGGAGTTCCGCCAGCCGGTACGCCCGATCGATCGTCAGCCCCAGCAATTCCGGCTCGAACGGCTTGGCGAAGAAGTCGTAGGCGCCCATTGCCACCGCACGCAGCGCATTGGCCTGATCGTTCTGCCCGGTGAGCACGATGACCTTGATGTTGGGGTCGAGGTCCAGCAATTGGCCCAGCAGCTTGAAGCCTTCGCTGGTCGAATCCGGATCCGGTGGCAAGCCCAGATCCATGGTCACCACCGCCGGTTGGTGCCGTCTGTACTGCACCAGCGCCGATTCGCGGTCGCTGGCAGTGACGCAATCGAATCGATCCAGTGACCACTTGATCTGCTTCTGCAGCGCCAGGTCGTCTTCGACGATCAGCAGCGGCGACGAAGGGCCTGACGCGCTCATGCGGCCCCCGCCGGACGCAGGTCGGTGCCCGTGCGTTGATCGAACAGCGGCATCAACAGGGTGATCTCCGACCCCTGGCCCACTTCACTTTTCACGTCGATGCTCCCGCCCAATTCCTTGAGGTACTGAAAACTCTCGTACGAGCCGATGCCCATGCCACTGCTCTTGGTCGAGTTGAAGGGGCGGAACAACCGGTTCTGGATGAACTCCGCGCTCATGCCAGCGCCGGTGTCGCTCACCATCACCTTCGCGCGACCGGACATCTGCTGCAGTGTGACGCAGACGCGACCGGTGCTTGGCGTGGCATCCAGGGCATTCTGCACAACATGGCCGATCACCCGCTCGAGCCGGTCTTCGTGGCCGCGGGTGGCGATGCGGTCGATCAGGTCCAGATCAACCTGCCGGCCACGCTGGCGCGCCGCTGCCTGGATGCGCTGCAGCACCGGCGCCAGATCCACGCCCGAGGCCACGCCGGCCGGCTTCTGGCCCTCGCGCAGCTGCACCATCATCTGGCGCATCTTGTCGAGCGAGCTTTCCACCGTGAGCAGCATGTCCTGCTGAAACTCGGGGTTGTCGCGGTGGCGCTCGGCGTTTTTCATCATCAGTGAGAGCTGGGTGATGATGTTCTTCAGGTCGTGCACCACGAAGGCCGACATGCGGTTGAAGGCATCGAACTTGCGGGCTTCGAGCAGCGCCTCGGTGGCATGCATCTGGGCCAGAAAGCCGGCCGCCTGCCGGGCTGCGGTCTTCAGCAGATCCCGCACTTCCCAGTTCAGTTCCACCGGGGTGCGGGGCTGGTTCAGCACGACGAAGCCCAGCATCTCGTCGCCCACCAGCAGCGGCACGGCCAGCCAGGCGTGTTCCAGGTGACCCAACCAGCCGGGCATCACTTCCGCTTCGGCCACCGGGCCGGTTCGGGCACGGGCCGCGTTGAGGTCGAAGATCCACTCCCGCTCGCGCATCAGCCTGCAGAACGGTGAATCGAGCGGCTCGCGCGTCCCCGTCTCGGGCAGGTTCCAGGCCGCCGATTGCACGTACTGGTCGTCGCCCAGCGCCTTGAACCACAGGCCGCCGCCGTTGCTCTCCACCATGTCGGCCAGGCCGCGAACGACCAGGCCGCCCACTTCCTGCGGCGTGCTCTGACTCGACAACATGGCGGTAAAGCGCAACCACTCCAGCCGGTAGTCGTAGCGGTAGCTGAAGAAGTTCTTGCCGAGAAAAACGCGCAGACGCGCGCGCATCGCGCCCGACAGCACCAGCAATACCAGCACCACCAACGCCGCAAACAGCAGCACCACCTGCAGGGCGCCGCCCCAGCTGCCGCCGAAGAAGCGCACGTAGTAGCCCGCACCGGCGATGAACAGCAGGTAGCCGCCGATCAACAGCAGTGACGCCGAATAGAACGCCGCCGTCTTCGACACCTGCATCTTCGCCAGCCATCGTGCATGCCGGCGCGACGCCACCAGCAGCAGCGGCATCGTGAAGGCATGCACCAGCGCACGCGCGGCCTGCACGTCGGCATCGAAGCCACCGAACATCAGCGCCTGCGAGAACAGGTAGACATCGAACAGGAACAGCCCGCCCAAGGCCATGCACAGCGGCTTGGCCGACCAGCGCGTGGGGTCGAGCTGGTTGCGGAAGAACTGCTCCACCAGCAGCAGGCCCAGCACGGCCGCGCCCAGCTGGCTGGCCACCAGCAGCCACGGCAGCAGGTCGAAGCGTTCGGGCAGCAGGCCTTCGACCAGGTTGGCCACCAGCCCCACCAACAGCAGGCCGATCAACAGCGCCTGGCCGAAGTGGGCACGGCGCGATGCGAGCGTGCTGACCATCGGCCGCAGCAGCAGCACCAGGAAGTAGACCCAGGCGCCGTAGCGCAACTGGTCGAACAGCAGCGTCAGGTGCCAGGTCAGCCGCTTGGTCGAGCCCTGATCTATCCAGCCGGCCAGGCCCCACAACGCCGTGACCACCACGGCCCCTACAAAGGCCTGGGCCGATCGGTCGGCCGGCGCGCGCAGCAGGCCGCTGCGCAGCAGGTAGACGGCATAGCCGGCGTGCAGCAAGGCCACCAGCACCAGACCGGCAGAGGCCAGGTCGGAAAAGGCCAGACCGTCGGCCAAACCCGCAGCCCAATCGCCGAGATCAGCCCACACCGGCGATCACCTTGTCGGCGTGTCGATCGGCCTGAACGACGCCGGGTTGACCGGGCCCGTGGGCCCGGCCCTGGGCGCTCAGCGCGCCCCCTTGCCGGTGAGCACCACGCCCACCGTCTCGAACAGGATCACGAAATCGAGGAACAGGCTGTGGTTCTTCACGTAGTACAGGTCGTACTGCAGCTTTTCCTGCGAATCCTCGATCGTCGAGCCGTACTGGTAGCGCACCTGCGCCCAGCCGGTGACGCCGGGCTTGAGGCTGTGGCGCACTGCGTAGTAGGGAATCTCGGTGGTGAGCTGCTCGACGAAGAAGGGTCGTTCGGGCCGCGGTCCGACCAGGCTCATGTCACCGTACAACACATTGAACAGCTGTGGCAGCTCGTCCACCCGCAGCAACCGGATGATGTTGCCCACGCGGGTCACCCGGTTGTCGTTGGCGGTGGCCCAGCGCGGTTGGCCGTCCTGCTCGGCATCGGTGCGCATGCTGCGGAACTTGGTGACCTTGAAGGTCTTGCTGTTGTAGCCCACCCGCTCCTGGCGGTAGAAGATCGGGCCGGGGCTCTCCAGCTTGATGGCGATGGCGGTGACCAGCATCACCGGCGCCGACAGCACGATCAGCACCAGCGAGCACAGGATGTCGAAAATGCGCTTGACGGCCGTGCGGTAGAAGCCCTGGTTGAAGCCGTCGCCGAAGATCAGCCAGCCGGCGTTGACAAAATCGATGCGGATCTGGCCGAGCATGCGCTCGAAGTAGGTGGTGACGTCGAACACCCGCACGCCCGAAAGCTTGCAATCGAGCAACTCGCGCAGCGGCATGCTGCCCGAGCGGCGCTCGGTCAGCGCAACGATGATCTCGTCCACGCCCAGCCGGTGCGCCGTCTGGGTGAGCGATTGCTCGGCCGACAGGCGCTGGGCCTCGGGCACGGCGGTCTGCTTCTCGTTCGGGCCGGGGAAATAGCCCACGATGGTGGCCAGCGGGTCGGCCGCACGCAGCGTGCTGCCCACCATCTGCGCAGCCGGCCCCGAGCCGAAGATCAGCACCCGCGCACCGGCGCGCGACTTGGTGGCCCAGTAACCCATCACCACCCGGCGCAGGATCAGCGCGGCGATCACCAGCATCGCCGAGGCGCGGATCGCCTCGTCATTGCCAAAACCCACCGGCAGCACCCGAAAGATCTGGTAGGTGAGCAGCAGTGCCAAGCCCAGGGCCAGCGCGGCACGAACGCTTGATTCCGCCATCGACCAATCCTGCGCACGCTGGTAGAGCCCCGAGGCGCTGTTGATCACGAACAGGCCAGCCGCCAGGGTGAACACCTGCGCGCCGGCCATCGGCATGGCCGACTTCAGGCTTTCGGCCTGGGCCAGCACCACGCCGGCCAGCGCAAGCAACGACAACAGGAAGTCGAAGAAGATCCGCCGCAGCGTCCACGCATGAAAATAGTGATTGAACAGCCTGATCATTCCGCAATCTCCCAACGCATCGTCGCACGAGCAACGTCGCGCCTGCTGCAACCCGGGTGGCCACTGCCCGGCACGCGCCACATGGCGCACTGCGAATGCGGCACGCGCCAAGAGCCGGCCGGGCCGCTCGGGCGCCGGACTTTGTAACTGTAAGCAGCGCTGCGCACCGTGGGCAATCCCGCTTCCTTGGGTGTTGCGACCGATGTCACGGCTCGGGGTTGATTGTTGCACCGGGCCACCGGGGCCCGGCTGCGACCGATCAATCCGTGGCGATGGCGAGCAGCGGTGGCGTCAGTGGATCACCTGCAGCCGGTTGGGCCTCGGACCGCGACGGCCCCACGCGCGCAGGCGCTGTCGTCGCCTGCAGATCGGCATGGGTGCGCCCGGCGTCCAGCGCCGCCACGCACAGCTGCCAGGTGGCATCGGGCAGGGGCACGTGAAAGCCGTAGCAGGCCAGCCCCCCGGTCTCGTGCCGGCGCACGGCCGTGGCCTCGACGAAGGCAGTCTCGTGCTGACCCAGCTCCACCTCGACCCGGCCCTGCGTGCCCTCGGGCAGCGGCACGGTGCATTCGGCCTGGAAGCCATGCAGCGACAGCTCGGTCACCTGCAATTCGAAGGTGAGCTGCGTGTTGTACGACTTGACCCGCAGCCGCGCCGGGCAGCGGATGGAAAAGCGCTGGTGCCGCCGCAGTGCCAGCTCGGCCGTGGCGCCGATCGACGGCTGCGGCAGCACCGCGGCATAGGTCTCGTGGTCGTAGATCGACTGCAGCAGCAGGCGCTGGCGGTCGCTGAGCGAGGCAAACACGGCGGTGCGCCGGTTGAAGAAGTGATCCAGCATCGCCGGGGTCATCACCGGATCGTTGGTGGTGAAGAACCGCCGCTGCGGCACCTGGATGTTGGGCAGGCGCGTCTCGACGAAATAGCGGTGCAGGTTCTTGCGATCACGCTGCTGTGCATAGGTCTGGCGAAACACCTCGGGCGCATGCAGCAGGTCGAGGCAGGCACCCACCGCCGGCGCGCCGTTGGCGAAATCGTAGTTGTTGACCACCTGCGCCTGCAGCCGCTCGAAGAACAGCAGCGATTCGTACATCTCGATCTTGTTCGGATTGACCGCGATGACGATGTGCCGGGTGTCGAAGTACTCGCGGCAGTACTCGTACATGAACTTCATCAGCGGAAACAGGATCTTGCCGCCGGTCTTGCGGAATTTGGGGTCGATGGCCAGCGCGGATATTTCGGCGATCTTGCCGGCCTTTGCGCGCACCTGACCAAGCTTGAACACCGATTGCAGCGGAAAGCCGAAAACTCCCTCGCGGATCATCGAGATCGTGCCGATCACCCGGCCGTCCCACTTGGCGCACAGCGTGGTGGTGGTGGGCAAGGCGTGGTAGATGGTGACCCGCAGCCCCGACGGGTCGGGCTGCATGAAGCCCGAGGCCACGTAGGCGTCGTGCAGGATGCGGAAGCACGCCTCCAGCTCGTCCTGCGTGTCAGCGATCTTCAGCTCCAGCCGCGCATCGGGCCGGGGGTCGCAATCGATCAGGCTGCGGAACAACGAGAACCGCAGCGATTGCGGCAGCAGGCCCAGCGCCGAACGTACCGCCTGGTGCAGGGACTTGCGAGCGGTGGAAGCCAGGGATCGTTTCATTGGCAGGGACGGCACATGGGCAAGGCAGGGCACCGGTCGGCACCCACTGACACCTTGCGTAAACCATCGGCATCCCCGGGCGGCGATTGAGGGCGCGCCGCCCCCGGCGCGGTAACAGCTTGTGTGCGCGCCGCCCGGCTCGGGGCAGGATCAGACCCAGTCCAGCGGCGGCCGGGCAATCGGCCGAATGCTCTCGTAGGCGCGCGCCGCGCGCAGCACCATCGCGTCACCGAACATGGTCCCCACCAGCTGCAGGCCGATCGGCAGGCCATCGGACGTCAAGCCGCAGGGGATGGTGCAGGCCGGCTGCTGGCTCAGGTTGAACGGGTAGGAGAACGGTGTCCAGCCCAGCAGGCTGACCGGGTCCATCGGCCCCTGGCCGGCTGGCCGCGCCTCGAAGGCCGGAATCGCCACCGCCGGCGTGGCGATCAGGTCGAAGCGCTGCATGAACTGGCGCAGGTGCGCGCCCAGCGCACCGCGGCGCAGGTTCAGGTGCTGGATCTGCAGCGCGCTGAGCCCGGCGCCCAGTGCCGCTTCGGCCACCAGATCGGGGTCGGCCACCGCCTGCTGCTCGGGCGTCATGCCGCTGTACAGGGTGTGTGCGCCCAGGAACCACAGGCCGGTGCAGATGTCCAGCGGGTCGTCGATGCCGGGGTCGACAGCCTCGACCACCGCCCCCAGCGCCTGCAGGTCCTTCACCGCGCGATCGACCGCCGCCGCCACCTCGGGGTGCACGTTCTTGGCATAGCCCAGCGTGGGTGAATAGGCGATGCGCAGGCCGCGCACGCCGTCGTCCAGCCCCACGCGGTAGTCACGCGCATCGAAGGGCAGCGAGGTCCAGTCGCGCGCGTCGGGCTGGCTCATCACGTTGAGCATCAGGGCGGCGTCGGCCACGCTCATCGTGTGCGGTCCCAGGTGGGCCACGCTGCCGAAGGGTGACAGCGGGTAGGCCGGCACGCGGCCGAAGCTGGGCTTGAGGCCGAAGTTGCCGCAGAAAGCCGCCGGGATGCGCACCGATCCGGCGCCATCGGTGCCCACGCTCACCGGCCCCAGCCCTGCGGCCACCGCCGCCGCGGTGCCGCCCGACGAGCCACCGGGCGTGCGCGACAGGTTCCACGGATTGCGGCTGATGCCGGTGAGCGGCGAATTGGTCTCGCCCTTGCAACCGAACTCGGGCGTGGTGGTCTTGCCCAGCAGCACCGCACCGGCCTCGCGCAGGCGCGCGGTGACCGGCGCGTCCACCTCCCAGGGCTGGTTGACATCGACGGTGCGTGAACCGCGCCGCGTGGGCCAGCCGCGGGTCAGGATCAGGTCCTTGATCGAGGTGGGCACGCCGTCGAGCAGGCCGATGGTCGCGCCCTGCTGCCAACGCGCCTCACTGGCGCGGGCGCTGGCCAGCGCGGCCTCGGCATCCACCAGGCAGAAGGCGTTGAGCTGCGGGTTCAGACGGTCGATACGGGCCAGCACCGCCTGCGTGGCCTCCACCGGCGACGCGCCGCCGCTGCGGTAGAGCTGCAGCAGCTGGCTGGCGGTGCAGTCGGTGAGTTCGGTCGGGTGGTGGGTCGACATCGGTGGCTCCTCGGTGGACGGTTCAGGCGGGACGGTGCTGCTCAGGCGCTGGCGCCGTGCTGCAGAAAATCGGCGGCCAGGTGCGACAGCGCGCGCACGCCGGTGACCAGGCAGCGCTCGTCGACGAAGAAGCGCGGCGAGTGGTTGGGCGCGGCCTTGCTGACGTCCTTGTCCTCGGGCGTCACGCCCAGAAAGATGAACAGCCCCGGCACCACGCGCTGGAAGAACGAGAAGTCTTCCGAGCCGGTGACCTTGGGCACCAGCGCCAGGTGGTTGGGGCCGGCCACGCGGGCCAGCGTGGGGCGCATGGCCTCGGTCAGCGCCGGGTCGTTGACGGTGACCGGGTAGTTCTTCTTGATGCACACGGTGCAGCCGGCGCGGGCGCTGCGCGAGATCGCCTCGGCCAGGTAGGTGACACGCTCGTGGATGTCGTCGCGCATCTCCTCGTCGAAGGTACGGATGGTGCCGCGCATCTCGACCGAATCGGGAATGATGTTCTCGCGCAGGCCGCCGTGGATGGTGCCGATGGTGACCACCGCCGGCTCGCGGGTCAGGTCGACCTGGCGGCTGACCACCGTCTGCAGGCCCAGCACCACCTGCGCCGCGGTGACGATCGGATCGACCCCCGCCCAGGGCATGGCACCATGGGTCTGGCTGCCCCGGACGGTGATCTTCAGGTTGTCGGCGCTGGCCATCGTGGGGCCGGGCCGGTAGCCCACCACGTTGAGCGGCAGGCGCGAGGTGACGTGCAGGCCGAAGATCGCCGCCGGCCGCGGGTTGTCCATCGCGCCCTCTTCGACCATCATCTTGGCGCCGCCCTCCTCGCCTTCGGGCGGCAGCTCCTCGGCCGGCTGGAAGATGAACTTCACCGTGCCGCGCAGCGCGCCGCGCTGGCTGGCCAGCACCTCGGCCACGCCCATCAGGATGGCGGTGTGGGCATCGTGACCGCAGGCGTGCATCACGCCCACCTGGGCGCCATTCCACTCGGCCTTGACCTTGCTGGCAAACGGCAGGTCCACCTCCTCGGCCACCGGCAGCGCGTCCATGTCGGCGCGCAGCGCCACCACCGGGCCGGGCAGCGCGCCCTTGAGCAGGCCCACCACCCCGGTGTGGGCCACGCCGGTGCGCACCTCGTCGAAGCCCAGCGCACGCAGGTGCTCGGCCACGATGCCGGCGGTGCGGAACTCGCGGTTGCCCAACTCGGGGTTGGCGTGGAAGTCGCGCCGCCAGGCGATCACCCGGGCTTCGGCCGCGTGGGCGGCGGCGTCGATCTGGGCGGCCAGGTCGCTGGCGGTGACGGGGGTAGCACTCATGGCGGGGGTCCTTTGGGGCGGGGGGAGCGGATTCAGGGTTGTTTGAAATCACCGGCCCACATCACCGCCCACTGGGCCGGGTCGATGTAGGCCTTCAGCGCAGAGTTGACCTGCGCCAGCGTCAGCGCCGCGATGGCGTCGTCGGTGCGCTGCTGGATGGCAAAGCGGCGCTGCAGGTACAGGTTGTTGACCAGCGCGCCGGCCACCGCAGCGTCTTGCGCGCGGCCCAGCCGGCGCTGGTTGAGCAGGCCGATGCGGGCTTCGTCCAGCTCTTTCTGGCTGAAGCCGTCGGCCAGTGCGCGCACCACTTCTGCTTTCAGTGCGGCCTCCACCTTGGGCTGGTTCTGCGGCGCGAAGATGGCCGAGGCCTGCCAGCGTGAATTCAGCTCGAAGCTGTTCCAGGCCACGTAGGAGCGCACGTCGTAGCTCAGCCCGTCCTGCTCGCGGATGCGGGCCCACAGGCGCGAATTGGCGTCGCCACCCAGCAGGTGGTTGGCCATCAGCAGTGCCGGGAAGTCGGCATGGGTGTCGTTGATCGCCAGCGGCTGCGCCAGCAGCAGGTGGGCATTGGGCTTGTCGGGCGTGGCCAGCAACTGGCGCACCGGCGGCACGGCCACCAGCGGCTGCGGCGCGCGCGCAAAAGCCAGCGTGCCGCCGGCCGGCTGCGCCCAGTTGCCGAAGGCGGCCTGCAGTGCGGCCGTCACCGCCGGCACGTCCATGTCGCCCACCGCGCTGAACTCGCCCACCGCGGCGCTGACGAAGCGCCGGTGCGCCGCACGCACCGCGTCGACGCCGACGGCCTGCACGTCCTGCTCGGTCTCGTCGAAGCTGGGGGCGTGGCGCAGGTCACCGCGTGGGTAAGGATTGCCGTGGCGCTGCAGCGCATTGGCGGCCACCGCGCCGGGCTCGCTGCGCTGCGCGGCGATGGCGGCCACGATCTGCCGGCGCCGCTCGTCCAGCGCCTCGGCCGGGAAAGCCGGCTCGCGCAGCAGCCGGCCCACCAGCGCCACCACCGCCGGCAGGTGCTCGCGCACGGTGGTGATGCCCACGGTCAGCGCCTGCCCGCCGGCGCCGATACCCACCTCGGCGCGCAGCTTGTCGAAGGCATCGCTGATCTGCGCGCGGCTCATGCCCGCACCGCCCTTGTCGATCAGCGCGCCCATCATGGCCACCGCCATGCCCTGGCCACGCAGGCTGGCCTCGTCGCCGAAGCGCAGCGTCAGCCGCGCATGCACCGTGTTGCCCCGCGTGCCCTTGGGCAGCAGCGCCAGCTTCAGCCCGCTGGGCAGGGTGCTGGTCTGGGTGCGGGCGTCCAGGTTGGCCGGCGTGGCGTCGAAGGCCTCGGCCTGGGCCACGGCGCTGTCACCCTTGTAGCCCTGCACCAGCGGCGCCACGTCCACCCGCGCCGGGTCAGGCGCGCGCTGCGGCGCATCGGTGGGCAGGTAGGTGCCCACGGTGCGGTTGTCGGCCACCAGGCGCGCCTGGGCCACGCGCTGCACGTCGGCCAGCTTCAGCGCGCGCATGCGGTCGCGGGCCAGGAAGTACAGCCGCCAGTCGCCGTTGCCGATGGCCTCGGACAGCGCCACGCCCACCTGCTCGGGGTCGCTGAAGCCCTGGTTCCAGTCGTTGAGCCACTGGGTGCGCACACGCTCCAGTTCGTCGGCGGTGATGGGCTCGGTGGCCAGCGCGTCCACCGTGGCCAGCAGCGCGTTGCGGGCGGTGGCCACGTCCTGGCCGGGCGCCAGTTGCACCCCCAGCATCAGCGGGCCGGGCTCGGCCACGCTCCAGGTGAAGCCGAAGGTGGAGGCGGCCAGTTTCTGCTCGACCAGCCGCTTGTGCAGCCGGCCCGAAGGCGCATTGCCCAGCAGCGCGGCCAGCGCCTCGGTGGCCGGGTAGTCGGCGTCGGCCGCGGCCACGCCATGCCAGGCGGCCAGCAGGAAGGGCGCGCCGCCCTTGCGCCGCACGGTGGTGCTGCGCTCGCCCTGCTGCACCGGATCGACGGTGTAGGTGGGCGCCAGCGTGCGCTGCGGCCTGGGCAAGGGCCCGAAGTACAACGACACCCAGCCCAGCACCTTGGCCACGTCGAACTTGCCGGCCACCACCAGCGTGGCGTTGTCGGGCTGGTAGTGCAGGCGGTAGAAGGCCTGCAGCCGGGCGATGTCGACGTTCTCGACGTCGGCGCGGGCACCGATCGGCATCTTGCCGTAGTTGTGCCACTGGTACATCGCCGCCAGCGTCTGCCCGATGACCGAGCGCACCGGGTTGTTCTCGCCCGATTCCATCTCGTTGCGCACCACGGTCATCTCGGTGTCGAGGTCGCTGCGCGCGATCAGGCTGTTGACCATCGCGTCGGCCTGCCAGCTGAGGTACCAGCGCAGCGTCTCGTCGTTGGCGGTGAAGCTGGCGAAGTAGTTGGTGCGGTCGAAGCTGGTGCTGCCGTTGTAGCGCAGCCCGCGGCGGCCGAACTCGGCCATCACGTTGCGGGTGGTGGGCGTGCCCTTGAAGATCAGGTGCTCCAGCAGGTGCGCCATGCCGGTCTCGCCGTAGTTCTCGTGGCGCGAGCCGACCCGGTAGGTGACGTTGACCGTGGTGCTGGGCTTGGTGTCGTCGGGCACCAGCAGCAGCTGCAGGCCGTTGGGCAGGCGGTACTCGGTGATGCCCTCGACCTGGGTCACTTCAGTCAGGGCCGGCGGCAAGCCCACCGACACGGCAGGCGGCGCGGCGGGCGGCACTGCGGCCGTCTGTGCGCCGGCGCCGGCGGGCAGGCCCAGCGCGGCGGCCAGCAGCCAGGGCGCGGCGAGGGTGATCAACGAAGGCCGGCGGCGGCGCTGGCGCATGGCGGTGGGGTGAGACGAGGCATGGACAGGGTGCATCGGCCAAAGTCTAGGGCGTCGTGCCGGCGCGCGCCGGCGCCTCGGCCTGCAGCCGTGCCAGCAGCGCGGGCAGCGACAGCTTCTGCGTCAGCACCTCGCCCATGTGGCGGGCGCAGCGGCGGTGCACCCGGTCGAACGGCGTCCACTCGAAGCCGTCCATCTCGGGCCGGCTGCCGCCCCAGTGGTCGGTGTAGTGCGTGTCGCAGTGGCAGCTGGCCACGTCGAAGCGGTGGCTGAGCAGCGCAAACAGGTGCAGGTCCTTGCGTGGGCGGTAGGCCATGCGACCCAGGTCGAGCAGGGGCCGGCCGGTGAAATCGAGGCCGCATTCCTCGCGCGTCTCGCGCAGCGCGGTGGCCAGCGGGGCCTCGCCGGGATCGGCGCCGCCCTTGGGGATGTCCCAGTGCCAGGCGCCGGTGACATGGCACAGCAGCAACTCGTGCGCCGGGTTGATCACCAGGATGCCGCAGGACAGCGTCTTCATGCCGGTATCGGCGATGCCGGTGGTGGCGGTGGCCCGATCAGCCGCGCGGTGGCCACGGTGGCCAGCGCCGACAGCGCCAGGCAGCCCCAGATCACCGGCGCATAGCTGCGCTGGGCATCGAACACCGCGCCGGCCACCCAGGGCCCCAGCAGGTTGCCGAAGGCCGCGCCGGTGTAAAGCGTGCCGATGATGGCCGACACCGCGCGCGCGCCGAACAGGTCCATGCACAGCGCGGGCATCAGCGAGACGATGCCGCCGTAGCTCAGGCCCATCCACAGCGAGAAGACGGCCATCGCCAGCCAGCCGTCGGCCGCGTACCAGACGAGGTAGGACAGGCCCATCGACGCCTGCGCCAGCGCCAGCGTCAGCGGCCGCCCGATGCGGTCGGCCAGCGCGCCGATGACGAAGCGCCCGGTCAGGCTGCCGATGCCGATCAGCCCCACCAGGCCCACCGCGCGGGCATCGGCCACACCCAGGTCACGCGCGGCGGCCGAGACATGCGCAAACGGGATGAACATGCCCGGCGCGGCCAGCACCGCCATCGCGTACATCCAGCGGAACTGCGGCGTGCCCAGCGCCTGGCGCAGCGTGTGGCCGGCCACCGCACGGCCTCGCCCGCCGGTGGCCGAGGGCGCGCGCTTGAGCAGCAGCGTGGCGCCCACGCCGGCCAGCAGCACGAAGCCGGCCAGTGCCTGCATCGCCCCGCGCCACTGCAGCGCGGCGATCAGCGCGGTGGCCGCCAGCGGCACCACCACCGTGCCGGCGCCGATGCCCGCGCTGGCGATGCCCGCCGCCAGCCCGCGCCGCCGTGTGAACCAGGGCTGCACGCAGGCGATCGACGGCGTGTAGACCAGCGCGATGCCGATGCCGATGCCCACGCCGTAGGCCGCGTAGATCGCCGCCATCGAGGTGGCCAAGCTGCTGACCAGCAGCCCGCCGGCGATGCACAACATGCCGGCGCTGCAGACGATGGCCGGGCCGAAGCGGTCGGCCAGCACACCGGCGCCCGCGCCACCGATGAAGTACACCAGCCCGCACAGCCCGAACACCAGCGACACGTCGGCGCGCTGCGCGTCGAACTGCGCCGACAGCGACGCGAAGAACGCGGCGAACGAGTACGAGACCCCGAAGATCACCGCCAAGGCGATGAAACAGGCCCATACCACCACCCAGGCCTGGCGACTTTCTTCGGAGGGCTGTGCATCGGGCATCCGGTCCAGTGTAGAGGCCGATGCGGGCGGGGCGTCACCGCGACTTCACGGATGGCGCCAGGTCGGCGCCGCTCGAAGTCGGCGGCTCAATCGTCGGGCAGCGGCATCACCCCGGCCGAGCCCGGCAGCGCCACGCCACCGCGTTGGCCCGGCAGCACGTTGCCATAGCGCTGCGCATACACCGGCGGCAGCGGCTGGGCATCGTCGGGCGCCAGCCACAGCCGCAGCAGGTAACGGCGGCGCGCCGGCTCGGGCCAGTCGTCGAAGGCCATGCGGTCGTGCAGCAGCCCGTGGTTGTGCACGAACTGCAGGTCGCCCGGCTGCATCGACATCATCAGGTTCAGCGACGGATCGTTGGCCAGTGCGTCCAGCAGGTCCAGCGCCTCGACCTGCTGCGCGGTGAGGCGCGGTGCATCGGCAAAGCGCTGCGCCGAGTTGACGTACTGGCGCTGGTAGATCGCGGCAAACGCGCCACAGTGCCAGTTGAACACCGGGATCTCGAAGTACGGCTTGGCGCCGGGCGGCACCTCGCCGCGCCGGTCGGTGGCCACCGGCTGGAACAGCAGCCGCGCCAGATCGGGCCGGCGCGCGCGCAGCTGGTTGTAGAGCGTGACCGACGACACCAGCGCCGATTCACCACCCGCGCGCGCCGTCTGCAGGCACAGCAGGCCGACGATGTCGCAGGAGTCGGTGTGGAAGCTCTGGCGCTCGTGGGTCTGGTAGATGCGCACGTTCGGGTCGTCGACGCTCAGCCCCACGTCGCGCACATGGCCCAGCAAGTGGCCCTGGGCGTTCTGCGGGCGCGCGGCGCCCAGGTGCGCGCCCAGGCCGTAGAAGGCCACCGCGCTGAAGCGGCGGCCCCAGGCCTCGACCGGCAACCCACGCAGCACCGCGAAGCCGCGGCCACGCAGCAGCTCGGCGCGCAGCGCGGCCAGGCGCGGGCCCAGCGTGGGCAGCACAAAGCCCGCGGGCCCGAGCTGGTTCAGCGCCTTCACATCGGCCTCGGCGCGCGCCAGCCAGGGCACGGTGGCGGCGTGCAGCTCGGCCAGCTCGGTGTGATCGAGCGGCTGCAGCCAGCCGCCGTCGCGGATCTGATCGGGGCCGACCCACGCGCCCGGTCCGGTCAGCCGCTGGGGCAGACCGGCGGGGAAACCATCGGTTCCGAGGGATGCGCCGCTGCCGCCCAGATCCTTCATGCGGCTTCCTTGTGCAGCGCGGCGCGTGCCTGGTTGTGCGTCATCGTGCGCACGCCGCGCAGGCGCATCGCGGCGATGAAGTCGGCCGCCTGCCGCTCGAAGCCGGCCACCGGGCTCATGCAATCGGTCAGCAGCACCAGACGCTCGGGCCTGCCCGAAGGCAGGTGCGCCACCAGGTGCTCGACGGTGGCCTTCACGCAGTGGCTGCTGGCCAGGCCGGCGATCAGCAGGGTTTCGGCTTGATCCAGCCGGGCCAGCAGCGGCCGATTCAGTTCGGTCGACGGGTCGGCCGCGTCGGGCACCTCGGCCTGCAACGCGCTGTAGTGCTCGCTCCACGGAAAACTGCCCTTGTTGACCACCCGCACCGGCCGGTGGCGGGCGTCTTCCCAGGTGTTGCAGGCCGCCAGCACGTCGGCATGCAGCGCATGGCCCCAGCTGCCCATCTGGCAATGCACCGGCCACACCATCAGCGTGTAGCGGCCGGCGGCTTCCAGCGCGTCCAGGTAGGCCAATGTGCGCGCCCCTTCGGCGGGCAGCGCGGGCTTGAAATCCCCCGAGCGCACCTGCGCCGCGGTGATGGTGGTGAACGGCGCCACCGTGCCGCCGTCGGCGGTGCGCCAGTACGGCGGGTGCGCGATGTCGTGGCGGTGGTGCGAATCGAGGGTGACGGTGATGCCGTCGATCAACGCGGCCATCGCGTGGATGAAGCCCGCCAGCCGCTCCAGATCGGCGTGGCCGCCGGGCACCGGCAGCGCCGGCTTCAGCGGCTGGCCGCTGCGTGGATCGGCAGGGCAGAAAGCCGCAGGCAGGTCGCAGAAGTCATTCTGCGCGTCGATGATCAGCAACTCGGCGGGATGGGCCATGGCGTCGATGCTCGCAGCGGCAGTGGAGGGACCGAGGCACTTTAGCCGAGGCCCCCGCGCCGGCACCAGGCGCCGCCTAAACTGTTTGTCCTCGCGCCAACCAGAAGCCCATCATGATTCTCGAGATCGCCGACATCCGCATCAACCCCGGCGAGAACGCCGCCTTCGAAGAGGCGCTGCAGCGCGCGCTGGCCACCGTGGCCAGCCAGGCGCAGGGCATGCAGGGCTGGAAGGTCAACAAAGGCATCGAGAGCCCCGAGCGCTACATCCTGCAGATCTTCTGGGCCACGCTGCAAGACCACACGGTGGGCTTCCGCCAGGGGCCGCTGTTTGCGCAGTGGCGCGCCATCATCGGGCCGTTCTTCGCGCAGCCGCCGGTGGTCGAGCACTTCGACCTCGTCGCCAAGTCGGCCTGACGGGAAGGCCGCCATGACGCTGGCCGCCGCCGTCGCCCATGCCCATGCCCAGTTCGACTCGGGCAGTTTCTTCCGCACGCTGGCGCAGCGGGTGGCCTGCCGCACCGAGAGCCAGAACAGCGCGCGCGCCGACGCCTTGCACGCCTACCTGGCCGAGCAGATCGCGCCGGCGCTGGCCACGCTGGGCTTCGACAGCAGCATCCACCCCAACCCGGTGCCCGGTGCGCCGCCGCTGCTGACCGCCCAGCGGCTGGAAGACCCGGCCCTGCCCACGGTGCTGTTCTACGGCCACGGCGACGTGGTGCGCGGCCACGAAGGCCAGTGGGCCGAGGGCCGTGACCCCTGGACGCTGACCGATGCGCTGACGCCCACCGGCCAGCGCTGGTACGGTCGGGGTGCCGCCGACAACAAGGCCCAGCACAGCATCAACCTGGCCGCGCTGGCGGCGGTGCTGGCCGCGCGCGGCGGCCGTCTGGGCTTCAACGCCAAGTGGCTGGTGGAGATGGGCGAGGAGACCGGCTCGCCCGGCCTGGCCGAGTTCTGCAGCGCCGAGCGCGCGCGCCTGGCCGCCGACGTGCTGATCGCCAGCGACGGCCCGCGCCTGCGCGCCGACCGGCCCACCGTCTTCCTCGGCTCGCGTGGCGTGGCCAACTTCGACCTGGTGCTGAATGCCCGCGACGGCGGCCACCACTCGGGCAACTGGGGCGGGCTGCTGCGCAACCCGGGCACGGTGCTGGCCAACGCCATCGCCTGCCTGGTCGACGCCAAGGGGCTGATCCAGGTGCAGGGCCTGCGCCCGCCGCCCATCCCCGCGGCGGTGCGCGCTGCGCTGGCCGACATCACTGTGGGCGGCGGCCCGGGCGACCCCGAGATCGACACCCAATGGGGCGAGCCCGGGCTGACACCCAGCGAGCGCGTGTTCGGCTGGAACGCGCTGGAGGTGCTGGCCTACGGCTGCGGCAACCCGGCCCAGCCGGTCAACGCGATACCACCGGCCGCACGCGCCACGCTGCAGCTGCGCTTCGTGGTCGGCACGCCGGCGCACCGGCTGCGTGACCTGGTGCTGGCGCACCTGCAGGCGCACGGCTTCGAGGGCATCACGGTGAGCGAGCCGGTGGTGATGGCCGCCACCCGGCTGGACCCCGACAACGCCTGGGTTCGGCTGGCGCTGCAATCGCTGCACGACAGCACCGGCGTCAAGCCCGCGCTGCTGCCCAACCTGGGTGGCAGCCTGCCCAACGACGTGTTCGCCGACATCCTGGGCCTGCCCACCGTGTGGGTGCCGCACAGCTACCCGGCCTGCAGCCAGCACGCGCCCAACGAGCATGTGCTGCCCGCGCTGATGCGCCAGGGGCTGGGCATGAGCGCGGCACTGCTGTGGGCGGTGGGCGAGCAGGCGGCGGTGTTGCCGCGTCGGGCCTGAGGGCGGCGCCGGCACGCTGCACATTGTTCGGCCGACAGGCCTTTCAACAGCGAGACAACGCGCCGGACCGGCGGCTACCCTTGCGCTTTTCGCGAAGCCAAGGCCTTTGCCGCCGGAGCCCACCATGCCGACACCGAACCCGCTGCCCACCACCTCGCGCCTGCCCGCGCCCTGCCGCGATGAGGCCGCCGTGCTGCAGGGCCTGCTGGCCGGGCTGCACCACGGCGATGGTCTGGCCTGGTCGGCGGTGGTCGCCACTGCCCGGCCCTGGGTGCAGGCGGTGCGCGACAAACCGGCGCCGTTCTGGGCGATGGAGTCGCTGCTGCGCGAGTACCCGATCTCCAGCGCCGAAGGTCTGGCGCTGATGCGGCTGGCCGAGGCCTTGCTGCGGGTGCCCGACGCCGCCACCGCCATCGCGCTGACGGCCGACCAGCTGGGCCGGGCCGATTTCTCGGGCGGTGCGGCGGCGGGCTCGCCGCACAAGCTGCTGGCCGGCCTCTCGGCCAGCGCGCTGGGGCTGGCGCAGCGCCTGCTGCCGCACGGTGACCGGGCGCCGGGCCTGATCGACCGCCTGGGCGCGCAGACCGTGGTGGCCGCCACGGTGCGGGCCATCGGCCTGCTGGGCCGACAGTTCGTGCTGGGCCGCGACATCGGCGAGGCGCTGGGCGAATCACGCGGCCAGCGGCGCGACAGCCCGAAGCTGCGCTTCTCGTTCGACATGCTGGGCGAAGGCGCGCGCACCGACGCCGATGCGCTGCGCTACGGCGCGGCCTACGAGGCGGCGCTGCAGGCCATCGCCAGCGCGGCGCAAGGCAGCGGCCCGGCCGAGCGCGACGGCCTGTCGATCAAGCTGTCCGCGCTGCATCCCCGTTATGAAGAATCGCAGCTCCACCGTGTGATGGCCGAGCTGGTGCCGCGTGTGATCCGCTTGATCGACGTGGCCGCGGCGGCCGACATCAACCTGACCATCGACGCTGAAGAGAGCGACCGGCTGGAGCTGTCGCTGGCCGTGTTCGAGGCGCTGGCCGACCACGTGGCCGCCGCCGCGCCGCAGTGGTCCGGCTTCGGCCTGGCGATCCAGAGCTACCAGACCCGCGCCCGCGAGATGATCGACGCGGTGGCCGCCATCGGCCACGCGCGTGGCCTGCGCTTCATGGTGCGACTGGTCAAGGGTGCGTACTGGGACGGCGAGATCAAGCGCGCGCAAGAGCTGGGGCTGGCGGGCTACCCGGTGTTCACCCACAAGCACCACACCGACATCAGCTACCTGGCCTGCGCACGCGCGCTGATCGGCCACCACGCGGTGATCCTGCCGCAGTTCGCCACGCACAACGCCGGCACCCTCGCCGCGCTGCTGCAGATGGCCGCCGCGCAGCCGGCGCTGCGCTTCGAGCTGCAGCGCCTGCACGGCATGGGCGAAGGCGTGTATCGCGAGGTGATGGCCGCGCGGCCCGATCTGGCGCTGCGCATCTACGCCCCGGTGGGCGAGCACCGCGACCTGCTGGCCTACCTGGTGCGCCGGCTGCTGGAGAACGGCGCCAACTCGTCCTTCGTGCACCAGCTGGCCGACAGCGCCGTGCCGGTGGACGAACTGCTGCACTCGCCGCTGCAGCCGGCCACCGCGCCCGGCCAGCCGGCCCCCGCCGCGCTGTACGGCGCCGGGCGTGCCAACAGCCGCGGCGTGGACCTGGCGGTGCCCGAGCAGCGTGCGCCGCTGCTGGCCGCGGTGGCCAATGCCGTGACGCCCGCAGTGCCGCTGGCCGACGCCGAGGCGGTGGCGCAGGCCATGACCACGCTGAGCATCGGCGTCGACGCCTGGAACGCCCGCCCGGTGACCGAGCGCGCGGCCATCATCACCCGCGCCGGCGACCTGCTCGACGCGCGGCTGCCAAGCTTCTGCGGCCTGCTGGTCAAAGAGGCCGGCAAGACCCTGGGCGACTGCGTGGCCGAGGTGCGCGAGGCGGTCGACTTCTGCCGCTACTACGCGCAGCAGGCGGCCGACAAGCTGCAGCCCATCACCCTGCCCGGCCCCACCGGCGAGAGCAACCAGCTGCGCCTGCATGGCCGCGGCGTGTTCGTCTGCATTTCGCCGTGGAATTTTCCGCTGGCGATCTTTGCCGGCCAGGTGGTGGCCGCGCTGGTGACCGGCAATGCGGTGGCCGCCAAGCCGGCCGAGCAGACGCCCGGCGTGGCGGCGGCCTTCGTCGCGCTGCTGCACGAGGCCGGCGTGCCGCGCGACGCGCTGGCACTGCTGCACGGCCCGGGCGAGACGGTGGGCGCCGCCCTCGTCGCCCACCCGGCCACGGCCGGCGTGTGCTTCACTGGCAGCACGCCGGTGGCCAGGCTGATCAACCGCGCGCTGGCGGCCAGCGACGGCCCCATCGTGCCGCTGATCGCCGAGACCGGCGGCCTGAACGCGATGATCGTCGACAGCAGCGCGCTGCCCGAGCAGGTGATCGACGCGGTGGTGCAAAGCGCCTTCCGCTCGGCCGGCCAGCGCTGCTCGGCGCTGCGCCTGCTGTGTGTGCATCACAGCATCGCCGACGGCCTGATCACCATGCTGGCCGGCGCGCTGGCCGAGCTGCGCGTGGGCGATGCCACCGAGCTGGCCACCGACGTCGGCCCGGTGATCGACGCCGAGGCGCATGCCGGCCTCAGCCGCCCTCTGCAACGCCTGCAGGCCGAGGCCCGGCTGCTGGCGCGCACGCCGATGGACCCGCGCTTTGCGGCCACCCACATTGCGCCGGTGGCCTTCGAGATCGGCCAGATCGAGGACCTGCGCCAGGAGGTGTTCGGCCCGGTGCTGCACGTGGTGCGCTGGCAGGGCGACGTGGCCGCGCTGGTGGCGCGCATCAACCGGCTGGGCTACGGCCTGACGCTGGGCGTGCAGACGCGCATCGACAGCCGGGCGCTGCAGATCGCCGGCCTGGCCCGCGTGGGCAATGTCTATGTCAACCGCAACATGATCGGTGCGGTGGTGGGCGTGCAGCCCTTCGGCGGCGAAGGCCTGTCGGGCACCGGGCCGAAGGCCGGCGGGCCGCACTACCTTTTTCGCTTCTGCGCCGAGCAGACGCTGACCATCAACACCGCGGCGGCCGGTGGCAATGCCGCGCTGCTGGCCGGTGGGGCTTCGCTGCCGACGAGCCCCTGACGGAAGTCACGATTGCCAGGCGGTGGTGGCCGCTGCACCCGGGTGATACTGCCGAGGTTTCACCCGCGCAACCACGCCGACGATGGCGACGAGAGGTCTGGCATGAATCGATGGCTCCCCGGCACTTCCTCGAGACTGGCCGCAGCCACCCTGGCCGCGGTGCTGACGCTGGCCGGCTGCGGTGCCCCCCCGGACGCCGAGCTGATCAGCTCGGCCCGCGCGCTGATGGCCAAGAAGGACTACAACGCCGCGCAGCTGCAGCTCAAGACGCTGTTGCAGACCAAGCCCGATTCGGCCGAGGGCCGCTTCCTGCTGGGCCAGGTGATGCTCGAATCGGGCGACGCAGCCGGCGCCGAGGCCGAGTTGCGCCGCGCGCTCGAGCTGGGCCAATCCGAGACCACGGTGCTGCCGCTGTTGTCGGGCGCGATGGTGAGCCTGGCCAAGGGCGCGCTGCTGCTGCAGCAGTTCGGCAAGGTGACGCTGCCCGATGCCCAGGCCGACGCCGAGTTGAAGACGCATCTGGCTGCGGCCGAGGCCGCTGAAGGCAATCTCGACGGCGCCGAGGCGCTGGTCGGCCAGGCCCTGAAACAGGCGGCCGACTTCACCCCGGCGCTGCTGCTGCGGGCACGGCTGGCCAGCGCGCGCGGCGATGCCGCGGCCGCGCTGGCACAGGTGCAGTCGCTGATCGACCGCCAGGCCGACAACGCCGACGCCTGGCTGCTCAAGGGCGATCTGCTGATGCGCGCGCGCGCCGGCGACCACACCGCCGACAAGACCGCCAACAGCGCGGATGCGGTGGCCGCCTACCAGCAGGCCATCAGGTTCAAGCCCGACAGCGTGGCCGCGCAGGTGGCGCTGATCACCCTGCACCTGGGCCAGGGTGACGCCGCCGCCGCGGGCACGCAATGGGCTGCACTGCAGAAGCTGGCACCCAAGCATCCGCAGACGCTGTTCTTCGAGGCGGTGCTGGCCGAGCAGAAGGGTGACTTCAAGCGCACCCGTGAGCTCACCCAGCTGCTGCTGCGCGGCGCGCCCAACAACCCGCAGCTGCTGCTGTTGGCGGGCCAGGCCGAATTCAAGCTCAATGCACTGGCACAGGCCGAGCTGCACCTGGCCAAGGCGGTGCAGGTGCTGCCCAAGGCGCCGGTGCCGCGCCGCCAGCTGGCGCAGGTGCAGCTGCGCAGCGGCCAGGCCGACAAGGCATTGGCCACGCTGCGCCCGCTGCTCGAGACCACGCCGCCCGACGTGGAGGCGCTCACGCTCACGGCGCAGGCTCAGCTGATGAAGGGCGACAGCGCCGGTGCCGAAGCCACCTTCGCGCGTGCCGCCAAGCTCAAGCCCGACGACCTGCGCGTGCGCACCGCCGTGGCGCTGTCGGGCCTGGGCAAGGGCCGTGATGCCGCCTCGCTGGCCGAGCTGCAAGCCATCGCCAAAGCCGACAAGGGCAGCACCGCCGACATGGCGCTGATCAGCGCATTGGCACGCCGCAACGACCTGGCCGGCGCGCTCAAGGCGATCGACGCGCTGGCGGTCAAGCAGCCCAACGATCCGCTGCCCGACCAGCTGCGGGCGCGCATCGCGCTGCAGCGCAAGGACAGCGCCGGCGCGCGCCAGCACTTCGACCAGGCGCTGGCCAAGAACGCCGACTACCTGCCCGCGCTGGCCGGCCTGGCCGCGCTGGACATGGCCGGCCAGCAGCCCGCCGCGGCCCAGGCCCGCTTTGAGGCGGCACTGCAGCGCAACCCCAAGAACACCAGCGCGATGATGGCGCTGGCCGAGATCAACGCGCGCTCGGGCGGCACACCCGCCGCACTGGCAGAAAGCCAGAAGTGGCTGGACCAGGCCATCACCGCCGACCCCACCGATGCCACACCGCGCCTGCTGCTGATCGACCAGCTGCTGGCCAGCGGGCAGACCAAGCCCGCGCTGACGGCCGCACAGGCCGGCGTGGCCGCGCTGCCCGACAACGCCGACCTGCTCGACCGCCTGGGCCGCGTGCTGCTGGCCAGCGGTGAGGCCGAGCAAGCCGTCAGCACCTTCAACAAGCTGGCCACGCTGGCGCCGCGCTCGGCCCTGCCGCAGCTGCGCCTGGCCGATGCCCATGCCGCCACCAACAACCGCAGCGCGATGGCGGCCGCGGTGCGCCGCGCCGCCGAGATCGCACCCAACCAGCTGCAGGTGCAGCAGGCGCAGGTGAGCCTGGCCTTGATGGAGAACCAGCCCGACCAGGCACTGGCCGTGGCGCGCAAGGTGCAGGCCCAGCGGCCCGACGACGCGGCGGGCTTCAGCATGGAAGGCGACATCGAGATGCGCCGCCGCAACTGGGATGCCGCGGCCGCGGCGCTGCGCAAGTCGCTGGCGCGCAAGCAGCCGGGCGACAGCGCCCAGCGCCTGCATGCCACGCTGACCGCCGCCAAGAAGACGGCCGAGGCCAGCCAACTTGCCGCCGACTGGCGCAAGGGCCATCCCAACGACCTGGCCTTCGTGATGCACCTGGGCGACATGACCATGGCCGCCGGCAATGCCGCCGGTGCCGAGGCGCTGTACCGCGAGGTGACCGCACGCCAGGCCGACCATGTGCTGGCGCTGAACAACCTGGCCTATGCCATGGCGCTGCAGAAGAAACCCGGCGCCGTGGCGCTGGCCGAGCAGGCCCTGCAGCGCGCACCCAAGGCGGCCGCGGTGATGGACACGCTGGCTTTCAGCCTGGCCGCCGAGCAGCAGTTGCCGCGCGCGATCGAGGTGCAGACCCAGGCGGTGGCCGCTGCGCCGCAAGCGCACCAGTTCCGCCTGCAACTGGCCAGGTTCTACCTGCAGGCCGGCGACAAGGACAAGGCCCGCACCGAGCTGGACACGCTGGCCAAGCTGGGCACCGCGTTTGCGCGCCAGGCCGAAGTGACCGAGCTGCTGAAATCCGCCGGCAGCTGATCGCCCTCGCGCTGCACCGCAGGCGTCAGCCTCAGGCCGCAGCTTCGTACACCCGGCGCTTGTAGTCGAACCAGAACGGGTGCCAGAAGCCGAAGTGCCGCTGCGCCATCACCACGCCGGCCAGGCCGGTGGCGGGTGACACCCACCAGTGCGTGCCGGCCAGGCCGCCCCACTGCAGCTCACCCACCGCCGCCTCGGGCGACAAGCTGGACGCGCGCCGTGTGACCGCACCGCCCAGCCCGTAGCTCAGGCTGGGCACGGCGCCGGTGCCGAAGAACTGCACGCTGAAACGATCGGGCACCTGGTCGACGAACATCGCCGCCAGCGTGGCCGGCTTCAGCATCGACGGCTGGCCGGGCATCAGCTGGCGCAGCAGCGCCAGCATGTCGGCCTGGGTGCTGAACAGCCCGCCGGCGCCCGACTGGCGCGCCACCGGGCTCAGGTAAGCGCCGGGCCAGGGGGTGTCGTTCAGCCGCTGCAGGCCGGGCTTCATCACGTCGGCCAGGTCACCGCGGTACAGCGCGGCCAGCCGCGGCACCTGATCGGGCCGCAGCACGAAGCCGGTGTCGGGCAGGCCCAGCGGGTTGAACAGGCGCGACTGCAGCGCGTCGCCGAAGCGCTGGCCGGTGACCACCTCGATCAGCCGCGCCAGCACGTCGATGCCCAGCGCGTACTCCCAGCCCTCTCCTGGCTGAAAGCACAGCGGCAGGCCGGCCAGCAGGTCCATCTGCTCGGCCAGCGTGGTGTGAATGCCGCGCACGCCGCGTGCGTGGTAGGCGTCATAGATCAGCGTGCCGGGATCGAACACGCCGTGGCTGAAGCCCGACTGGTGGCTGATCAGGTGGCGGATGCTGATGTCGCGCACCAGTGCATCGGTGTGATCCAGCGATGTCGCACCGGGGCGCAGCACGCGCAGCTGGCCGAAGGCCGGGATCCAGGCCTTGATCGGATCGTCGAGGACGAAGTGGCCCTCGTCGGCCAGCAGCAGCACCAGCACCGTGGTGAACAGCTTGGTGTTGGAGAAGGCGCGGTGGATGTGGTCGGGGCGCAGCGGCTCGCCCCGCTCGATGTCGGCCAGGCCGATGCAGACGCTGTCGATCAGCTGCCCGTGGCGCATCGTGGCGGCCGACACACCGGCCAGCCGGTGGGCGTCGACCTCGCCCTGCAGCACCGCGTGGGCGGCGCTGAAGTCGCTCAACCTGGAAGTCATGCGGTCAGGCGCCAGGCACCACCTTCGACGCCCGCGGCCCGGCCGTCGGCGCGCAGCTTGAGCAGGTGGGCGCGCAGCGAGCGCAGCGCCATCGCATGCAGGTGCGGCGGGGTGTCGTGGTAGACGGCGGCCAGCAGGTCGTCTTCGGCCACCGGCGCAATGGCGGCCTGGGCCTGCAGCGCAGCCACCACCTTGGCCTCGCGGCCCAGCCGGTGGTTGATCGTCTTCTTCACCACCGCATGCGGCTCGTCGATCAGGAAGCCATGGCCCGGCGCCAGCCATTCGAGGTCTTCGGCCAGCAGCCGGCGCAGCGAATCCAGGTAGACCGCCATGTCGCCGTCGGGTGGGTTGATCACCACGGTGCTGCCCTGCATCAGGTGGTCGCCGGTGAACAGCAGCTTCTCCTCCTGCAGCAGGAAGCACAGGTGGTTGCTGGCATGGCCGGGGGTGTGCACCACGCGCAGCGTGACACCCTCGCCCAGCGCCAGCACATCGCCGTCGTTGAGGGTATGCGTCGGCTGGAAGCCGGTGTCCTGCCATTCGGGGTGCGCGGCCACCCGGCCGAAGGTGGGCGCGCCGGTGGCCGCGGCGATGGCGGCGGCCGCGGGGGAGTGGTCTTTGTGGGTGTGGGTGGCCAGGATGCGGGTGATGCGCCCCGGCGCGGCAGCCAGCAGCGCACGCACATGCTCGGCGTCGTCGGGGCCGGGATCGAGCAGCGCCCAGTCGTCACTGCCCGGCGCACCGATGAAGTAGGCGTTGGTGCCCGGGCCGGTCATGTAGCTGCCGTTGTTGGCGGTGACCCGCAGCACCCGCGGCGACAGCCACACCGGTGCGCCGGGCGTCAGCTCGATGCTGGCCGTGCCCTGGCCGTCGGGATCGAGCCGGCCGAGTTCGGCATAGGCCCAGTCGCCCAGGTTGACCGGCCGCTTGCCCTTGGCCGACAGGCCGATGCGCGGGCGGTTCAGCGGCACCTGCGTCTGGGCCCGGGCCCAGGCCACTGCGTCGGCGGCGCGGTTGAAGGTGGACAGGTGCTTGAGGGTGACTTCGGTGACGTTCATCAGCCGCAGGCCGTTGCTGCGGTCCATCACCTCGGCGGGGGTCATCCACAGCAGCGCCGCGGTTTCGGTGGCGTCGGCCACCGCGGTCTGGCCGGCGGGTACCTCGGTGACGAAGAAGCGGGTGTCGAAGATCTTGGGCAGGCCCTTGGGCGTGATCCAGTGGCTGTAGTAGGCCAGCCGGTCGGTGGCCAGGCGCACACCGAAACGTTCGCACACTTCGGCCGTGCCGATCTGGTTGGCATGCAGCGCGCGGCGCAGCGCCACCACCTCGTCTTCCGGCAGCGCGTGCAGGTCGACCATCGCACCGTCCGCATCCGTGGCAAACAGCAGGCCAGCCTCCTCGAAACATTCACGCACCGCCGCCACCCAGTAGTGCAGTCCGTCTGACGGCAAGCCCAGCCGGGCGCTGGCCGCCGCGTCGTCCAGGCCGTGGCAGCGCTCGTAGTGGCCGCGGTCGCTGGCGTCGAGCAGGCCGCCGGGGAACACCGCCGCCCCGCTGTTCTGGTCGCCGGGGCGCTCGGCGCGGCGCGCCATCAGCACCTCGACACCGCGCGGGCCGTCGCGCAGCACGATCAGCGTGGCGGCCGTGCGCGGCTTGGGCGGTGGGGCGTCGGCCGCCGTGGGCGGCAGTTCGAGGTAGGGGCGGTTCTCGGTGCTCATAGGCAGGTCTCGTTCAGATCAGATTTCCACGGTGGCAACCGCCACCCTCGGCGCGCCAATCAGGCCCCAACCCAGCGGACGCCGCGGATCCGGCTCTGCCGGGCCGCTGGCGTCGCCCCCTGGGGGGAGGCGCCGAAGGCGCATCGGGGGGGGCATTTCAGGCGCCGATGGCGGCACCGGCGGTGCGCAGCGCGGCGATCTCGTCGGCACTGAACCCGGCCTCGGCCAGGATGGCATCGGTGTGGGTGCCGGCCTTGACCGGCGGGGTGGGCTGGGCCGGCTGGCTGCGCGAGAAGCGTGGCGCCGGCGCCGGCTGCACCACGCCGCCCAGGTCGATGTAGCCACCGCGCGCGGTGGCGTGGGCATGGCCGGCCACCTCGTCGATGGACAGCACCGGCGCAAAGCACACGTCGGTGCCTTCGAGCAGCGCACACCACGCCTCGCGCGTCTTGGCGGCCATCAGGCGGGTGATGTCGGCGCGCAGCTCGGGCCAGCAGCGGCGGTCGTACTGGCGCTTGAGGTAGCTGGTGTCCAGGCCGATGCGCTGCACCAGCTCGGCAAAGAACTTGGGTTCCAGCGAGCCGATCGACACCCACTTGCCATCGGCCGTGGCATAGGTGTCGTAGAACGGTGCGCCGCCGTCGAGCAGGTTGGCGGCACGCTCTTTGGTGTTCCACGCGCCGCTGGCGGCCATGCCGAAGAAGATGCTCATCAGCGACGAGGCGCCGTCGACCATGGCCGCGTCGACCACCTGGCCCTTGCCGGAACGGCCACGCTCGAAGATCGCCGCCAGCAGGCCGAAGGCGAGGTAGAGCGCGCCGCCGCCGTAGTCGCCCACCAGGTTGAGCGGCGGCACCGGCTTGTCCTTGCCCCCGATCGCGTGCAGCGCGCCGGTCAGCGCGATGTAGTTCAGGTCGTGGCCGGCGGCCTGCGACAGCGGCCCGGTCTGGCCGAAGCCGGTCATGCGGCCGAACACCAGGCCCGGGTTGCGCGCGTGGCAGACCTCGGGGCCCATGCCCAGCCGCTCGGCCACACCGGGGCGCCAGCCTTCGATCAGCACGTCGGCCCGGTCGATCAGGCGCAGCGCGGCGTCACGGCCGGCAGCTTGCTTGATGTCCAGCGCCACCGAGCGCCGGTTGCGGCCCGACACCTCGAACTTGACGTCCATCGGCACACCCAGGCCGCTGGGCTCGGTGCGGTCGATGCGGATCACCTCGGCCCCCAGGTCGGCCAGCAACATGGCGCACAACGGCCCGGGGCCGATGCTGGCCAGCTCGACAATCCGCAATCCGGTCAACGGTCCCATGGGGCAAGTCTCCAATGTCGATGTGAGGGGGAAAGAGGGTCAAAGTGTGCCGCAGCGGCAGCAGCGGTCGATGTCATGCGGGGGACGGCGCGCTGCGGCCATCGGCGAGCCTGCCCACTGGCCCGATGGCCCGCCTGCGCTCAACCCTGTGCCTGGGCGAAGCGGGCGTCGCGCCAGGCGATGGCCTCGCGCATGCCGCGCTCGCGCGCCACGTCCATGAAGGCGCGCTTGTCGGGCGAACCATGCGATTCGATGGTGTGGTCGATGTCCAGCGCCACCTTCAGCGCCGCGGGCATGCCCTGGATCTCGTAGGTTCGATTCAGCGCCTTCTTGGTCTCGGCCACCAGCACCGGGTCCATCAGCGCGATGCCACGCGCGGTGCGCAGCGCCTCGGTCAGTTGCGCGCCCGGCGCCACCACGCGGCTGACCAGGCCCATCGCCAGCGCGTCGCGCGCGGGGATGCGGTCGTCGGCCGACAGGATGATGCGCTTGGCCTGCTTGGGGCTGGTCATCCAGGGCAGCAACATCGTCACGATGCCGGCGCCGAACTTCAGCTCGGGCTCGCCGAACACCGCGTCCTCGGCGGCGATGGTGATGTCGCAGGCCATCGCCAGTTCGAAGGCGCCAGCCAGGCAGGCGCCGTGCACCGCGGCGATGGTCGGCTTGGGGCTGTTCCAGAAGCGCATCGTGGTGTCGAAGTCCAGATCCAGGATGTCGCGCCACACCTTCGCACCTTCGGGCCGCTGTTCCATTTGCGCCTTCAGGTCGAAGCCCGACGAAAACGCCCGGCCGGCGCCGCTGACCACGATCACCCGCACCTCGTCGTCGGCCTCGGCCCGATCCATCGCCCGGTTGATCTCTTCCAGCGAGGCCTTGTTCAGTGCGTTGAGCCGCTCGGGCCGGTTGAGCGTGAGCTGCGCGATGTGGTCGGCAACCTCGTAGACGATCGATTGAAAAGCGGTCATGGCGGCGGGCTCCGTCGGCAAGGTGAGGGGCAAAACGAGCCGCCGATGATCGGTCAACCCGGCATCGGCGCTATCTCGCCCGCGACGATCGCGGCCTTGAACTGCAGGCGATCGGCCTTGCCGGTGCGGCCCAGTGGCAGTGCCTCAGCCAGGTACCAGGCATCGGGATGCTTGTAGCGCTCGAGTTGCGTCTCCAGGTGGCGACGTAGCGTGGCCAGGTCGAGGATGGCACCGGCGCGCGGCACCAGCAGCAGGTGGATGCGCTCGCCCAGCAGCGCATCGGCGATGCCCACCGCCATCGCGGCGGCCACGTCGACATGCTGGCAGATCGCCTGTTCGATCTCGACCGGCGTCACCTTGTTGCCGCCACGGCTGATCACCTCTTTCTGCCGCCCCATCAGCGCCACCACGTCACCCTCGACCACCCGCGCCAGATCGCCGGTCCGGAACCAGCCGTCCTGGTAGGCCGCGGCGGTCAGCTCGGGCGCATCGAGGTAACCACGCATCAGGTAGGGGCTGCGGATCTGCAGCTCGCCGGTCTCACCGCTGGGTACCGGCTGGCCGTCGGCGCCGGAGATGCGGAACTGCACCTGCGGCGAAGGCCGGCCGATGCAGCCGGGAAAGCAGGTGTAGTCGGCCGGAAAGCTGAAAAAATCGCAGGTGGCCGTCTCGGTCAGGCCGTAGATGTCGATCAGTTCCGTCGATGCAAAGCGCCGGCGGATGGTCTCGGCCAGCGACGGCCCGAGCAACTCACCGCCGATCAGGATCTGCTTCAGGTGGCCAGCAGCGGTGATGCTGTCGATGGCGGCCTCGTGGCCTGGATGAGAGAACAGCACCCGCATCATCGTCGGCACCATGCCCACGCGGGTGATGCGCTGGTCGACCAGTGTCTGCAGAAAGACCGCGGGCTCGAACTTCGGCTGCATCACCAGCGTGCCACCCCGCAGCAGTGTGAGCAGGCTCACCCACAGCCCGAAGCTGAAGGTGATGTTGAGCACCAGCAGCGTGCGCTCACCGGCGCCAAAACGCAGCAGGCTGTGAATCTGCGCGATCTTGCCGCCAAAGGCGTCGTGCCCCATCACCACGCCCTTGGGCACGCCGGTCGAGCCCGAGGTGAAGACGATGAGCGCGGCACCCGTCAGCAAGGCGCGTGGCGGCGGGGCAGCCGCGGCGATGACCGACAGCGCCTGCGCGTCGCTGCAACCCGACTGCAGGTCGATGCAAAAACGTGCGGCGGTGCGCTGCTGGAAGCCGGCCACCACGGACGCCGGCGTCGCGCGGTGCACCGGCACGGCCACGCCGCCCGCCCGCCAAATAGCCAGCAACACGACGATGTCCAGCGGCTGGTTCGAGACCTGCACATGCACGGGCTCACCTGCGGCCAGGCCGGCCCCCAGCAGCATGGCCACGATGGCCTGCGCACGCGCCGACAGTTGCCGGTAGCTGAGCTCTGCGCCCGCGTCGCTGAGTGCGATCGCATCGCCATGCCGCTCACAGGCGTAGTCCAGGGCCTCTGCCAAGGTCTGAGACATGCACTCTCCCCGGTTCACGGTCACGCCGAGGTGGGCCACATCGGTCGCGGCACCCGGGGCGCAGGCACGGTGGCAAAAGCGTCACCACAAAGCGAAACGCCGACCACTGGGTCGGCGTCTGCCAATTCGTTAGTTGTTGTTATTGTTCGAGAATCTTGGTTGCGGGGGCAAGATTTGAACTTGCGACCTTTGGGTTATGAGCCCAACGAGCTACCAGGCTGCTCCACCCCGCGACTGAGCCTCAAACTATAGCACAGCTTCTTCGCTGCGCCGCACCATTTGCAGAAAACGATCTTTATATCTCGTCGCCCAGACGAAAAAAAGCCAGCGCAGTGGCTGGCTTCTTCAACGGGCGCGCGCGAGGCGCGCGACAAGGTTGCCTTACTCGGCGTCAGCGCCTTCGACCACCGTGGCGGTGTCGGGACGATCGACCAGTTCGACGAAGGCCATCGGCGCGTTGTCGCCAACGCGGAAGCCCATCTTCAGGATGCGGGTGTAACCACCCGGGCGGGTCTGGTAACGCGGGCCCAGTTCCTTGAACAGCTTGATCACCACGTCGCGGTCACGCAGGCGGTTGAAGGCCAGGCGGTGGTTGGCGACGCTGGGCACCTTGGCCAGCGTGATCAGCGGCTCGACCACACGGCGCAATTCCTTGGCCTTGGGCAGCGTGGTCTTGATGGCTTCATGCTGCAGCAGCGAAACGCACATGTTGCGCAGCATGGCGGCGCGGTGTTCGCTGGTGCGGTTGAGTTTGCGGAGTCCGTGACCGTGACGCATGATGATTTCCTTGGGTTATCGAACCCCGGCCGTGTCAGGTACCGGGGCGTGCACTCGTACCGGGCAGTTCAGCCCGGCCGGCGGTTTGCTTGAAAGGCGAGCGAAGTGTCAGCGCTTGTCCAGGCCCTGGGGCGGCCAGTTTTCCAGTCGCGCGCCGAGCGTGAGCCCGCGAGAAGCCAGCACTTCCTTGATCTCGTTGAGCGACTTGCGGCCCAGGTTGGGCGTCTTCAGCAACTCGGTCTCGGTGCGCTGGATCAGATCACCGATGTAGTAGATGTTCTCGGCCTTCAGGCAGTTGGCCGAGCGCACGGTGAGCTCGAGCTCGTCGACCGGACGCAGCAGGATCGGGTCGTGCTGCGGCGCGCTGCCACGGTCGCTGGGGCCGGGGTACACACCGCCGGCGCCGTCGACCGGTTGCAGGCCGGTGAACACCACCAGCTGGTCGACCAGGATCTGGGCCGACGAACGGATCGCTTCTTCGGGCGTGACAGCGCCGTTGGTCTCGATCTCCATCACCAGCTTGTCCAGGTCGGTGCGCTGCTCGACGCGGGCGTTTTCCACCGCGTAGCTGACGCGGCGCACCGGCGAGAACGAAGCGTCCAGCACGATGCGGCCGATCGACTTGGTGGGCTCGTCGCCGTAACGACGCATCGTGCCCGGCACGTAGCCGCGACCCTTTTCCACCTTGATCTGCATGTCGAGCTTGCCACCTTGCGCCAGATGCGCGATGACATGCTCGGGGTTGATGATCTCCACGTCGTGCGGCACCTGGATGTCGGCGGCGGTGACCGGGCCTTCGCCCTCCTTGCGCACCACCAGCGTGACTTCATCGCGGTTGTGCAGGCGGAAAACCACGCCCTTCAGGTTCAGCATGATGTGCACCACGTCTTCGGCCACGCCGTCGATGGTGGAGTACTCATGCAGCACGCCGGCGATGGTGACTTCGGTTGGTGCGTAACCCACCATCGACGACAGCAGCACACGCCGAAGCGCATTGCCCAGCGTGTGGCCGTAGCCGCGCTCGAAGGGCTCGAGCGTGACTTTGGCACGGTGGTGGCCCAGAGGCTCCACGTGGATGGCTTTGGGTTTCAGCAGATTGGTTTGCATCGAGTCCTGTTCCTCTCAATACCCTCGGCTCGTTACACCGATAAGGCTGACGGACCATGCCGGGCGAAATACACCTCGAGCCGTGCCCGGCAAGCCGGCACGAGGGAAGCGCGCGACAGCCTTCAGGCTGCGCGCTGCCAAGGCATCAGCGTGAGTACAGTTCGACGATCAGCGATTCATTGATCTCGGCACCGAACTGGTCGCGGTCGGGCACCTTCTTGAACACGCCTTCGAGCTTGGTGGCGTCGACCGCCACCCAGTCGGGCATGCCGATCGAGGCGGCCAGCTTGACCGATTCGGTCACGCGCAATTGCTTCTTGGCCTTCTCGCGCAGCGCGATCACGTCACCGGCCTTGACCAGGTACGACGCGATATCGACGGTCTTGCCGTTGACCAGCATCGCCTGGTGCGACACCAGCTGGCGCGCTTCTGCGCGGGTGGAGCCGAAGCCCATGCGGTAGACGACGTTGTCAAGACGCGATTCCAGCAGGAACAGCAGGTTGGCACCGGTGTTGCCCTTGCGACGCTCGGCCTCGGCGAAGTAGCGGCGGAACTGACGCTCCAGCACGCCATACATGCGCTTGACCTTTTGCTTCTCGCGCAATTGAAGGCCGAAGTCGGAAGTGCGCTGACCCGAGGTGCGGCCATGCTGGCCCGGCTTGGTTTCAAACTTCGACTTGTCGCTGATCGAGCGGCGGGCACTCTTCAGGTAGAGATCGGTGCCTTCACGGCGGGCCAGTTTGGCCTTGGGTCCAAGATAACGTGCCACGTTGAATCCTCTGTGAAAATCTGACGCGAGGCTGGGTCGCGCGAGTCTGGCGGATGTTGTTTGAACGCTCAGACGGTGGGCTTGATCGCCGAAGTTCGAGTGGCTGTCGCGGGACGGGCATGCAGCCCAACCGCTTGAACCACCGAATTCAACGAAATTGCCGGCAGATGCATAGCACCCGCCGGCGAACGGAAAACTCTTGATTGTAGCGGCGCAGGCGCCGCCTCAAACAAACTCAGATCCGACGGCGCTTCTGCGGACGGCAGCCGTTGTGCGGCACAGGCGTCACATCGCTGATCGAGTTGATGCGGATGCCGAGTGCGGCCAGGGCGCGCACCGACGACTCACGGCCAGGGCCGGGGCCCTTGATCCGCACGTCCAGGTTCTTGATGCCTTGTTCCTGGGCGGCGCGGCCACACACCTCGGCGGCCACCTGGGCTGCGAAGGGCGTGGACTTGCGTGAACCCTTGAAACCCTGGCCACCCGACGACGCCCAGGCGAGCGAGCCGCCCTGGCGATCGGTGATGGTGATGATGGTGTTGTTGAACGACGCGTGCACGTGAGCAATGCCGTCCGCAATGTTCTTGCGGATCTTCTTGCTCACGCGGCGCGACGCGGTACTGGCAGGTGATTTGGCCATGTCGTGTCTCGATCAGGGGCTTGTTCGGGCTTACTTCTTCAGCGCGGCGGCGCCCTTGCGCGGGCCCTTGCGGGTGCGCGCATTGGTACGCGTACGCTGGCCGCGCATCGGCAGACCGCGGCGATGACGCAGACCGCGGTAGCAGCCGAGGTCCATCAGCCGCTTGATGTTCATCGAGATCTCGCGGCGCAGGTCGCCCTCGATCGTCAGCTTGTTGACCTCGTCGCGAATCTTCTCGAGGTCGCCGTCGGTCAGGTCCTTGATCTTCTTGGAGTAGGCGATGCCCACCGAAGTGCAAATCTTCTGCGCGGTGGTGCGGCCAATGCCAAAAATCGAAGTCAGGCCGATCTCGGCGTGCTTGTGCGGCGGAATGTTGATGCCAGCAATACGTGCCATGGTGATCCTCTATCTACTGAACGCTGCAGATCCGGGGCTCAGCCCTGGCGCTGCTTGTGGCGCGGGTCGGTGCAAATAACGCGCACGACACCCTTGCGGCGTATGACCTTGCAATTGCGGCACATCTTCTTGACCGATGCAGAGACTTTCATCGTCTTCTCCTTAAGCACTCCCGTCCCCGTGGACGTTCCGAGCGCGATTCAAATCAGGGGTGCCAACAGGCCTTACGGCCGGATCCTTGCGGGATCGCTCAACTGGCCTTGAAGTTGGCTTTCTTCAACAAGGACTCGTACTGCTGACTCATCACATAACTCTGCACCTGCGCCCAGAAGTCCATCGTGACGACCACGATGATCAACAGCGAGGTGCCGCCGAAGTAGAACGGCACGTTGTACTTCAGCACCAGGAACTCAGGCAACAGACACACCGCGGTGATGTACACCGCACCGGCCAGCGTCAGCCGCGACAGAATCTTGTCGATGTGACGGGCGGTCTGGTCACCGGGCCGGATGCCGGGAATGAACGCGCCGCTCTTCTTCAGGTTGTCCGCGGTCTCGCGGCTGTTGAACACCAGCGCGGTGTAGAAGAAGCAGAAGAACACGATCATCGCGGCATACAACAACACGTAGATCGGTTGCCCCGGCGACAAGGCCGACGACAGATCCTTCAGCCAACGCATGCCTTCGCCGGTGGCGAACCAGCCCACCACGGTGGCCGGCAGCAGGATGATCGACGACGCAAAGATGGGCGGGATCACCCCTGACATGTTCAGCTTAAGCGGCAGATGCGACGACTGGCCGCCATACACCTTGTTGCCCACCTGACGCTTGGCATAGTTGACGAGGATCTTGCGCTGACCCCGCTCGACGAACACCACCACGTAAGTCACCCCGACCACCAGCGCGATGATGAAGATCGCGGCGATGATGCTCATGGCACCGGTGCGGATCAACTCGAACAGGCCACCGATGGCGCCCGGCAGGCCGGCTGCGATGCCGCCGAAGATCAGGATCGAGATGCCGTTGCCCAGGCCACGTTCGGTGATCTGCTCGCCCAACCACATCAGGAACATCGTGCCCGCCGTGAGGCTGACGACCGTGGTCATGCGGAAGCCGAAGCCGGGGTTGATCACCAGGCCGACCGAGCCTTCCAGTGCCAGCGCAATGCCCAGACTCTGGAACAACGCCAAACCCAGCGTGCCGTAGCGGGTGTACTGGGTGACCTTGCGGCGGCCCGATTCACCCTCCTTCTTCAGCGCCTCGAGCGTGGGCACGACGTAGGTCATCAACTGCATGATGATCGACGCCGAGATGTACGGCATGATGCCCAACGCGAACACGGTAAAGCGCGAGAGCGCACCACCCGAGAACATGTTGAACAAGCCCAGGATGCCGCCCTGCTGGCCCTTGAAGAGCTGCTGCAGCTGGTTGGGGTCGATGCCCGGCACGGGAATGTGCGCCCCGAGCCGGTAGACCACCAGAGCCAGCAGCAGAAAGACCAGCCGACGACGCAGGTCGCCGAACTTGCCGCTCTTGGCCAGCTGGTTTGCCGAAGTTGCCAAAACGAATGCCCTGGGAAACGAAGAGGATCAGGCCAACGCGCCGCCGACCGCCTCGATGGCGGCCTTGGCACCCGCGGTGGCAGCGATGCCCTTGAGCATCACCTTGCGCGACAGCTCGCCGCGCTTGATCACCTTGACATGCTTGATCAGCTGGCCCACCAAGCCGGCCGCCTTCAGCATGACCAGGTCGACCTCGTCCTGGCCCAGTCGTTCGAGGTCGGACAGCGTGACCTCGCCGTTGTACTTGAGCGTTTGCGACTTGAAGCCCCGCTTGGGCAAGCGACGCTGCAGCGGCATCTGGCCGCCCTCGAAGCCCACCTTGTGGTAGCCACCGGCGCGCGACTTCTGGCCCTTGTGGCCACGACCGGCCGTCTTGCCCAGGCCCGAACCGATGCCACGGCCCACGCGACGGCGAGCTTTCTTGGCGCCGTCAGCCGGCTGGATGGTGTTGAGTTGCATGTTGAAGTCCTGACTCACGCGGTACGTGCCTTACAGCACCAGCACCAGGTAGGCGATCTTGTTGATCATGCCGCGCACGGCCGGGGTGTCCTCGAGCACACGCTCGCTGTTGACACCGCGCAGGCCCAGACCACGCACGGTGGCGCGGTGCGACTGCTTGCAACCGATCGGGCTCTTGACGAGCTTGACCTTGAGGGTTTTTTTGTCCGACATGGAAATTCTCCGTGGCGCCAGATCAGTTGAAGATTTCTTCAACCGACTTGCCGCGCTTGGCCGCCACTTCAGCGGCGGTGGTCGAGCGCTTCAGTGCGTCCAGCGTGGCGCGCACCATGTTGTACGGGTTGCTCGAGCCCAGGCTCTTGGCGACGATGTCGGTGACACCCATCACTTCGAACACCGCGCGCATCGGGCCGCCGGCAATGATGCCGGTACCCGCCGGCGCGGGGGCCAGCAGCACCTTGGCAGCACCATGCTCACCACGCACGTTGTGGTGCACGGTGCCATTGCGTAACTGCACCTTGAACATGCCGCGGCGGGCATCGTCCATGGCCTTCTGCACCGACACCGGCACTTCCTTGGCCTTGCCCTTGCCCATGCCGATGCGGCCGTCGCCGTCGCCGACCACGGTCAGCGCCGCGAAGCTCAGCGTGCGTCCGCCCTTGACGACCTTGGTGACGCGGTTGACCGCGATCATCTTTTCCTTCAGGCCGTCGTCGTTCGCTTCGGTCTGCGCGCGGGGTTGAAACTTTGCCATGATGCTTTTCCTATCCTTTGAGAGGCTCGGCGATCAGAACTGCAGACCGGCTTCGCGGGCAGCCTCGGCCAGCGCCTTGACGCGGCCGTGGTATGCAAAACCAGAGCGGTCGAACGCGACCTTCTCGACACCGGCGGCCTTGGCCCTCTCGGCGATGCGCTTGCCCACCAGGGCAGCGGCAGCGGTGTTGCCACCCTTGTCCTTGCCCAGCTGGTCGCGCACTTCCTTCTCGGCGGTGGACGCCGAGGCCAGCACGCGGGTGCCATCGTCGGAGACGACGCTGGCGTAGATGTGCAGGTTGGAGCGGAAGACCGACAACCGCACCGCGCCCTGGTTGGCAATGCGGGCGCGGGTCTGGCGGGAGCGACGCAGGCGCTGTTCTTTCTTGGTCAGCATGTTCAGCTCCTCACTTCTTCTTCGTTTCCTTGATCACCACGCGCTCATCGGCGTAGCGGATCCCCTTGCCCTTGTAGGGCTCGGGCGGGCGGATGGCGCGAACTTCGGCAGCCAGTTGGCCAACCACTTGCCGGTCAGCGCCCTTGATCACGATTTCGGTCTGCGTCGGACAGGCCACGGTGACGCCGGCAGGCATCTCCTTGACCACCGGATGCGAGAACCCGATCTGCAGGTTGAGCTTGCTGCCCTGGGCCTGGGCGCGATAACCGACGCCCACCAGGTTGAGCTTCTTCTCGAAGCCCTTGCTCACGCCGTTGACCATGTTGTTGAGCAGCGCACGCATGGTGCCGCTCATTGCATTGGCTGCAACGCTGTCGTTCGCAGGCAGCAAGGTGATGGTGGCGCCATCCTTTTGCACCGTGACCAGCGCATTGGCTGCGCGGACCAAGGTGCCATTGGCGCCCTTGACGGTGATCTGATCGGCCGAGATCTGCACGTCCACCCCTTGCGGGACGGCGATCGGCATCTTTCCAACGCGGGACATTCTTGTCTCTCCTTCGCCGGTCAGGCCACGTAGCAAAGCACTTCGCCACCGACACCGGTCAGGCGAGCTTTGCGGTCGGTCATCACACCCTTGGGCGTGGTGACGATCGCCACACCCAGGCCGTTCATGACCTGCGGAATGGCATCACGGCCCTTGTACACACGCAAACCAGGACGGCTCACGCGCTCGATGCGCTCGATCACCGGCTTGCCTGCGTAGTACTTCAGCGCCACTTCGAGTTCGCTCTTCGCGCCCTCGGACTTGACCTTGAAGCCATCGATGTAACCCTCGTCCTTCAGGACTTGGGCAATGGCCACCTTGACCTTCGACGAAGGCATCGAGACGATCGCCTTCTGAACCAACTGCGCATTGCGAATGCGCGTCAGCATGTCGGCGATGGGATCACTCATGCTCATTGTGAATTCTCCTGCTCGAGCCGCTTACCAGCTGGCCTTGGTCACACCGGGAATGTCGCCCTTGAAGGCGAGTTCACGGATCTTGCTGCGGCCGAGGCCGAAGGTGCGGAAAGTACCGCGCGGACGACCAGTCAGGCCGCAGCGGTTGCGCAGACGGGTCGGGAAAGCATTGCGCGGCAGCCGCTGCAGTTCGAGGCGAGCCAGGTAGCGCTCTTCGTCGGACTTCTTGGCATCGTTGGCGATGCCCTTCAGTTCGGCATACTTCTTTGCGAACTTGGCGACGAGCTTCTCGCGCTTTTCTTCGCGCTGAATGAGGGAAAGTTTGGCCATGGGTCGCCTCAGTTCTTGAAGGGGAAGCGGAACGCCGCGAACAGCGCCTTGGCCTCGTCGTCGTTCTTGGCGGTGGTCGTGAAGCTGATGTTCATGCCCCGGAGCGCATCGATCTTGTCGTACTCGATTTCCGGAAAGATGATCTGCTCTTTCACACCCACGTTGTAGTTGCCACGACCGTCGAACGATCGACCCGAGATGCCGCGGAAGTCGCGCACCCGGGGCAAGGCGATGGTCACGAAACGGTCCAGGAATTCATACATCTGGACGCCACGCAGCGTGACCATGCAGCCGATGGCCAAGTTCTCGCGGATCTTGAAGCCGGCAATCGGCTTGCGCGACTTGGTGACCACAGGCTTCTGGCCGGCGATCTTGGTGAGGTCGCTCACGGCGTGGTCCATCACCTTCTTGTCGGCGACCGCCTCGCTCACACCCATGTTGAGCGTGATCTTGGTCAGGCGCGGCACTTCCATCACCGATTTGTAGCCAAACTTGGCCACCAGATCGGGGACGACTTTTTCGCGGTAAAACTGTTGCAGACGAGCCATGCTGAACCCCTGTCTTCCTCGGCCTTAGGCCTTGATCTCTTCGCCACTCGACTTGAAGACGCGGACCTTCTTGCCATCGGCAAGGATCTTTGCGCCCACCCGGTCGGCTTTGCCAGTCGCGGCATTGAAGATCGCGACATTGGATTGGTGGATCGGCATCGTCTTGTCGACCACACCGCCCGTCGTGCCCTTCATCGGGTTGGGCTTCACGTGCTTCTTCACCACGTTGATGCCCTCGACGACCACCTTCTGTTCGTCGACGCGCTGCGAGATGGTGCCGCGCTTGCCCTTGTCACGACCCGTCAATACGATGACCTGGTCGCCCTTGCGAAGTTTGTTCATGGCTTAAGTCCTTTGCCCGCGCGCCGTGCTTACAGCACCTCGGGCGCCAGCGACACGATCTTCATGAAACGCTCGGTGCGCAGTTCGCGCGTCACCGGCCCGAAGATGCGGGTGCCGATCGGCTCCATCTTGTTGTTCAGCAGCACGGCGGCATTGCCGTCGAACTTGACCAGCGAGCCATCCTGCCGACGCACGCCCTTGGCGGTACGCACCACCACGGCGCTGTAGACCTCGCCTTTTTTGACGCGGCCACGCGGCGCGGCTTCCTTGATCGACACCTTGATGATGTCGCCAATGCCGGCATAACGACGCTTGGAGCCACCAAGCACCTTGATGCACATGACGGACTTGGCGCCCGTGTTGTCAGCGACGTCGAGTCGCGATTGCATTTGGATCATTTGTGTCCCCAACTTGACCGTCATGCCAGGCTGCATGCCCGGCTCGTCAGTCAGTCTTGGGCCCGTCATCATCAACCGCGCCTGCTGGCGCCGAGGATGCTGGTTGGGCGGATCCGGTAAAGCCGCTTTTCTACGAATGAGAAAGCTGCCTTCCGGCGAAGCTGCGGATTATGGGCGATAACCCGAGTGCACGTCAAGCACCCGGGCCGCAAATTCTTTCAAGCCGCTCAGGCGAGGATGTCCTTGGCCTGGCGCAGCATCGTGTCGACGTCGCTCACCTCGAACTTGCCCGGGCCTTCGACATTGAGCGACTTGACCACGCCGTCGACCACCAGCATCGAGTAGCGGTTGCTTCGCAGGCCCATGCCACGGGTGGTCAGGTCCAGCGTCAGGCCGGTGGCCTTGCTGAAGTCGGCACTGCCGTCGGCCATCATGCGCACCTTGCCGCCAGTGTGCTGGTCACGGCCCCAGGCTCCCATCACGAAGGCGTCGTTGACGCTGACGCACCAGATCTCGTCGATGCCTGCGGCCTTGAGCTCATCGGCCTTCTGCACATAACCCGGCACATGCTTGGCCGAGCAGGTGGGCGTGTAGGCGCCCGGCAGTGCGAACAGCGCGATCTTCTTGCCCGCCGTTTCCTTGGCCACGTCGAAACTGTTCGGGCCGATCGAGCAGCCGTTGCCCTCGACCTCGACGAATTCGTTGAGCGTGCCCTTGGGCAATGGGTCGCCTACCTTGATCATCTGCATCTCCTCTTGTGGCTGCATGGAAGTGAAACGGCCGGGCCGCTCAGAAAGCGCGTCCAGAAAGCGAAAACGGCCGGCCGCCAGTATCCCAGCGTTCCGGCCGCGAGCGGGCCTGGCGGGGCCGCAAAGCCCCTGGTGGCCTGCGGCTTAGACCAGCCCAGCCTTCTTGAGCAGGCGGGTCACCACCCAGGACTTGGTCTTGCTGATCGGCCGGCCTTCGGCGATCTCGACCATGTCACCCATGTGGTACTCGCCCTTTTCGTCGTGCGCCTGGTACTTGCGCGAGCGGCCGACGATCTTGCCGTACAGCTCGTGCGTGACGCGGCGCTCGACCAGTACGGTGACAGTCTTGTTGCGCTTGTCGCTGACCACGCGGCCCACCAGGGTGCGCGTGTTCTTGGCGGCGGTGGCCGGCGTTGCGGCTGACGCTGCGGTTGCGGTTTGGGCTTCGCTCACTTGGCGGCTCCCTTCTTCTTCTCGGCCAGGATGGTCTTGGCGCGCGCGATGTCGCGGCGCGTCTGGCCCAGCGTTTGGTGGTTGGCCAGCTGTTGCGTGGCCTTCTGCATGCGCAGGCCGAAGTGGGCCTTGAGGAGGTCGGTGACTTCCTTCTCGAGGCCGGCGACGTCCTTGGCGCGGAGTTCAGATGCTTTGGTCATGAGGTGCTCCGTGTTCAGGTGCCGACCTGGCGCACGACGAACGTGCAGCGCAGCGGCAGCTTGGCGGCAGCCAGCGTGAACGCTTCGCGCGCCAGCGTCTCCGGCACACCGTTCAGCTCGTAGAGCACCTTGCCGGGCACGATCTCGGCCACGTAGTACTCCGGGTTGCCCTTGCCGTTGCCCATGCGGACTTCAGCAGGCTTCTGCGAGATCGGCTTGTCCGGGAAGATGCGGATGAAGATGCGGCCACCGCGCTTGATGTGACGCGAGATCGCCCGACGAGCGGCTTCGATCTGGCGTGCGGTGATGCGGCCGCGCTCGGTGGCCTTGAGGCCGAATTCACCGAAGGACACATTGGCGCCGCGGGTGGCGACACCTGTGTTTCGGCCCTTCTGTTCCTTGCGGTACTTGCGACGTGCTGGTTGCAGCATGTTGTTCTACTCCTTAGGCGGCGCCGGTGCCGGGCGCGGCCACCTTGCGCACGCGCTTGGCAGCCGGCTTGCCGTCCGGACCCAATTCGGTCGGACGGGCTTCGGCCGGGGCGGCATCGCTGCGCGGACCACGGTCGGCACCAGGGCCAGGGCGGGGACCACGACGGTCCGGGCCCGGGCCACCGGGGCCGCCGGGACGCGGACCACGGCGCGGGCGGCGATCATCGTCCTGGGTCTCGGTCTTGGCAGCGCCGGGCGCGTCACCGCGGCCCAGGTTGTCACCCCGATACACCCAGACCTTGACGCCGATGACGCCGTAGGTGGTTTTGGCTTCCGAGAAGCCGTAGTCGATGTCGGCACGCAGGGTGTGAAGCGGCACGCGGCCTTCGCGGTACCACTCGCAACGCGCGATCTCGATGCCGTTGAGCCGGCCCGACGACATGATCTTGATGCCCAGGGCGCCCAGGCGCATCGCGTTCTGCATCGCGCGCTTCATGGCGCGGCGGAACATGATGCGCTTCTCGAGCTGCTGGGTGATCGAGTCGGCGATCAGCTGCGCATCGATTTCGGGCTTGCGCACCTCTTCGATGTTCACGGCCACCGGCACGCCCAGACGCTTGGTCAGTTCGGCCTTGAGGTTCTCGATGTCCTCGCCCTTCTTGCCGATCACCACGCCCGGACGCGCCGAGTAGATGGTGATGCGGGCGTTCTTGGCGGGGCGCTCGATCAGGATGCGCGAGACGGCGGCGTTCTTGAGCTTCTTCTTGAGGTACTCGCGCACGTCAAGGTCTTCGGCGAGCATGCCCGCGAAGTTGCGGCTCGATGCGTACCAGCGTGAAGCCCAGGCACGGGTGACCGAAAGGCGAAAGCCGGTCGGATGGATCTTCTGTCCCATAGTCTTCCCTCAGCCTTTCAGTTGCCGACCGTCACATAAATGTGACAGGTGGGCTTGCTGATGCGGTTGCCCCGGCCTTTGGCGCGGGCCGAGAAGCGCTTCAGCGTGGCGCCCTGCTCGATGTAGATCGACGTGATCTTCAGCTCGTCGATGTCGGCGCCGTCGTTGTGCTCGGCGTTCGCGATCGCGGACTCCAGGGCCTTCTTGACGATGCCGGCAGCCTTCTTCTGCGTGAAGGCGAGGATGTTCAGTGCCTGGTCGACCCGCTTGCCACGGACCAGGTCCGCCACCAGGCGGCCCTTGTCGGCAGAAAGTCGGACGCCACGGACGATTGCTTTGGTTTCCATCGTCGGCCCCTTACTTCTTCGCCTTCTTGTCCGCGGGGTGGCCCTTGAAATTCCGGGTCATCGCGAACTCGCCGAGCTTGTGGCCGACCATCTGGTCGGTCACGTACACGGGGATGTGCTGCTTGCCGTTGTGAACGGCGATCGTGAGGCCGATGAAATCAGGCAGGATCGTCGAACGACGGGACCAGGTCTTGATCGGCTTCTTGTCCTTGCCAGCCACGGCCTTGTCGGCCTTGGCTTGCAGGTGGTGGTCCACGAAGGGACCTTTTTTGAGTGAGCGTGCCATGGTGGACCCTTACTTCTTGCGGCGCGACACGATCATGCCTTGCGTGCGCTTGTTGCTGCGAGTGCGGTAGCCCTTGGTGAGCGTGTTCCACGGCGAGACCTGGGCCTGACCTTCGCCGGTGCGGCCTTCGCCGCCGCCGTGCGGGTGGTCCACCGGGTTCATGGCCACACCGCGCACGGTCGGGCGGATGCCCTTCCAGCGGATGGCGCCGGCCTTGCCGTACTGGCGCAGGTTGTGCTCTTCGTTCGACACCTCGCCGATGGTGGCACGGCAGTCGATGTGGATCTTGCGAACCTCTCCCGAGCGCAGGCGGACCTGGGCGTAGGTGCCTTCGCGGGCCATCAACGTGACCGAGGTGCCGGCCGAGCGCGAGATCTGCGCGCCCTTGCCAGGCGCCATCTCCACGCAATGGATGGTGGAGCCCACCGGGATGTTGCGGATCGGCAGCGTGTTGCCGGCCTTGATCGGCGCCTCGGCGCCGCTCAGCAGCTTGGCACCGACTTCAAGACCGCGCGGGGCGATGATGTAGCGGCGCTCGCCATCGGCGTAGCAGACCAGCGCGATGTGCGCGGTGCGGTTCGGGTCGTACTCGATGCGCTCGACGGTGGCGGGAATGCCATCCTTGTTGCGAACGAAGTCGACCACGCGGTAGTGGTGCTTGTGACCACCGCCCTTGTGGCGAACTGTGATGTGACCGTTGTTGTTACGGCCAGCGTTCTGCTTCTGCGGCTCGAGCAGCGAAGCCTCGGGTGCGCCCTTGTGCAGGTGCTTGTGCACCACCTTGACCACGGCACGACGGCCGGGTGAGGTGGGTTTGACTTTGACGACGGCCATGATTTACGCGGCCTCCCCAGAGAAGTTGAGCTCCTGGCCCGGCTTCAGCGACACATACGCCTTGCGGGCGTGGTCACGACGGCCGATGCGACCACCAAAGCGCTTGGTCTTGCCCTTCTGGTTGACGACGTTGACGTCCATCACCTCGACCTTGAACAGCAGCTCGACGGCGGCCTTGATCTCGGGCTTGGTGGCGTCACGCAGCACCTTGAAGAGCACCTGGTTGTGCTTTTCGGCGACGCTCGTGGCCTTTTCGGACACGATCGGCGCGACCAGCACCTGGGCCAGGCGGGCTTCGGTGAACTTCAGATTCATTGCACCGTGGCTCATGCGAACATCTCCTTGAGCTGCTCGATCGCGGCCTTGGTCACCAGCACCTTCTTGTAGAAGACGAGTGACAGCGGATCGGCGTAACGCGGCTCGATCACCAGCACGTTGGCCAGGTTGCGCGAAGCCAGCGCCAGGTTCTCGTCGACGTTGTCGGCGATCACCAGCACCGATTCCAGGCCCATGGCCTTGAACTTGGCGGCGAGCAACTTGGTCTTGGGCGACTCGACCGAGATCGAATCGACCACCGACAGGCGGCCGTCACGGGCCAGCTGCGACAGGATCGCAGCCATGCCGGCGCGGTACATCTTCTTGTTGACCTTGTGCGAGAAATTCTCGTCGGCCATGTTCGGGAAGGTGCGACCGCCCCCACGCCAGATCGGCGACGAGGTGGAACCGGCGCGCGCGCGGCCGGTGCCCTTCTGGCGCCACGGCTTCTTGGTGCTGTGCTTGACTGCTTCGCGGTTTTTCTGGGCACGGGTGCCTTGGCGGGCGTTGGCCTGGTAGGCCACGACCACCTGGTGCACCAGGGCTTCGTTGTAGTCACGCGCGAACACGGTGTCCGGCGCGTCGAATTTGGCAGTCGCCTGGCCTTGCTCGTTCAGAAGCTCGAGTTGCATCACTGGGCTCCCTTCTTGGCCTTGACCTTGATGGCGGGGCGCACGGTCACAAAACCGCTCTTGGCACCCGGCACCGCGCCACGCACCAGCAGCAGCTGACGGGCCTCGTCGATGCGGATGATGTCGAGGTTCTGCACGCTCACGGTCTCGTCACCCATGTGGCCGGACATCTTCTTGCCCGGAAACACGCGGCCCGGATCCTGCGCCATCGAGATCGAGCCCGGCACGTTGTGCGAACGGCTGTTGCCGTGCGACGCGCGCTGCGACTTGAAGTTGTGGCGCTTGATCGTGCCCATGAAGCCCTTGCCGATCGAGGTGCCCTGCACGTCGACCGTCTGGCCCACCGCGAACAGCGTGACGGGCACGTTGGCGCCCGGCGCGTACTGGCCCACCACGTCGGCGGGCACGCGGAATTCCTGGAGGATTTCACCGGCTTCCACACCTGCCTTGGCAAGGTGGCCGGCTTCGGGCTTGGTCACACGCGATGCTTTGCGCGAACCGAACGCCACTTGCAGGGCGTTGTAGCCGTCGGTCTGCTCGGTCTTGACCTGGGTGACGCGGTTGTTCGACACGTCGAGCACCGTGACGGGGATGGCGTCGCCATCGTCCGTGAAGATGCGCATCATGCCGACCTTGCGGCCCAGCAAACCGAGGCGATAGCTATTTGCAGCTGTCGTCATGGCTTTTCTCCAGCCTTGTTCCCATCGCGGGTCGAAGGCCTTTGTTTCAAACACCCGACATCGATTGGCCGGGGGTGGCGGTGGTTCGGGTGGGGGTCCGCCTGCTCGCCTGAACGATCGGCGGCCACCACCTCAAACACTGTCGCCGACCAACCTTGCTGCAAAACTGCAGCGCAGCCGATCGGCGAAAAGCTCGCGAGTATAGCGTGCTTGCGGGTTAGCCCGCAAGCCGCCGTCGCTTATTGCAGCTTGATCTCGACGTCGACACCGGCTGGCAGGTCGAGCTTCATCAACGCGTCCACGGTCTTGTCGGTCGGGTCGACGATGTCCATCAGGCGCTGGTGCGTGCGGATCTCGAACTGGTCGCGCGAGGTCTTGTTGACGTGCGGCGAACGCAGGATGTCGAAACGCTGCATGCGCGTGGGCAACGGCACGGGGCCGCGCACGATGGCGCCGGTGCGCTTGGCGGTGTCGACGATCTCGAGTGCCGATTGGTCGATCAGCTTGTAGTCGAACGCCTTCAGGCGGATGCGGATCTTTTGCTTTTGCATGACGGTTCCTTGTAAAGAGCGATGAAGCCGGCTGCCTGCTAGGCCGCCGGCTGGTCATGCAACGGATCAGGCGATGATGCTGGCGACGACGCCGGCGCCCACGGTGCGGCCGCCCTCACGGATGGCGAAGCGCAGGCCTTCTTCCATCGCGATCGGTGCGATCAGCTTGACCGTGATGCTGACGTTGTCGCCAGGCATCACCATCTCCTTGTCCTTGGGCAACTCCACCGCGCCGGTCACGTCCGTCGTGCGGAAGTAGAACTGCGGACGGTAGTTGTTGAAGAACGGCGTGTGGCGGCCGCCCTCTTCCTTGC
>MESD01000098.1 GCA_001770815.1 Burkholderiales bacterium RIFCSPHIGHO2_12_FULL_69_20
CGCGCGTCAAGCCCTGAACGGCTCCACGGCCTCGGCCTGGCCGCCACTGCGCTGGAACGGCGGCTTTCAAGCAGTCCAGCAAGGTCAGCTGAGAGCCGAAACCGGCTCCCCATCACCTCAAGGCAGCAGGATGCTGCAGCCCGTGGTGTTGCGCGCTTCCAGCTCGGTGTGGGCGCGCGCCACTTCGGCCAGCGGGTAGCGCTGGTCGATGCGGATCTTCACCGCGCCGCTCTGCACCACCGCAAACAGGTCGTCGGCCATGGCCTGGCAGGCCTCGCGCGTGGCGATGTGGGTGAACAGGGTCTGGCGGGTGAGGTAGAGCGAGCCCTTGGCGCCCAAGATGCCGGGCGCAAACGGCGGCACCGGGCCCGAGGCATTGCCGAAGCTGGCCAGCAGGCCGAAGGGGCGCAGCACGTTCAGGCTGCCCTCGAAGGTGTCCTTGCCCACCGAGTCGTAGACCACCTTCACGCCGGCGCCGCCGGTGATGGCCTTGACGCGGGCGACGAAGTCTTCAGTGCGGTAGTTGATCGCATGCGCCGCGCCATGGTCCAGCGCCAACTGGCACTTGGCGTCGCTGCCGGCGGTGGCGATCAGCTGCAGGCCCAGCGCCTTGGCCCATTGGCAGGCGATCAGGCCCACACCACCGGCGGCGGCATGGAACAGCACATGGTCACCCGCCACCAGGCCTTCGACCGGCAGCGTCTTCTTCAGCAGGTACTGCGCCGTCAGGCCCTTGAGCATCATCGCCGCGCCGGTCTCGAAGCTGATGGCGTCGGGCAGCTTGCACACGGTGCGCGCCGGCATCACCCGCACCTGGCTGTAGCTGCCGGGCGGGTTGCTGGCGTAGGCGGCACGGTCGCCCGCCGACAGGTGCGTGACACCCGCGCCCACCGCCTCGACGATGCCCGCGCCTTCCATGCCCAGGTTCAGCGGCAGCGGGTTCTGGTACAGGCCGGTGCGCTGGTAGACATCGATGAAGTTCAGGCCGATGGCATGGTGGCGGATGCGGATCTCGCCGGGGCCGGGCTCGCCGACCGGCAACTCGACGAGCTGCATCATCTCGGGGCCGCCGTACTGCTGGATCTGGATGGCTTGGGGCATGGTGGGAAGTCTCCGGTGTTTTGAAATCGGGACATCAAGCGTAACCGCGTGGCCGCGGGCCTGCCGGCACGGGGCATTGCCCGGCCCGTCCGCGCCGCGGCGGTTGCGCGGCCACAATCGCGCGCTGCCCACAACCGTTGTCCCATGCAAATCACCCCCCGCCTGGCCTTGATGCTTGCCGTGCCGCCGCTGCTGTGGGCCGGCAACGCGGTGGTGGGCCGGCTGGCGATCCAGCAGATCAGCCCGTTGTGGCTGAATGCGCTGCGCTGGGCGATCGCGCTGGCGCTGCTGCTGCCGTTGGGCTGGCGCGCCTTTGGCAGCGCGCAGCGGCGCGCACAGCTCGGCGCGCGCTGGCCGCACCTGGCGCTGCTCAGCCTGACCGGCGTGGGCGCCTACAACGCGCTGCAGTACCTGGCGCTGAAGACCAGCACGCCGCTGAACGTGACGCTGATCGCCGCCAGCTCGCCGGTGTGGGCGCTGGCGCTGGGCATGGCCTTCTACGGCGAACGGCCGCGCCGCGCGCAGCTGATCGGCGCGGTGCTGTCGCTGGCCGGTGTGGCGGTGGTGCTGTCGCGCGGTGAATGGTCGGCGCTGCTGCGGGTACAGCTGGTGCCGGGTGATCTGCTGATGCTGCTGGCCATCCTCAGCTGGAGCGTCTACAGCTGGCTGCTGGCGCGCCCGCCGGCGGCCATGCAGGGCGCGCAGCGGCCCGACTGGCATTGGGCCGAATTTCTCTGCATCCAGATGGCGCTGGGCCTCATGTGGGCCACCGCGGCGGCCGGCCTGGGCGAGTGGATGCAGCCCGGCACCGACACGGTGACCTGGTCGCCCTGGCTGATCGCCGCACTGCTGTACGTGGCCATCGGCCCGTCGCTGATCGCCTATCGGTTGTGGGGCCTGGGCGTGGCGCAGGCCGGGCCCACGGCGGCGGCGTTTTTTGCCAACCTGACGCCGCTGTTTGCCGCGCTGTTGTCGGCCGCGCTGCTGGGCGAATGGCCAAGGCTGTTCCACGGCCTGGCGTTTGCGCTGATCGTGGCGGGCATCGTGGTGTCGTCGCGGCCGGCGCGCCTGGCATGAAGCGCCTGGTTCAGGCGCCGAATCTGGCCATCGCCACGCTGTGGGCCGATGTGCTCAACGGCGCCGGGCTGGCGGTGACGGTGCAACGCGCTTATGCCAGCGGCATTGCCGGCGAGATCCCGCCCGACCAGGCCCTGCCCGAGCTGTGGCTGGACGACGAGCAGCGCCTGGGCGAGGCCCGCGCGCTGCTGCACCACCTGCAGCACCCGCCCGAGCGGCGCTGGGCCTGCCCGGGCTGCGGCGAGATCATCGACGGGCCGTTCGACCAGTGCTGGCACTGCGGCGCCGCGATGCCCCATTTGGCTTGAGTGCCAGAATCCACGGCCATCATGCACAGCGACCTCGACGACGACGCCGGTGAGACCGATGCCGACCTGGCGGGCCTGGTGCTGGCGCTGATCGGCAGCCGCCATTCGGTGGCGCCCAAGCGGCTGTCGGCGCCAGGGCCCGATGCGGCGCAGCTGCAGCAGATGGTGGACGCTGCCGCTTGCGCGCCCGACCACCGCGGGCTGCGGCCCTGGCGGCTGATCCGCATTGCCGACCACCAGCGTGGTGCACTGGCCGACCTGTTCGAGGCCTGCCTGCGTGACCGCGCGGCCGGCGACGATCCGCCGGTCAGCGCCGTCGACGTGGCCAAGAGCCGCGAGAAGGCGCACCGCGCGCCGGTGCTGCTGCTGGCGGTGCTGAAGGCCGCGCCCGACGACCCCGAGGTGCCGATCATCGAGCGCGCGGTGACGCTGGGCGCGGCATTGATGAACCTGCTGCTGGCCGCGCATGGCCTGGGCTTCGGCGCGATGCTGACCAGCGGCCGCGCGGTGCGCAGCGCCCGCTTTGCCCGCGCGCTGGCGCTGGCCGGCGACGAGCAGGCGGTGTGCTTCGTCAGCATCGGCACCGCCAGTCAGGGCAGGCGCAGCGCCCGTGGCGGCGCGGCCGACTACCTGACCGAGTGGACCGCCGGCCCTGGCGCCCCGGGCGACCCTGGCGACCCTGGTGACCCTGGCACTTAGGCGACTGCCGCCACCCGGGGGGGCATCGACACTGCCCCTCCCAAGCACCGAGCCGAGTTGCCGACCATGAATCGAGTCCTTGCCCACACCGGCGCCCGTTACCCCATCGTGCAGGCGCCGATGGGCTGGATCGCCCGAACGCCGCTGGCCAGCGCAGTGTCGCGCGCCGGCGGGCTGGGCATCATCGAGACCAGCTCGGGCGAGACCGAGGCCTGCCAGCAGGAGATCCGGCAGATGGTCGCGCTGGGCCTGCCCTTCGGCGTCAACCTGCCGATCCGCTTCCTGAAGGACGACGCGATGCTGCGCTTCGTCTGCGAGGCGGGCATCCGCTTCGTCACCACCTCGGCCGGCAGCCCTGCCAAGTTCATCAAGCCCTTGCACGATGCCGGTATCGTGGTCTACCACGCGGTGCCCACGCTCGATCTGGCGCTCAAGTGCGAGGACGCCGGCATCGACGGCCTGGTGGTCGAGGGCGCCGAGGGTGGCGGCTTCAAGAACCCGGAAGAAGTGAGCACGCTGGTGCTGCTGCAGGCCATCCGCGAGCGCGTGGCCGTGCCGCTGATCGCCGCCGGTGGCATCGTCGACGGCCGTGGCATGGCGGCGGCCTTCGCGCTGGGCGCCGAGGGCATCCAGATGGGCACGCGCTTCGTGGCCAGCGCCGAGAGCCCGGTGCATGCCGGCTACAAGAACGCCATCGTCGCCGCCGACGCCACTGGCACCTGGGTGCTCAACACCAAGGCCACGCCCTGCATCCGCGCACTGAAGACCGACTTCACGAAAGTGATCCACGAGGCCGGGCTGATGCCCGTCGACACCTTCAAGGGCATCCGCGGCGTGTACTTCGACGGCGACATGAATGCCGCGCCGGCACTGGCCGGGCAATCGGCCGGGCTGATCCACGGCGTGGCCAGCGTGCAGCAGATCATCGAACAGACGGTGGCCGAGTTCCACGCCATCAACGCGCGGCTGGGCGCGATGGCCGTCGCGTCGAATTTCGGTTGAACCACTCCCCTCACATCCAAGGCATCACCATGAGCAAGCTCTTCTCACTCGACGGCCGCGTGGCCCTGATCACCGGCGGTTCACGCGGCATCGGCCGCATGATCGCCGAGGGCTTTTTGCGCCAAGGCGCGCGGGTCTACCTCTCGGCGCGCAAGGCCGAGGCCTGCGACGCCACCGCGGCCGAGCTGTCGGCCATCGGCCCCTGCTTCTCGCTGCCGGCCGATGTGTCCACCCACGCCGGCATCGCCGCGCTGGTGGCCGCCTATGCCGACCGCGAGCCGCGGCTCGACATACTGGTCAACAACGCCGGGGCGGCCTGGGGCGCGCCCTTCGACGAGTTTCCCGAGAAGGGCTGGGACAAGGTGGTCGACCTGAACCTGAAGGCGCCGTTCTTCCTGACGCAGGCACTGCATGCCCAACTCAAGGCCGGCGCGGCTTTTCACGGGGGCGCCCAGCCGGCCAAGGTGATCAACATCGCCTCGATCGACGGCCAGACGGTGAACCCGCAAGAGACCTACAGCTACGCCGCCAGCAAGGCCGGGCTGATCCACCTGACCAAGCGTTTGGCGCTGCGGCTGGTGGAGGACAACATCGTCGTCAACGCACTGTGCCCGGGCGCCTTTGCCAGCGACATGAACCGCGCCGCCCGCGACGAGGCCGAGGCCGTGGCCGCGCGCATCCCGGCGCGGCGCATCGGCGTGGACGACGACATGGCGGGCGCGGCGATCTACCTGGCCTCGCGCGCCGGCGACTACGTGGTGGGTACCACGCTCACCGTCGATGGCGGCGTGAACCTGGTGCGTTGAGCGGCCACCCGCCGCGCACCGGGCGAGCTCGGTGCCGCAGCCGTCAAGCCGCCTCGGCCGCCCGCCGGATCTGCGCCAGCATGCGGCGCCGGATCAGGCCGCTGACCGGGCGGATCACCGCCCAATACAGCGCAACGCGGTGGCGCGTGGCGGCGTCGGGGCAAACCAGGCGCGACAGTGTGGTGATGCGGGTGGTCTTGCCCTCGACACGGGCCTCGAAGGCCAGCAGCATCTTGGCCACGCCCGGTGCCGCATAGGCCCGAAAAGCCGCGGCATCGGCCAGCTTCACCAAGCCGTAGCCCGGCTCCCAGAAGCGGCCTGCCAGGCCGTAGGCCAGGGCCTCGTCACCCAGGCGGCCCAATGGCAGGAAATCGGATTTACCAAATCGCGGCCGGTCCGCCAGTGCGCTGGACAGGCCCAACGCTGCGGCCAGCCGGCCGGGTGATTCGCGCAGCGCCATGGCCGCGCCGATCAGGCGGTCATCGTCGGGGCGGTACGCTGCGGCGGCATCCAGCAACTGCGCCGGGCTGGCCGAGCTGCGGCTGTGGTGAACTTCGGCAAACTGCCAGGCCGGCAACCAATCGTCGATCCAATCCATCGGACAAGCCTAACCGAATCGCACCCATGACCTTGCTGATCATCCGCCACGGCGAAACCCCTCTCAACGTGGCCCGCGTGATGCAGCCGGCCGACACGCCGCTGTCCGACCACGGCCAGGCGCAGGCTGCGGCGCTGGCGCGCCGGCTGCAGGCCGGGCAGCCGCTGGCGCCCGTGGGCATCGTCAGCAGCGATCTGCCGCGGGCGCTGCAGACGGCCGAGGCCATCGCGCGTGCCTGCGGCCTGCCGGTGATCACCACGCCGCTGCTGCACGAACGCAACTTCGGCGATCTGCGCGGCCGGCTCTACGACAGCCTGGGCTTCGATCCGCTGACCAGCGCCGCCGCGCCGCCGAACGGCGAATCGCAGGTCGATTTCCGCGCGCGCTGCGTCGCGGCATGGGCCTGGGTGCTGACGCAGCAGGCCAGGCTGCGCGGGCCGCTGGCCGTGGTGACGCATGGCCTGGTGATCCGCGAGTGGCTGCAGCGCGGGCCGCTGCAACTGCCGCCGCAGCTGGCGGCGCCCGATCGGCTGTCCAATACCTCGCTGACCGTGGCTGCCGCCTTGGCACCTCACGCTGTGAGCCTGGTGGACTGCACGGCGCACCTGGCCGGTGGTGTGGGCGAGGACGCCAACAGCCTGTCGGGCGGTTGACGCATTGATTACTCACGGCTCGTTGCGGACGTTGCGACGGTCAGCTCCATCGCCGTCGAGTTCCGCTGCGGCCGGGCCGAGGCCGCGGGGCCGTTCAGGGCTTGACACGCGAGCACACGTCACAGCGCTTTGTCCGCGAAGCATCG
>MESD01000099.1:38-848 GCA_001770815.1 Burkholderiales bacterium RIFCSPHIGHO2_12_FULL_69_20
GGCGACAGCAGCGCGTCGAAGCCCTGCACCTCGGTCTGCACCTGGGCGATCCAGCGCTGGCGGGCGTTCAGCAGATCGATGTAGTCGGCCGCGCCGATGGCCTCGCCGCGGCGGATGCGCTGCGACACGCGCGGGTCGTAGTCGGCCTCGCGCTCGGCCAGCCGGGCACGGTGCCAGGCCCAACTCTCGGCCGCGGCGAAGCCCCCTTGCGACTGCAGGCCCGCCAGATTGGTCAGCGTGGGCAGCGGCACGTCCTCGATCAGCGCACCGCCGGCGCGCAGCACGTCCAGCACATGGTCGAAGGCGCGCCCGACCTCGGCATCCAGCCCGTCGAGCATCAGCGTCTGCGGCACGCCCAGCCGCAGCGCGTGCAGCGGCCTGGCCAGCGGCTGCGGCGTGCGCGCCGCCAGCACGCCGTGCAGCAGCACCGCATCGCGCACGCTGCGGGTGATGGCGCAGGCGGTGTCCAGCGTGCTCGACAGCGGCACGGCGCCCTGCAGCGGCGTCAACCGCTGGGTGTTCTTGAAGCCCACCAGCCCCTGCAGCGCCGCGGGGATGCGGATCGAGCCACCGGTATCCGAGCCCAGCGCCGCCCAGGCCGCGCCGGTGGCCACCGACACCGCGCCGCCCGAGGTGCTGCCGCCGGGGATGCGCGGCGTGGGGTTGAGCGCGGCCGTCACCGGGTTGACCGGCGTGCCGTGGTGCGGGTTGATGCCCACGCCCGAGTAGGCAAATTCGCTCAGGTTGGTGTGGCCGGTCAGCGCAGCACCGACAGCACGCAGGCGCGCCACGGCGGGGCAGTCGGCCACC
>MESD01000099.1:883-6178 GCA_001770815.1 Burkholderiales bacterium RIFCSPHIGHO2_12_FULL_69_20
GGTGGTGGGCCAGCCGGCCACGTCGAACAAGTCCTTGACCGACACCGCCAGCCCGGCCAACGGCGGCAGCGGGGCGCCCACCGCATGGGCGAAGTCGGCCGCCGCCGCAGCCGCACGCGCCTGCGCGTCGAAGCGCCGCAGGTAGACCTGGGCGCAGGCCGGGCCATCGGCGGCGGTGATGCAGGCCTCCATCAGCGCCGCCGCGCTGGCCTGGCCCGATTGCACCGCATGAGCGGCGTCACAGAGGTCAGGCAGGCGGTCGAAGGGGGCGAGTTCGGAGGTCATGGAGGCCGATGCTATAATCTTTGGGTTTACCTGGGTGTGGGCGTGAGCCATGGTGGCGCATCCCCAACAGGTAAATCGATCCGCGAACCGGCTGCCGAAAGGTGTCGGCGCAAGGACATTCCGAAGGGCGTTTGAACCAGCGTCCAGCGGAAGAGCAGCAGGAGAAATCACCGCTGCGGCCTGCGTCGATTCGCGCCGGATTCTAGACCCAACCTTCGGAGTAACTCCATGTCAGTGACCATGCGCGAAATGCTGGAAGCGGGCGTCCATTTCGGACACCAGACCCGCTTCTGGAACCCCAAGATGGCCCCGTTCATCTACGGCCACCGCAACAAGATCCACATCATCAACCTCGAAAAGACGCTGCCCAAGTTCGAGGAGGCGATGAAGTTCGTTCGCTCGCTGAGCGCCAAGCGCGGCACCATCCTGATGGTGGGCACCAAGCGCCAGGCGCGCGAGGTGATCAGCCTCGAGGCGCACCGCGCCGGCCAGCCGTACGTCGACCAGCGCTGGCTGGGCGGCATGCTGACCAACTTCAAGACGGTCAAGGGGTCGCTGAAGAAGCTCAAGGACATGCAGGCCACCAAGGACGCCGGCATGGAGTCGCTGTCCAAGAAAGAAGCGCTGATGTTCGACCGCGAGATCGCCAAGCTCGAGAAGGACATCGGCGGCATCCAGGACATGGGCGCGCTGCCCGATGCCCTGTTCGTGATCGACGTGGGTTACCACAAGATCGCCGTGGCCGAGGCCAAGAAGCTGGGCATCCCGGTGATCGGCGTGGTCGACACCAACCACTCGCCCGAGGGCATCGACTACATCATCCCCGGCAACGACGACTCGGCCAAGGCCGTGGCGCTTTACGCCAAGGCGGTGGCCGACGCGGTGCTGGACGGCAAGGCCAACGCGGTCAACGACGTGGTGGCGGCCGTGGCCGGTGGCGATGAATTCGTCGAAGTGAGCGAAGGCGCGTAAAGCCCTTCGCCGCACGGCCGGTGACAAGGGGCTGTTGAAGCCCCTTTTTCACGCGGTTGATCCGATATCTGGGGTGCCCGAGCGGGCACTCCACAGTCAAGGAGATTCAAGATGGCAGCAATCACTGCAGGCATGGTCGGCGAACTGCGCGCCAAGACCGACGCCCCGATGATGGAGTGCAAGAAAGCCCTGACCGAGGCCGACGGCGACATGGTGCGCGCTGAAGAGATCCTGCGCGTCAAGCTGGGCAACAAGGCCGGCAAGGCCGCCTCGCGCATCACCGCCGAAGGCGTGATCGCGATCACCGCCGCCGGCACCACCGGCGCGATGATCGAGGTCAACTGCGAGACCGACTTCGTCTCGAAGAACGACTCGTTCCTGGATTTCACCAAGAACCTGGCCGGCCTGATCGCCGAGGCCAACCCGGCCGACGTGGCCGCGCTGTCGGCGCTGCCGCTGTCGCAGGAGGGTTTCGGCCCGACCGTCGAGGACGTGCGCAAGGGCCTGATCGGCAAGATCGGCGAGAACGTGGCGATCCGCCGCTTCAAGCGCTTTGCCGGCGACCAGCAACTGGCCACCTACCTGCACGGCACGCGCATCGGCGTGGTGGTCGAGTTCACTGGTGACGCCGTTGCCGCCAAGGACGTGGCGATGCACGTCGCGGCGATGAAGCCGGTGGCGGTGTCGTCGGCCAACGTGCCCGCCGAGCTGGTCGAGAAGGAGCGCAAGATCGCTGCCGAGAAGGCCGCCGAGGATGCCGCTGCGGCCACCGCCGCCGGCAAGCCGGTGCAGTCGGCCGAAATCGTCGCCAAGCGTGTCGAAGGCTCGGTGCAGAAGTTCCTGAAGGAGGTCTCGCTGTTCAACCAGGCCTTCGTCAAGAACGACAAGCAGAGCGTCGAGCAGATGCTCAAGGCCGCCAACACCCAGGTGGCGGGCTTCACGATGTACATCGTGGGCGAGGGCATCGAGAAGAAGGTTGACGACTTCGCGGCCGAAGTGGCGGCGCAGGTCGCCGCCGCCAAGGGCGCCTGACGCCCTTGGGTCACCCTCGGGTGGCCCGAACCGGCGCAGCCGGCTGCCGATCGCAGCGGCTGCGCCCCTGAACCCACAGTGCGCCAGCGGCCAACCCGCGCGGCGCCCTTAAACTCCCCCTTCCCACCAGGAGCCTCCCGCATGCCCGCCTACAAGCGCATTCTTCTCAAGCTGTCGGGTGAGGCCTTGATGGGCGACGACGCCTACGGCATCAACCGGGCCACCATCGTGCGCATGGTGCGTGAGGTGCAAGAGGTGACGGCACTGGGCGTCGAGGTGGCCGTGGTCATCGGCGGCGGCAACATCTTCCGCGGCGTGGCCGGCGGCTCGGTGGGCATGGACCGCGCCACCGCCGATTACATGGGCATGCTGGCCACCGTGATGAACGCGCTGGCGCTGGCCGACACGATGCGCCTGGAAGGCCTCACGGCCCGGGTGATGTCGGCCATTGCCATCGAGCAGGTGGTCGAGAGCTACGTGCGGCCCAAGGCGCTGCAGTACCTGGAAGAGGGCAAGATCGTGATCTTTGCCGCCGGCACCGGCAACCCGTTCTTCACCACCGACACCGCGGCCGCGCTGCGGGGTGCCGAGATCGGTGCCGAGATCGTGCTCAAGGCCACCAAGGTGGACGGCGTCTACACCGCCGATCCCAAGAAAGACCCGTCGGCCACGCGTTATGCCAGCGTGAGTTTCGACGAGGCCATCGCCAAGAACCTGCAGGTGCTGGACGCCACCGCCTTTGCGCTGTGCCGCGACCAGAAACTGCCGATCAAGGTGTTCTCGATCTTCAAGCCCGGCGCGCTCAGGCGCGTGGTGATGGGCGAGGACGAGGGCACCCTGGTGCACGTCTGAGCGCCTACGCGCGTTATCCCGTTCCGACCCGTCGAGACTTGTCATGACCATTGCCGACATCAAGAAGACCGCCGAAGCCAAGATGGCCAAGTCCATCGAGGCCCTGAAGGGCGAACTGCAGAAGATCCGCACCGGCCGCGCCCATCCGGGCATCCTCGACCAGGTGCATGTTGACTACTACGGCGCTATGGTGCCGATCAGCCAGGTGGCCAACGTGTCGCTGGTGGATGCGCGCACGATCAGCGTGCAGCCCTGGGAGAAGGGCCTGGCCGCCAAGATCGAGAAGGCCATCCGCGAGAGCGACCTGGGCCTGAACCCGGCCTCGCAGGGCGACCTGATCCGCGTGCCGATGCCCGCGCTGTCCGAAGAGCGTCGCCGCGATCTGACCAAAGTGGTGCGCCACACTGGCGAAGACGCCAAGGTGGCGGTGCGCAACCTGCGCCGCGACGCCAACGAGCACCTGAAGAAGCTGCTCAAGGACAAGGCCGTGGCCGAAGACGACGAGCGCCGTGCCCAGGACGAGGTGCAGAAGCTCACCGACCGCGTGGTGGTCGAGATCGACCGGATGGTGCACGCCAAGGAAGCGGAGATCATGGCCGTGTGATGGCTCCCCCCCGTTGCGCCTTCGGCGCTCCCCCCCGGGGGGGCGAACCCAGCGGGCCGGCAGAGCCGGACCCGCGGCTTCTGCTTGACCGCGTCGCACAGATAGATTGCGTCTGCGGCAGCCGCATCGTCGGTCACTGACATGAAAAGAGACCTTGCCGTACCTCGCCATGTGGCCATCGTGATGGACGGCAACGGCCGCTGGGCCAAGAAGCGCTACCTGCCGCGTTTCTTCGGCCACAAGGCCGGCGTCGATGCGTTGGTCAAGGTGATCAATGCCTGCGCCGACCGCGGGGTGGAATACCTCACCGTGTTCGCCTTCTCGTCCGAGAACTGGAAGCGCCCCGAGGACGAGGTTTCCGGCCTGATGGGCCTGGTGCTGGTGGCCGTCACCAAATACCTGGGCAAGCTGGCCAAGGACGGCGTGAAGATCGTCATCGTCGGTGACCGCGAGGCGGTGTCGGATCGCCTTCGCGCGGCCTGGAACGAAGCCGAGCAGGCCACCCGGCACAACACCCGCATCACGCTGTCGGTGGCCTTTAACTACGGTGGCCGCTGGGACGTGGTGCAGGCCTGCCGCCAGGCCGTGGCCGCGGGCCTGAAGCCCGAGCAGATCACCGAAGCGGCGCTGTCGGGCTTCATGGCGATGCGCCATGCGCCCGACCCGGACCTGTTCATCCGCACCGGCGGCGAGGTGCGCATCAGCAATTTCCTGCTCTGGCAGGTGGCGTACTCCGAACTGGTGTTCACCGATTGCCTGTGGCCCGACTTCGACGTGCATGCGCTCGATGCGGCGCTGGCCGACTATGCCGGTCGTGAGCGGCGTTTCGGCGCCGTGACCACCGGCACGGCCGAACTGCCCACCGGCTAGCCAGCGATGCTGCGCCAGCGCGTGATCACCGCCGTGGTGCTGCTGGCGCTGCTGCTGCCGGCGCTGTTCGCGGCCAGCCCGCTGCCGTTTGCCCTGTTCACGCTGGTGCTGATCAGCGCCGCCGGCTGGGAATGGGCACGCCTGAACGGCGCCACCGGCACCGTGCCGGCGCTGGCCACCGGCGCCTTGCTGGCTGCGCTGTGTGGGGTCAGCCTGATGCACCCGCCGGCCATCGGTGGTGCGGGCGGGCTGTGGCTGGTGGGCACCGTGGCCTGGTTGCTGGGCGGCGCGCTGGTGCTGCGCAGCGGGCCGGCGGGCTGGCCCAAGTGGCCACCGCTGCTGCGCTGGGCGCTGGGCCTGGCCCTGCTGTGGATGGCGTGGGCGGCGATGGCGCAGGCGCGCAACGTGGGCATCAACTTCCTGTTGTCGGTGATGTGCGTGGTGTGGGCGGCCGACATCTCGGCCTACTTCTGCGGCCGCGCTTTCGGCCGCCGCAAGCTGGCGCCCACCATCAGCCCCGGCAAGAGCTGGGAGGGCGTCTACGGTGGCGTGGCCGGCGTGCTGCTGCTGGCCTTGGGCTGGCTGTGGATGGAATCGCAGTTCAGCCTGGATTCGCCCAGCCTGTTTCTGCTGCTGCGCCAGCGCCTGGGGGTCGGTGGATTGTTGCTGGCGGCTTTACT
>MESD01000100.1:0-4696 GCA_001770815.1 Burkholderiales bacterium RIFCSPHIGHO2_12_FULL_69_20
CGCACGACGACGCGCCGCTACTCGATCGCCTCCGATCCCTCTCGGACTGACGCCTGGGAACTTGCGGTCCTGGCCGAGACGGACGGCAGCGGTGGCTCGGTGGCGGTCCACAGGCTCTATACCGTCGGATTGCGCCTGAACGTCCACCCGCCGGGCAATCACTTCCCTTTGCACCCGGACCGCAGGCCTGCAGTGCTCGTGGCAGGCGGCATCGGGATCACCCCGATCCGGGCCATGGCCCATGCGCTGCATTCCTCAGGTCGGGACTTCAGCCTGCACTACGCCGGGCGCAGCGTTGCAGAAATGGCGTGGGCCGATGAACTGAAGCGGGACTTCGGATCGCGGCTGTCGCTGCACACGGCGGATGCTGGGACCAGGCTCGACATGGCCCGCATCGTCGCCGGTGCACCAACCGACGCTGTCTTCTATGTCTGCGGCCCGGCCCGTCTCCTCGCGGCGGCTCAGACCGTCGCACACGAGCAGGGGCTGCAAGATCGGCTGCGATTCGAACGGTTCAGCCGCGCCCATGGCCAAGGCGACACCAGCGTCATTGTCGAACTGCGGCGATCAGGGCTGCAGGTCGAGGTCGGGCCCGGGTCCACCCTTCTCGAGGCGATCGAGGCGGCTGGCATTGCCGTGCCGGCCTCCTGTCGCGCCGGCACCTGCGGCACGTGCGCCACGAAAGTGCTGGACGGGACACCGGACCACCGGGACTCCGCGCTGAAGCCCGAGGAGAGGACGCGGGCCGGACTGATGTGTGTCTGCGTTTCTCGGGCCGTCACGCCCCGTCTCGCACTGGACCTCTGACTTGCCCGCCGGGTCCGTTCAGCGGTCCTCATCCTCCCGCGGATCAACCGGTGGCAGCGCCCTGCCTTCCGCATAGGCCTGCATCACCTGTCTCAGCGTCCGCAGTTGCCGCCGATACTGGGTACAGCCGGTGCACATCACCAGGTGCAGATGCAGCGACGCCTGCTCACCCAGCTTGAGCGGGCGCTCTAGTTCGTCCGAACAGACTCGGGTGACTTCCTTGCAGCTCAGCATGGCGCGCCCTCCGGTCGTCCCCAGCCAGTGTCCATGCAGGTCCGCAGCTTCAGCCGTGCCCGATGCAGGATGACGTGGCAATTGCTGGTCGAGATGCTCAGCTGGCGACAGATCTCGTCCGACTCGAATCCAAGGAACTCCCGCATCATGAACACCCGGCCCGTGGCGGGCGGCAGGTGATCGAGGCAAGTCTCGAAAACGGACCAGAACTGCCTTGTCTGCATCGACTCCTGCGGATCGGGCCAGGCAACCGGGCGGGGGCCGTCACGCCACGCGCCGCGCTCGGTGAACATTGCTTCGAGCTTCTCGTGCCAGTCTTCGCCATCGTCGACCAAGCTCGACATGTTGACCGTCCGACTGGCTTGCCGCAGGTGATCGATGATGCGGTTGCGCAGGATCGCAAAGACCCAGGTCTTGAGGGTGGACTGGCCATTGAAAGACGATGACTTTCGCAGCGCGGCTTCGATCGACTCCTGGACGAGGTCTTCGGCCATCGCCCGGTCCCGCAACTGGAGATCCGCGAAGCGGAGCATGTCCGCCCGCAGCGACAGTAGCGATTCCGCGCTGATGCCGCGCATGGAGCCCTCGCGCTCCCGGTTCGCGCCGCGGCTGTCTTCCGCGTCGGAGGCGCCCGTCATGGGACTCCCCAGCGGCTGCGCTCGTTGCGCGCCGCGCTGTAGGCCGAGACGCAGAACGGAACAATGTAGTTGAGCAACACCTGCCACACGTTGACGGTGTGGTGCTGCCAGAGCTGCGGACCATTGTTGATGAGGTTCAGCACGGTTCCCACCACCGCGGAGACCTTCAAGGCGGACCCGGCGATGCGCCTGCTGAACATCAGCGCCAGCAGCGAAGGGTGTTGGCCGGGCGAGCCGTCGGCGGCAGCCGCGGGAGATCGTGGGCTCTGGGGCATGCTTAGGCAATGTTCATCCGAAGTGGCTGCGAAGCGCACGCGCAGCCCGTTCGACGGACCCCGCATCCAGCAGATCGTCCTTGCGGAGAATCAGGAAGGTCGTCTGGCGATCGGCACCCGGGCGGTAGTCGTCCGGCCCGGCGAAGATCGGGTTTGTGACCAGATCCTTGACAGCGCGTTCGGCGGTGATGTGCATGGTAGCCGAGTCCGCCATACCGGCGAACACCACCGGTAGCCTCGATTGCCGTTCCCGCACGAGGCGGAACACGGCCACGGCGTCCGCCTCCACGGTCGATGTGACCGCCGTCGAGATGATCGCACCCCTGAAAGTCGAGGCCAGTTCGGTGCGGAGGTGATCGAGATCCCGTGCACCTACCGCTGCGTACCCGGCGTCGAGCAGGAAGGGACGCATCTGGTTCACGATGAATGCGTGGGGGCGTGCGAGGAGAACGCGCTTTTCGGCGGCCATGGCTGGTTCCTTGGTCGATTGGGATCGGATCGGCGAAGGCGGGGCTGCGCTCAGACAGGCCGCCATGACCTTCTAGACGGTGCTGGCGGCCGTTTCTTACAGCGTTGTCGAATCCACCGACGCTGTAAGGGAACGGCGGGCTGCATCGTCTATCAGGCAAGCCCTTCAGGAAACCCCATGCACCCCACCCTGCCCCTTCTCGTCCGTACCGATTTCCCTTCACTGCGACGCCGCGTCGTCGAGACCCTCCAGATCAACCTCGGCTACCGCTGCAACCAGAGCTGCCAGCATTGCCACGTCAACGCCGGCCCGAACCGCACCGAGGAGATGTCACGGGACACCATCGATGCCGTGGTCGCCTTCCTTTCCGCCAGCGCGGACGTGGGCACGCTCGATCTGACCGGTGGCGCGCCTGAACTCAACCCGCATTTCCGTTCGCTGGTAGTCGCAGCCCGGTCGCGCGGCGTGCGGGTCATCGACCGTTGCAACCTGACGATCCTGGAGGAGCCCGGTCAGGAGGGGCTGGCGGAGTTCCTGGCCGCGCATGGCGTCGAAGTGGTGGCCTCGATGCCCTGCTACCTGGAAGACAACGTCGACCGCCAGCGCGGCAAGGGCACCTTCGACGCCAGCATCCGGGGCCTGCAGCGCCTCAACGCCCTGGGCTACGGGCAGCCCGGCAGCGGCCTCTCGCTGAACCTCGTCTACAACCCGCAAGGTGCAAGCCTGCCGCCCGCCCAGGAAGCCCTGGAACAGGACTACAAGCGCCACCTGGCGGCGCACTTCGGGGTCGTCTTCAACCAGCTGTTCACGCTGGCCAACATGCCCATCCAGCGCTTCGGTTCGATGCTGGTGTCCAAGGGCCAGTTCAACAGCTACATGAACCTGCTGCGCAGCGCGCATCGCGAAGAGAACCTCGAACAGGTCATGTGCCGCAGCCTGCTCAGCGTGGACTGGCAGGGCTACCTGTACGACTGCGACTTCAACCAGCAACTGGGGCTGCCGATGGGTGGTGCCGGCAAGACGCGCCTGCACCTGACCGATATCGCGGCGGCTGCCCTGGAAGACCGACCCATCCGCGTCGCCGACCACTGCTTCGGCTGCACCGCCGGGCAAGGTTCGAGCTGCGGGGGGGCGCTGGCGGAGGGCGCCGCTGCGGCCCCGTCCTGCTCGGCGTGAGTGGCTCGACACCTGACCCCCATCGATCAACGCAGATCTAGAAAGACCTTCTCCATGGCAATCAGCACCTCCCGCCGCTCCAGCCTTTCACGGCTGCTCGCGTTCGCCTCCACCATGGCCACCGTCATGGCCCTGAGTCTGGCCGCCCTCGGCACCGCACAGGCCGCGGACGATGTGCTGCGATTCGGCGTCGGTCTGTACCAGCCCGACAAGGAGAAGAACGACGCCACCTACCGACCCCTGGCCGAGCACCTGTCGCGGCAGCTCGGACGCACGGTGAAGCTGTACACGGTGGACACCTGGGAAGGACTGGCCAAGAGCCTGGCCAACGGCGAGGCCGACATCGCGCTGATGGGGCCCTGGGGCTATGTGCTGGCCAACCACGTGGCCGGCGCACAGGCGGTGGCCTCAATCCTGTACGACGACAAGCCGGAATACTTCGCGATCATGGTCACGCACCCGAAGTCGGGCATCCGGTCCATTGCCGACCTGAAGGGCCGCACCTTTGCCTTCGGTGACAAGGGCTCCACCTCGGGCTACCTGATTCCGTACCACCACTTCCAGAAGAACGGCATCGACCCCGACAAGTATTTCGGCAGGGTGCTCAACACCAAGCACCAGGCGATCGAGATGCAGGTCACGCGCGGCGAGATCGACGCCGGCGCCGACTACAACCGCAACCGCGACGCAATGATCGCCGAGGGACTGATCAAGGCCGCCGACAGTGTGGTCTTCTGGACCTCCGCCCCCCTGCCCAACGACGCGGTGGCCGTGCGCGCCGACCTGGCCAAGGATGCCGCCTTCGTCGCGAAGCTGCGCGCTGCGCTCGAGTCGGTCCGAGCCGAGCTGCGCCGCACGCCCAACTTGCTGCCTGCGCGCTACACCGGCTTCGTGGCCAAGGACAACACCTTCTACCGCCCCATCCGGGACGCCGGCCTGGCCACCGGCACGCTGGCAACGCAGTGATCTCACCAGGGACCGACGGGGCCGCCGCCCCTGGGGGTGACTACGCGATCCCGGGGCCGCAGAGCTTGCGCAGCAGCGGGAAGCGGCCCTGGTCGGCCCTGGCCGCGCTGCTGGTGGCTTGCGCGCTGCTG
>MESD01000100.1:4706-36767 GCA_001770815.1 Burkholderiales bacterium RIFCSPHIGHO2_12_FULL_69_20
GCGTGTGGACGCTGGCCGCCGAGGACGAGCTGAGCCTCGGCCGCAAGCCATGGCAGAACCTGGGCAAGACGGTGGCCGAGATGTCCGAGCCGAGCTTCCTGAGGATCTGGTTCGGCGACACGAACCTGCAGGTGCGCAACGCCGAAGGCCGTGTGCTGCGGATCGAGGATCAACGCGCCACCGAAGTGCGCTACCTTCAGGGCGTCGGCCGAGCCTTGTGGACCACGCTGCGCATCGCCACGCTGGGCACGGTGCTGGCCGCGCTGATCGCGCTCCCGCTGGGCCTGCTGGCAGCGCGCAACTTGCAGGCACCACGGGCGTTCTCGTGGGGTGCCAAGGGCGTCCTGGACGCGCTGCGATCCATCCACACACTGGTGTTCGGCTTGTTCTTTGTCGGCATCGTCGGGCTGGGCGCCACGGCCGGCATCCTGGCGGTGGCCGCGCACTCGGCCGGCACCCTGGGCAAGTTGCTCGCCGAGTCCATCGAGTCGCTGGACATGCAGCCAGTGGACGCCGTGAGGGCCACCGGTGCCACGGCGGGCCAGGTGTTCTTCCTGGGCGTCTGGCCCGCGGTGCTGCCGCAGTTCGTATCGCAGGCCCTGTACGTGTGGGAGTTCAACATCCGTGACTCGACCATCCTGGGCCTGGTGGGCGCGGGCGGACTGGGCCTGCTGCTCTCCGAGGCGATGAGCCTGTTCCAGTGGGGCCGTCTGGCCACGCTGCTGCTGGGCATCGTGCTGATGGTCACGGCCTTCGATGCGTTGAGCCGGGCCGTGCGAGGAAGGCTGGTGTGAGCCAGCGCGTGTGTGATGAAGGAGCTGTGGCCATGAACGCCGTCATCGAAGCCCAGGGATTGCAGGTCAGCGTGGGTCAGCATTTGCTCCTGCGGGACATCGGCTTGCGCATCACCGCAGGCGAGCGCGTCGCGCTGGTCGGCCACAACGGCGCGGGCAAGTCCACGCTGTTGCGCGCCCTGACCGGCTTGAACGGGCAGGGCTGTGTCACGAGGGGCAGTCTCCGTGTGCTCGGCACCGAAGTTGCGATCGCCGGGCACGCCGAAGGAGGCAGGCTGCTGCGAAGTCTGCGAGCGCGAGTCGGCCAGGTGCACCAGGGATTGCACTTGGTGGGGCGCCTGAGCGCCCTGGACAATGTCTTGATCGGTGGTGCCGGTCGTCACAGCGCCAGCTGGACCTGGCTGCGGCGCTGGCCTGCATCGGAACGCCAGGCCGCCCAGGCCGCCCTGGCGCGCGTGGGCCTTGGCGGTGCCGATCACCGGCGCACGGACACCTTGTCCGGCGGTGAACGCCAGAAGGTGGCCATCGCTCGTGCGCTGCATCAGGGCGCGCCATTGCTGTTGGCGGATGAACCCACCGCCAGTCTCGACTCGGAGGCTGCCGACGAGGTGGTCGGCCTGCTGTCTGCTGTCACGTCCGAGCACCCTGTGACATTGGTTTGCGTGGTGCACGACCTGGAACTCTTACCCCGGCTGGCGGACCGTGCCATCGCGCTGCGGCGCGGCAGGGTGGTGGCCGATGTGGCCGTCGATGCCCATACCCCAGCCCAACTGCGAGGAGTTCTCAAGTGACCGCTGCCAGCACCGCACCCGGCACCGCCACGGTCTCGCCTGCGGACGAGACCCGGGGCCGCGTCTGCCCGCTGCGTTACCGCTACGGCCCGGCTGCTATTGCGCAGGCCGATACCCGGGTCACCGACACGCTCTATGTCGTGGGCGGGCTGTACGGCAACCGGCCTGCACTGGACGCCATCGAGATGATGGCGCGCACCGATCGCCCAGCAGGCGCGCCACCCCCTGTCCTGTGCTTCAACGGCGACTTCAACTGGTTCAACATCGAAGACCAAGCCTTTGCGGACATCAACCTGCGCGTGCTGGCCAACGACGCCATCCTCGGCAATGTCGAAGCGGAGCTCGACTCCCCGGCCGACGACGCAGGTTGCGGTTGTGCCTACCCGGCTAGCGTGGACGCGGGCGTCGTCGAACGGTCGAACCGGATTCATGCCCGCCTCAAGATCACGGCACGGCGCCACGCCAAACTGCTCGAGCGCATTGCAAGGCTGCCGATGTTGGCGCGCTACCTTGTCGGCGACTGTCGGATTGGCGTGGTGCACGGCGACGCCGAGTCCCTGGCCGGCTGGCGCTTCGACGTGGACGCACTCGACGACCCTGCACAAGACGCCTGGCGCGACAGGATGTTCGAGGTCGCCGCTGTCGACCTCTACGCCAGCACGCACACCTGCCTGCCGGCACTGCGCCGGATTCAGCGGCCCTCCGGTCGGAGCGGCGGCATCGTCAACAACGGCGCGGCCGGCATGCCCAACTTCAAGGGCGACCTGACCGGACTCTGCACCCGCATTGCCACCACGCCGTCGCCACATCCAGCACTGCATGAAATCCAGTTGGGCAGCGCCTGGGTCGCCCTGCTACCGGTGCACTTCGACACGCTGCGCTGGCAGCAGGAGTTCCTGGCGCAATGGCCGCCAGGATCGCACGCCTGGCTCTCGTATTTCGAACGCATCACCCGCGGACCGAGCTTCTCGCCACGACAGGCCCTGTCACCAGGGCGTCCCGACAGGCGGTGAATGGGCGGAATGTCGGCGCGTGGAACTTCGCTCTGCGCCCGCGCTGCACGTCGCATGCCTTTGCGCGGCCTGGTGCCGACTGTGCGACGCCTATGCATCTGTGCTGAAGTCGGTCACGGGTGTCCTCGTGCTCGAGGGCCTGCCGCTGCGAGTGCACTGGATCGACATCGAAGACGACGCCGACCTGGTCGGCGACCTCGACGTGGAGACGTTTCCGACCATCGTCATTGCCGCCGGGCCACAGGTGCTGTTCGCGGGGGCAGTGACGCCCCAGCCCGAGACCTTGAGGCGACTCCTGAAAACCAAGCTTTCCGCCCTCCAGGAAGGTGCTCCACATCCAATCGCCTCGTCCGAAGCACTGGCCTTTGCAGCCCGACTCGCAGAGCTTCCAGGTTCGGACGGCCTGGGCGGTTGACGCCGTCGGGCGGCGCCTCGTGAGGGTACAGCGCCCGTTACGGCGCAACAGCCGCCGCCGCCAAACCGGCGACCGCCTTGGCCAGATTGGCCGCAGCTGCACAGGCCGGCACCTCGTGCCGTCGGGCCAGATAGGCTGTGTCGTTGTAGCCCAACCAGACTTGCGCCGAGGCGTCCTCCCACACCAGCGCCTTCAAGGGCAAGTCGATGCCCACCGTCTGGGCGCATTCGATGAACGGCGTCCCTCCCTGTGGATTGCCGAAGATCAGCAACTCGGTGGGGCGAATGGCCTTGCCCACCTTGGCCGCGCCGCCAGCATGATCAACGCGGGCGAATACGGTCAGACCACGCTCCTTGACGATCGCCTCCAGGCGGTTCATGGTGCTCTGCGCACTGTGCGGACTCTTCAGCGCGATCAGTCCATCGGCAGCGCTGACCATGAGCGGCGCGCACAGGAGGCAGAGGGCGGAAAGCAGGCGTCGTGAATCCATAGCGTTCTCCATTGGTAGGTCTCATTGAACGAAATCGTCCGGCCGGCATGCGCCGCCGGCACCAGGTGCAGATTGACCACGTCTGCACCCAAGTCAGATACCGACCGTGAGGTTGACCCAGGCGTCCGGCAGCCACTGCAGCACGCGCGCCTCCAGCCACTTGTCGCCGCCAGTCAGGATGGCAACGCCCATGGCGCCCAGCAGCACGGCAAAGACATGGCGCACGCGTTCGATACGCGACATCACCCAGTCACGCACGGCGAAAAACCCCCGACGCGACGCATAAGCTACGGCCACCAGCGGGATCGCCGCACCCAGGCCGAAGATGCCGAGCACGAGCCCGCCGCGCGCAACGCCGCCTTCGCTGGCCACCAGCGTCAAGGCCGATCCCAGCAGCGGCCCGGAGCACGGGCTCCACACCAGCCCCAGCACACCGCCCAGCAGCAGCGCACCGACGACAGAGCCCCCATCGAGCTTGGACGATGCCGCGTTGGCGGTGCTGGCAATCGGCAGCATCCAGCGCGTGAAGCGTTCGCCCAGGGCCGGGACCAGCATCACCAAAGCGAAGGCGATCAGCATCGCCGCGCCCGCGGTGCGCACGGTGTCGGCATCGATGCCCAGTGCCGGACCCAGGGCGCCGAGCACCATCCCGATGGCCGCGAACGACACGATCATGCCGGCGCCCATCGCCACCGGTGCGAAGCGGTTGCCCTGCAGCGCGCCGCCCAGCACCAGCGGCAGCAGGGGGAACACGCAGGGCGACAACGTGGTCAGCCCGCCCGCGGCCAGGCTCAAGCTCAACTGCGGCAACGACAGTGCGACCGTCATGCGCGGCTACGATCAGAGCGCGCTTTTCAGCGCCGCGCGAATGCCGTCGGCGCTGGTGTCACCGATCAGGCGGGCGGCCTCCTTCGTTCCCTTGAGCACGACGAAGGTCGACTGCGAGTTGATCTTGAAGCGGCGCTTCAGGTTTTTCTCGGTGTCGTAGTTGGCGACGAGCACGGTCAGGTCCAGGCCCTTCTCGGCCTTCAGTGACTGCAGCACCTTGTCCTGCGCACGGCAGGTTGGGCACCAGTCGGCGTGGAAGAACAGGGCCACCGGCTGCCCGGCCTTCTCGGCCGCGGCGAGTGCGTTCGCCGTGTAGGGTTTGGTGTCGAGCGCGTGGGCCATCGAGGCGCCGACGACGAGAAGGGTGGAGACGATGACTCGGGCGAATTCCATGCGGCGGACTTTCGGGGGTGGCAATTGAGGAACTGGCGGCACACCGCTGATTTCGTACCAGTCGCTGGTTCGGTTACATCGGCGCCGAACTTCCTTTCTGCGGTGATGTAACCGAGGTGCCGCCCGCGACGAACTCGCATGCACGGGGTGATGGCATCCCAAGTCATGGCCATCCTTCGATTCTTTGCCGCCAGGAGCACCAGTGAGGACCGAGCGGTTCATCGAATTTCTGGCCTGCCAGGCAGGGCCGGCGCCACGTCGAGTGGTGGCCACCCGCCTGGGCACGGCCATCACGGTCGGCCTGCTGGCCAGTGCAGTGATGGCCGTGCGCACCCTTGGATTGAACCCCGGGCTTGCGGATGGTGGCGTTGGCTTGACCATCAAGCTGACCTACGTGCTCGCGATGGTGGCTGCCGCCACTTGGTTTGCCGCCCGCATGTCGCGCCCCGCGATGCACTGGGGTCGGCCAGTTCTGGCCTTGGCTCTGGTGGTTTTCTGCATGGCCGCGCTCGCCGTCGTCGCTTCCACGATCGAACCGGAAAGCCTGCGTATCGGGCGGCTACTCGGCCGCACATGGGTATCCTGTCCCTGGCTGGTGGCCTTGCTTTCGGCCCCGGCGCTCATCGCCGCGCTGTGGGCCATGCGCGGGCTGGCGCCGACGCACCTGCACCTCGGCGGCTTTGCCGCAGGCCTGCTGGCGGGGGCCGTCGGCACCCTGGGGTACACCTTGCACTGCCCTGAGCTGACGCCGGAATTCGTACTGGTCTGGTACACGCTCGGGATGCTGACCACAGCAGGTGTCGGTGCGGTTCTCGGGCCCCATGCATTGCGCTGGTAGCGGCTCGGCGATATCGCGTCGCCAATGACGGTAACGGTCAGGCTCACAGGCCGCGCCGCACAGCCGCGGCCTCCAAGGCGTCGAGGTCGGCGGCCCAGTCGATCGGCATGTGGCTCAACATCTCGAGCCGGTGGTCGCGAAGGGCAGCGCCCATGTCGGGTCGCCGGGCCAGGCGCTGATCACGCCGGAACATCAGCGCTTCGATCAGCGGGCGGTACAGGTGCACGAACGCGGTGAGCCAGCGGCACGAATGTGCATGGCCTTGCACCGCATCCAGTGCAAACCGGTCGACGAAGGACAGCGTCGTCGCAGCATCGAACCAGTGGCCGTCGGTGACCCACCGGTTGACGGTGAACAGGCTCACGGGCAGGCCACGCGCATCGAGCGAGATCGCGAACAGATGCGTCGGTGCGGTCCGCACCCATCGTGGTTGGCCCGGCCGCAGGTACCGTCGCTGCCCCGATGCGGTGGCGTGCCAGAACAGGTGCAGGTGGCCGTGTTCCTGGCCGCCGTCGCGATGGGCGTGGTAGTAGAACTGCGAGCCGTGCCGGAAATCGACCACGTCGTCGGGCGGATAGTGCTCGAACTCGACGACCGGCCGCCCTTCGATCCAGCTCTGCAGCAGCGACCCCGAGGCTTGCGCGGCCTGACTGAACGCGGCCACGCTGTCGCGCGCCTGCCGCAGGTCGGCGGCAAACACCTCGTCGGACGCCTGCCGCCAGCGGCGTCGCAGCAAGGGATGGGCACTCATCGCGGGGTGCAAGTGATATACGGGACGGCCTCGGCTTCGACGATCAGGTCAAACGCCGAGACGCCGGACCCGGACGCGCCTACTTCTTCTTCGCGCCGCAGGCCCCGCACTTGCCCTTGCAAGCGCCGCACTTGCCTTTGCACGCGCCGCAGGCCTGCGCCGAGGCGCCGGCCCCGCACTTCTTGGCGCCACACATCATGGCGCAGCCGCCCAGGGCAGCGGCGGTGACGACGGCGGAGGCCAGCGTACGGGCCAGGGACGACGAGAGTGAGTTCATGGTGGGTGTCCTTCAGATTGCAATGGACAAGGGATCACTTCTTGGCGCCGCAGGCGCCACACTTGGCCTTGGCGGCACCGCACTTGGCGCCACATTTCGCGCCGCACTTCGCCTTGGCCTTCGTCGTGTGTTTGGCGCCGCTTGCGGCGCAGGCGCCACCCTTGGCTCCGCACGCGCCGCACTTGGCGGCCATCTTCTTCGGGCCGCACTTGGCACCCGCACAGGTGGCGGCCATCACGTTGCCGCTGAGGGCAGCAGCCGTCACGACGGCCGAGGCCAGGGCTTTGGTCAGGTGGGATGAAAGCTTGTTCATGGAGATCTCCGGTGTATGGAGCAGGTCGAGGGGAAGGCAAGGAACCTCACCGTGCGAGTGCAACGGTGTGTGGGCATGCTCGGGAACGCGCGCGCGGTCCTTGACATGGAGGGGTGCCCGCGCGTGCATTGCGCGCGACGGCGGGCGGTGGGGCGACCTGCGGTCACCGGCCACCTGAGGCGTGGCGCGTCGCGAGCCAGTGATCTACCGACAACCTGCCGGGGCCTCGCGACAGGAGATAGAGCAGCACCGCCGCCCAGGTGCCATGGGTCGCGTAAGCTCCGGGGTAGACAAAGACCTGGATCACGAGCGTCATGCCCAGCAAGGCGAGTGCCGAGAACCTGGTGCCCAGGCCGATCAGGATCAGCAGGGGGAACAGGTGCTCCGCGGTCGCTGCCATCGGCGCCGCGAGTTCGGGCGGGATGAACGGCAACTTGTATTCATCCTGAAACAGCGCCAGTGCCGAATCCGACAAGCTCGGCCAGCCGAGCTTGAACTCGCCCGAGACCAGGTTGATCACGAAGCCCTGGACCTTGGTCTGCCCCGAGTTCCAGAAGGTGGCCGCGATCGAGAAACGCGCGATGAATCCGATCAGCGTGTTCGGGATGCGCTCGAACGTGCCGATGGCGCCATCGATCAGGCGGGCGACGGCGGAGCCGCCGGACGACGCGGCGCGATGGCTAGCACCAGCGGTGGACGTTGCAGTCGTGGTCATGAGGATGGCCTCGGTGGAAGGTGAATCGAGCTCAGCGCGCCGTGCGCCAGCAGCAGGGTCAGGGTGGTGGTGAGATCGAAGTCGGGCGCGGCCGCCATGGCGCGCACCGCCGCATCGCCGAGGTTCAGGCCCCCGCGGACGGCTTCGACGAATTCGACTGCCCCGCGGGGCGCGGGCAGCACCAGCACCTCAAGGCCCGTTCGAAGGATCAGGGCGCTCTCCGGCAAGTCGACGTCGACCGGCTCGATCTCGCCGTCGTCGTCCAGTTGGTGCGCCGCCCACAGCGATACCACGGCATGCGGCGACGCGAGTGCGTTCACCGAGGGGTGCAGCCCCAGCCGCAACTCGCCCATGCGCTCGCCGCTGGCCAGCGCCAGGCTCACCATCTCGTCAGGGACCGGTTCTGCGTCGGCCGCGTGATAAGCCACCACGCGCGAAGCCTCCAGCCGCGCCAGATCGGCCAGATAAGGCAGGCCTGCGGCCGGCTCGAAGCCGACGACAAAGGCGGGGAATTCCTTTCCGTAATGCGCCAGCACCCGCGAGCGTGGTGGCGACTCGCGCACGAACAGCCCGGCCATGGCGCGGAAGAACGCGTCGCCCACCAGTTGGCGGACCACCGGAAAGCTGTCGGCCAGTGCATCGACCAGCGAGCAGACGACGTTGTTGCGGTAAACGGCGAGGCGGGCAGCCGGGTCGGAGCCATTCCAGGCGCGCAGGCCAGGCGGCGCAGCGCGCTGTGGGTCGAGCAGCGCAGCGGCGAATTGGCGCTGGCTGTCGCCGAGTGCAGTGGCTCCTGTCATGCGCCGCCCCAGTAGTGGCCACAGCGCCTGGGCTCGGCCTGTGCACCCATCATGATGTCGGCGCGGCCGGCTTCGGCCAGCAGCGTCTGCAGGGCGGGCACGTCGTTGTCGCGCTCGAGCAGCGTCGGCACGGCACCGAGCTTCGCGACGACGTGGGCATACAGGCCCCACACGGCCTCGTCCACCGGGCTGCCATGGCTGTCGATCAGCAGCGGCGCGCCGGCGGCGTCCTGGTCACGCGCGAAGCCGGCGAGATGAACCTCGCCCACTTCGCCCAAGGGAAGGTCGCGCAGGTAGGCCAGCGCATCGTGCCCGTGGTTGGTGCAGGACACGTGCACGTTGTTGACATCCAGCAGCAGCCCGCAGCCGGTGCGTTTCAGGACTTCGCGCAGGAAGGCGGTTTCGCTCATCGTCGACGCCTCGAACTCGAGATAGGTCGACGGGTTCTCGAGCAGCATGCGCAGCCCGAGCCGCTCTTGCACGCGGTCGATGTGCTCGCACACCCGGTCCAGCGTCTGCCGGTCATAGGGCACCGGCAGCAGGTCGTTGTAGAAGGCATCGCCATGGCTGGACCAGGCCAGGTGCTCGGAGAACGAAGCGGGCTGGTAGCGCTCGATCAGCGCGGCCAGCCGGGTCAGGTGCGACTCGTCGAGCGGATCGATGCCACCGATCGACAGACCCACGCCATGCAAGGACAGCGCGTAGTGCGCACGCACCTGCGTCAGGAAGTGGTGGAACGGCCCACCATCGACCATGTAGTTCTCGGCGTGCACCTCGAAGAAGCCGAGGTCCGGGCGGGTGGCCAGCACCTCACGGAAGTGCTGCGGCTTCAGCCCGATGCCGGCGCGCCACGGCAAGCCGGCCGCCTGGTCTGACACACCTGCCCTGGCCGGCGAATCGGTCGCGGCATGGTTCAGGGCTTGCGGGGTGCTGGACATGGGCGGCTCGGCGTGCGTGGCAGGGTTTGACGCTCAGGCCTTCTTTTCCTTGAACGCCGCCAGCTGGCCGAAGCCAGTGGGCGAGGTCTTGGACGCCGTCTTTTCGCAGGTCCCTTTGGGCACCAACGACCAGGCATTGGCTTGGTAGTCGACCTTGGAGGTGCCTGCGCAGGTGGTGCCCGGGCCGGCCGCGCAATCGTTCTTGCCCTTCAGGGCGACGCCGAAGCACTTGTCCTTGTCGGCCATCTGTGCGGCGGCAGGCAGCGCCGTGAAGGCCGCGCCGAGGGCCAGGGCCAGGGCGATCGCGGGAAGCTTGGTGGTGGCTTGAGTCATGGGATTCTCCTGAAGCAGTTGAGAGGGTCAGTGGGGGGCGGTTTCCGAAGCGCCTTGCGGAGCAGGACCTTCGTGGCGAATAGACGAGGCAGGTCGTCGAGGTCTTACAGGTCGACGGCAAGATTTCGAATCGACCTCAGACAAACCGGGCGACCAGGGCACGCAGGCGCGCGCACACCGGCGCCGACATCGCATTGGGCGGCGTCACCAGGGCCGAGCCGAGCGCGGTGTGTGCCGCCGACACGGGCCAGCCGGCGGCGATGCGGCGCACCGCGTGGGCCAGCACCTGCTGCGCGCGCTGCGCATTGCCCTGCAGATTGGCGATGGCCATCTCGGCCGTGACGCAGGCCTGGTGCGGGTGCCAGCAGTCCCAGTCGGTGGCCAGCGCGAGCGTGGCGTAGGCCATCTCGGCCTCGCGGGCCAGCCGTGCCTCGGGCATGTTGGTCATGCCGATCACCGAGGCGCCGAGCGTTCGGTACCAGTTCGACTCGGCACGGGTCGAGAACGCCGGCCCCTCGATGCAGACGTAGGTGCCTTGGGTGTGCAGGCGCACATCGGCCAGGCCCGCATCGGCGAACGAGTCGGCGAGCACACCGCGCAGGACTGCGCACACCGGATCGGCCAGCGAGACATGCGCGACCGCGCCATCACCGAAGAAGCTGCCCTCGCGCTTGCGCGTGAAGTCGATGAACTGGTCGACCAGCACCATGTCCAGCGGCGCGATGTCCTCGCGCATCGACCCGACGGCTGATACCGACAGCAGGTACTGCACGCCCAGCGACTTCATCGCGTAGACGTTCGCGCGGAACGGGATCTGGCTCGGGATCAGCCCGTGGCTGCGGCCATGACGGGCGAGGAAGGCCACGTCGACGCCACCCAGGCGCCCCAGCAACAACGCATCCGACGGGCTGCCATAGGGCGTGACCACGACCTGCTCGCGCACATCCGTCAAGCCCTCCATGCGGTACAGCCCGCTGCCGCCGAAGATACCGATGCGCGGTTTGAAAGAGATCGGTTCCATCGAGGCTCCTGGTTCTTGATCTCTCATGGACGAACAGCACCCGAATTCCTTACACCCGAGCGCGGCCTGTAAGGAACCGGCTGCCTGCTCGTCTATGGGGAAGCGAAGGTGCACAGGCCTTTGCAGGCAAAGAAGGAATCAGATGCGTCTGGACAAACGGTGGTGGGTGCTGGTGGTACTGGTGGGGCTGCTGGCCTTGTTCTTCGGGCTCGACCTCAGTCGCTTCCTGAGTCTGGCGGCGATCAAGAGCAGCCAGGCGGATCTGCTGGCCTGGCGCGAGGGGCAGCCGTTGGTCGCCGGGTTGCTGTTCTTTGCCGGCTACGTGGCGGTGGCCGCACTGTCCCTGCCCGGTGCCGCGGTGATGACCCTGGCCGCAGGGGCGCTGTTCGGACTGGGCTGGGGCACGCTGATCGTGTCGTTCGCGTCGTCGATCGGCGCCACCCTCGCCTTCCTGGCGGCCCGTTGGTTGCTGGGCAGCTGGGTGCAGTCGCGCTTCGGTGACCGACTGGCCGCGCTGAACGCCGGCATCGCCAAGGAAGGCGGCTTCTATCTGTTCACGTTGCGCCTGGTGCCGGTGCTGCCGTTCTTCGTCATCAACCTGGCGATGGGCGTCACCACGCTGCGCACCTGGACCTTCTACTGGGTCAGCCAGCTCGGCATGCTGGCCGGCACGCTGGTCTACGTGAACGCCGGCACGCAGCTGGCGCGCATCGAATCCTTGTCGGGCATCGTCTCGCCCGGCGTGCTGGGCTCGCTGGTGCTGCTCGGTGTCTTCCCCCTCATCGCCAAGAAGCTCATCGACCTGGTCCAGGCCCGCAAGGTCTACGCGACGTTCAAGAAGCCGGCCCGCTTCGACCGCAACCTGATCGTCATCGGCGGCGGCTCGGCCGGGCTGGTCACGGCCTACATCGCCGCAGCCATCAAGGCCAAGGTCACGCTGGTGGAGAAACACGCGTTGGGGGGCGACTGCCTGAACACCGGCTGCGTGCCCTCCAAGGCGCTGATCCGCTCGGCCAAGTTTCTGTCGCACGTGCAGCGCGCCAAGGAGTTCGGCATGCGCGGCGCCACGGCCGACTTCGAGTTCGGCGAGGTGATGGCGCGAGTGCATCGTGTCATCAAGGACATCGAACCGCACGACTCGGTGGAGCGCTACACCGGCCTGGGCGTCGATGTGGCGCAAGGCACGGCACGCATCGTGTCGCCGTGGGCCGTGGAAATCACCCACCACGATGGGCGGGTCGAGACGCTCACCACCCGCGCAATCGTCATCGCGGCCGGGGCGCGGCCCTTCGTGCCGCCGATTCCCGGACTTGCCGAGCTGGGTCCCACCGAGCTGCTCACCTCCGATAACGTCTGGCAACTGCGCCAGCGGCCGGAGCGCCTGGTGGTGCTGGGCGGTGGCCCGATCGGCAGCGAACTGACGCAGGCCTTCGCACGGCTGGGGTCACGGGTGACGCAGGTCGAGATGCTGCCGCGCATTCTCATCCGTGAAGACCCCGAGGTTTCCGAGCTGGTCGCCGCGCGCTTTCGTGCCGAGGGCATCACCGTGCTGACGGGCCACAAGGCCCTTCGTGTGCAGGGTGGCGGGCTCGAGAAGGTGCTGGTGGTCGAGGTCGACGGTCAGGAAAGGAACATCCCCTTCGATGCCATCCTCGTGGCCGTCGGGCGAGTGGCCAACCTGAAGGGCTATGGCCTGGAGGCACTGGGCGTCACCACCGGGCGCACGGTCGAGGTCAACGGCTACCTGCAGACCAACTTTCCCAACATCTACGCCGCGGGCGACGTGGCCGGGCCGTACCAGTTCACCCACACCGCCGCACACCAGGCCTGGTACGCCGCCGTCAACGCCCTGTTCGATCCCTTCAAGAAGTTCAGCGCCGACTACCGCGTCATTCCCTGGGCGACCTTCGTCGAGCCCGAAGTGGCGCGTGTCGGCCTGAACGAGCTCGAGGCGAAGGAGAAGAACATCCCGTACGAGGTCACGGTCTACGGCATGGACGACCTGGACCGCGCCATCGCCGACAGCGAGGCCCACGGCTTCGTCAAGGTGCTCACCGTGCCCGGCAAGGACCGCATCCTGGGCGTGACGATCGCGGGCGAGCACGCCGGTGACCTGCTGGCCGAGTACGTGCTCGCGATGAAACACGGCATCGGCCTGAACAAGATCCTCGGCACCATCCACACCTACCCGACGCTGGCCGAGGCCAACAAGTACGTCGCCGGCAACTGGAAACGCGCCCACGCGCCGCAGGCGCTGCTGGCCTGGGTGGAACGCTTCCACGCCTGGCGGCGGGGATGACGGAAACCCGCCATGCCCCGTCCGTCTGAAGCCACCGTCCTGCTGGACCTGCCCGCTGTCGCTGGCCGGGCGGCGCTGCGCGCTGGCCTGATCGCGATGCGCCTGGCGCCAACACCGTTGCCGACCGACCGCCGCGGGCGCGACGCGGTGTTGCGGGGTCTGGCCGACAAGCCTTGCGCCATGGTCTTCATCGACATTTCGAACGGAAGAACGACGACGACGCCGAGCCTGCTCCAGCTCGACGCCTCGCTGCCGCGCGACGCGAGCCGTCGGCGCATCGTGCTGACCCGCCTCGCCGGCGGACCGGGCCTGGGTCACGTCAGCGAGGCCGATCGTCGTTGGATACAGCGCCTGGGCTTTGCCGACCTGATCCCGGAGTTCGATGCCATGGACTGCGAAGGCAGCCTGCGCCAAGCGCTGGATCTGGTGGCGCGGGAGCTGGCACTCGAACCACTCCCAGCAGCAGAACTGGCACGCTACGCGCGAGTGATGAACGACGCCCGGGACACGGCCTCCGCGCGCGCCACCATCCGCGCGCTGTGCGGTCTGTCGGCGGAAGCCCTGGCCACGCTGCTGGCCCAGTCACTGGACATCACCGACCGGACCTGGCGGCTGCAACGCTACCCCCAATGCTTTGTCGGCAGCGAGGCGGTGGCCTGGCTGGCGCACCACTTCAAGCGATCGACATCCGAAGCGCTCGCCCTGGGTCAGGCGCTGGCTTCGCTGGGGCTGCTGGTGCATGTGGCGCACGAGCATCCGTTTCTCGACGACACGCTGTACTACCGCCTGGCCATATCACCCGCGGCGGACGCACTCGACCTCGGCGACGTGCAGACAGCGTTGGTGGCGAGCGACGGTGTCCCGATCGCCGATCGAAGTCATCTCGGCAAACTCTATCCTCACTGCTGGGTCGGTTCCGAGGCGATCGACCTCCTGGTGTCTCGGCATCGACTGCAGCGTCACGACGCCTGGCTGCTGCTGCACCGCCTGATGCAGTTCGGCCTGATCGAGCACGTGACGCACTCGCGGCCCGTCATCGACGGCAACTTCTACTACCGCTTCACGGGCCAGTCCGTCGACGGCAACGAACAATGACCAACACCCGCAACGCGCCAGCGCGCATCCTGTCCACCCGGCGCCGTGCACTCGTGGTGGCACTGCCACTGGCACTCCTGGGACTGCCGCGCACCGCTCGGGCTCAGTCCACATCAGCCGGGTTCGATCATCGCCACGCGGCCTGGGACGCGCTGCTGCGGCAGCACGTGGTCGTCGCTGCAGGCGGCAACGCGTCAACCCTGCGCTACGCGGCACTGCAGACGCAGCGCGCCGCGCTCAAGAGCTACCTGGACAGCCTGTCGGCCGTCTCGTCCGCCAGCTACGGCACATGGTCGAAGGCCCAGCAGCTGGCCTTCCTCATCAACGCCTACAACGCCTTCACGGTCGAGCTGATCCTCACGCGCTACCCGGACCTGAAGTCGATCAAGGACCTTGGCAGCTTCGTGCAGAGCCCGTGGAAGAAGAAGTTCTTCCAACTGCTCGGCCAGGAGCGCTCGCTCGACGAGGTGGAGCACGAAATGATCCGCGCGCCCGGTGTCTTCGACGACCCGCGCATCCACGTGGCCGTGGTCTGCGCCTCGATCGGTTGCCCGATGCTGCGCAACGAGGCCTTCGTCGCCGAGCGGCTCGACATCCAGCTCGACGACGCGATGCGCCGCTTCCTGTCCGACCGCACGCGCAACCGCTTCGACACCGGCACGGGAATCCTCTCGGTGTCGAAGATCTTCGACTGGTACCACAAGGACTTCGAGCGCGGGCACAAAGGCTACGACTCGCTGCAGACGCTGTTCGCCCGCCATGCCGTGGTGCTGGGGGCGACGCCGCAAGCGCAGGCCGAGATCCGCGCCGGCCGCTACAAGCTGGCGTTCCTGGACTACGACTGGGCGCTCAACGACGCCCGCTGATTGGACAGGCTGGAACGTCCCCACACCATGGCAGCGCTCCTCGATGGCATCAAACGTTGGCTCGGCGAACTGCTGAGCCGCTACCTGAGCCAGACGCACCACACACACAGCCTGGCCGCGCCGACGGACCCGGATCGCCTGATGGCCTGCCTGCAGCCCGGCGACGTGCTGCTCGTCGAAGGCCAGAGCCGCTTCAGCGTGGCGATCAAATACCTGACCCAGTCCACCTGGTCGCATGCGGCGCTCTACGTGGGCGACGCCAGCGGGCTGACCGATGCGCAAGGACGCCCGCGCTGCTTCCTCGAAGCCGACTTGCGCGACGGCGTGCGCGTGGTCAGCGTGACGGAATACGCCGGCCTGCATTGCCGCGTGTGCCGGCCGGTCGGGTTGAACAGCAGCGAGATCGATGCGCTGGTCCGCCATGCGATGGCGCGCCTGGGTCACCAGTACGACCTGAAGAACGTGATCGACCTGGCGCGCTACCTGCTGCCGACGCCGCCGGTGCCGGTGCGCTGGCGTCGCCGCATGCTGGCGCTGGGCAGCGGCGACCCGACGCGTGCCATCTGCTCGACGCTGATCGCCCAGGCCTTCCAGTCGGTTCGCTACCCGATCCTGCCGATCATCGAGAACGTGCCTTCCAACGACCCGATGTGCCCGGGTTGCATGGACGAGATCCTGCACGTGCGGCACCACAGCCTGTTCGCGCCTCGCGACTTCGATGTGTCACCTTACTTCGCCGTGATCAAGCCCACCCTGCAAGCCGGTTTCGACCATCGCACACTGGCCTGGCACCAGGGCCCCAAGACGGCCGAGGGGGCCGGCGCATGAGGGCGCCGGGCCGCTCCCAAGCCCGAATCCCGGCGCACGCAGTGCGAAGGGTCGTCCGGTGAGGCCGGCCCTGTGCATCGTGGTGCCGGTGCTCGACGAGGCTGCATCGCTTACCGCCCGACTGCAGGCGCTGGACGTTTTCCGGCGGCGCGGCGCCCGAGTGGTGGTGGTCGATGGCGGCAGTCAGGACGACACCCTGGTCATCGCCCGTCAGCACGCCGACCTCACCCTGCTGGCGCCGCGCGGCCGCGCCTCGCAGATGAATGCCGGCGCGGCTGCGTGCCCTGCCGATGTGCTGCTGTTCCTGCACGCCGATACGGAGCTGCCCGACAACGCCGACGCGCTGGTGCGACGCGCCACGCTAGGCCCGTTCGCCTGGGGCCGCTTCGACCTGCGCATCGACAGCCCTCGCTTTGCATTGCGGCTGGTCTCGATGATGATGAACCTGCGCTCACGCTGGACCGGCATCGCCACCGGCGACCAGGCCTTGTTCGTGCGTCATGACCTGTTCCGCCGCATCGGAGGTTTCCCGGACCTGCCGCTGATGGAAGACATCGCGATGTCGCGCGCGCTCAAGCAGCATGGGCCGCCGGCCTGCCTGAAGGTACGCGTGACCACTTCGGCCCGGCGCTGGGAGCGCCATGGCGTGTGGCGCACCATCTTTCTCATGTGGCGCCTGCGGGCAGCCTACTTCTTCGGCGCGGACCCGAAGCAGCTTGCGATTCGCTATGGCTACCGCCCCCGCTGACGCGCAGCACGACCTGTCGCAGGTCCAGGTGGCGGTGCTTGCCAAGGCACCAGTCCCCGGGCTGGCCAAGACCCGGCTGATTCCAGCCCTGGGTGCGCAGGGTGCGGCGCGACTTCAGCGTCAGCTGACGCGTGCCGCCGTACAGACCGCGCTTGACGCCAGGCTGGGCACCGTGACCTTGTGGTGCGCACCCCATGCACGGCACCGCTTCTTTCGGGCCATGCACCGGACCACCGGTGTCCGCTGCCTCGTGCAGGCCAGCGGCGACCTGGGTGAGCGCATGCACACGGCCTTCCGCCTGCACTGCGCGCAAGGGCCGCTGCTGCTGACCGGAACCGATTGCCCACCACTGACAGCCAACCACCTGCGCCGTGCCGCACAGGCCTTGCTCGACGGCGAAGAGGCGGTATTCCACCCCGCCGAGGACGGCGGCTATGTGCTGGTGGGCCTGCGGCGTCCGCAGGCCGCACTGTTCGAGAACATCACCTGGAGCACTGATGCCGTGATGGCGCAGACCCGCGAACGTGCCTCGATCGAAGGCCTTCGCCTTCGCGAGTTCGAGACCCTGTGGGACCTGGACGTGCCGGCCGACCTGACGCGCTGGCGTGCCTGGCTGGGCCCGAAGGCAGCGCCATGAAACGGCTCGTGCTGCTGGGTGGCGGCCACGCGCATGTGAAGGTGCTGGCCGATCTGGCGCAGCTGCCGCTGGCGGGCTGGGACGTGCACCTGATCTCTCCCTACCGTCGACAGATCTACTCCGGCATGTTGCCGGGCTGGGTGGCCGGCCACTATCCGATCGAGGCCTGCGCCATTCGTCTCGATACGCTCGCGGGCCGTGCCGGCGTGGCCTTCCACGAAACCGCGGGCGTGGGTCTGGACCTGGCGACCCAGACGGTGCGGGGCGCCGATGGCAGCACGCTGCGCTTTGACGCCCTGTCCATCGACACCGGCCCCATGCCGGCCCTGGGCGACCTGCCCGGCAGTGCGGAACACACCTTGCCCGTGCGACCCATCGAGCAGTTCATCGCCGCCTGGCCGGCGCTCGTCGACCGCATGCTTGGCCAATGCCGACGCTTCGACCTCGTGATCCTCGGGGCCGGCGCCGCCGGCATCGAACTGGCATTCGCCATCCAGCGGCGCGCGGCCATCGACGGCTGGTCGCATCTGTTCATCACGGTGATGGGAAGCGACGAACTGCCCTTGCCGGGCGCGCCCGACAGGACGCGCAAGCACATCGCGCGCTTGCTCGCGCAACGCGGCATCGTCTGGAAAGGCGCCACCCGTGCCACGCGGGTGGAGGCGGGCCTTGTGCATCTCCAAGCCGGTCCACCCATGGCCTTCGACGCCTGCATCGCCTCGACCGGTGCCGCAGCGCCGTCCTGGCCTGCCGCCAGCGGCCTGGCCACCGACAAGCGCGGGTTCATCGGCGTGAGCCGGTCGCTGCAAAGCACATCACACCCCAACATCTTTTCAGCCGGCGACGTGGCGGCCTACGCGGACGTACGCCCGAAGTCCGGTGTCTACGCGGTTCGGGCGGGCCCCGTGCTGGCGAAGAATCTGCGGGCATTCTGCGAAGGCAAGGCCCTACAGGCATGGACGCCACAGCTGCGCGCGCTCTACCTCATCAGCACTGGCGACCGGCACGCGCTGGCCACGTGGGGGCGCTGGTCCTGGAGCGGGTCCTGGGTCTGGCGCTGGAAGGACCGCATCGACCGACAGTTCATGCGGCGCTTTGGCACGGAACCGCTGGAGGCATCGCCTTGAAGCTGCTGAAGATGTTCTCCCGGGCTGCGTCCAAACATGCCGCTGACACCGTCGCCACTTCTGTCGCGGCGTCTGGCGCGAACACCGACCCTGAAGCGCTGCTCGCCAGCCTGTTGGCGATGGCCTGGGTGGTGGAGGCCCGAGATCCGTACACCGGCGGGCATCTGTGGCGCGTGTCGCGGTATGCGGCGCTGTTGTGCGAGCGTGCCGGGACGTCGCTTGCCGTCTGCGCGCGCGTGAGCGTCGGCGCCTTCCTGCACGACCTGGGCAAGGTCGGCATTCCCGACGCCATCCTGCGCAAGCCCACTGCGCTCAGCGACGACGAACATGCGGTGATCCAGACCCATCCGGAACTGGGCGACAGGCTGCTGGCAGGTCATCCGCTGGCGCACTGGGCGAGGGACGCCGTCCGATGCCACCACGAGCGGCCTGATGGCCAGGGCTATCCGCATGGGCTGGTGGGCGACGCCGTTCCCCATGCGGCGCGCGTGGTGGGCATCTGCGACGCCTTCGACGCGATGACGAGCACGCGCCCGTATCGAGCTGCGATGCCTGTGCCGCAGGCCTTGGACCGCATCGCCGGCGCGCTCGGCCGGCAATTCGATGCCCCGCTGGGCCGTCACTTTCTGGCGCTGGGTGCCGAGGGACTGCTCGACCACATCGCCGGGCACAGCGACGACGGCATTCCCTTGCAGCGCTGCATGACCTGCGGGCCGACCCTGGTCGTGCGGCGTGAACAGTCCGTCGGTGAGTCGGTGTTCTGCCGCAACTGCGGCGGCGAGTACCGCCTCGACCGCTCGCTCGACGAGCGCCCCTATCGTGTCGAACCGTCCGGTCGACAGGGCCAGGCCAAAGACCTGGCACCTGTGGCAGACACGGCGCTCATCCAGCGATTTATACGCGACACCGCGGTCGCGGCGCTGTCGTCATCTGCCTGAGCGCGCCAGCACGGCCTGTCGGCGGCCAGGCGCAATGCACAGTTCCGTCTCAGTTTCGCCCCGGCATCAGCACCTCGACGGTCTTGCCGCCGTAGCCGAACTTGCTGTCGCGGGCCTGGACCACGACCCGCTTGACCCCGGGCGGCACGGCAATCCCGTAGAGGTCACGCGTGAACGGTTGCTCGTCGGCATGGTCATGCAGCAGCTTGCGCTCGCCCAAGACGGCCCCGGCCGCTGTGCTCACCCTGAACGCGTCGGCGTATCGCGCGGGCGTGTCATAAGGTGAGGAGACCGTCACGTCGAAGTCGAAGCGCCCGGGGCCGCTGGCGCGTACCTTGACGGCCATCACGTCGGGATGCTTCTGGTGGGGCAGGCCTGCCGCCTGCGCCGCGACGTTCATCGGCTGGCCGCACAGCAGCACAAGGGGGATGACCCAGGCACACAGGCGCCTGCGCCGCAGTGGCGTCGAGAGGTCTTGCATCGGCTTCACATCCAGTACTCCGCCGCCCAAGCACCGCGGCGGTGATCGATCCAGACGCGCTTGGGTGCCAGCTTGCGCGCGACGCTGCTGTCCAACTCGATTTCGGGCTGGCGTCCGAGGCGCTGCGCGACGTCCATCGAGCAGGCGGTGGAGGTGACGGCGCGGAAAAAGATCTGCAGCTGGTCGCAGACAGCGATCGTTTCCCGTTCGGGCACCGACTCGTGAAAGTGGACGAACTTCTTGACCAGGCAGGAGAAGTAGAGCTCCAGTTCCAGGGTCAGCGGTTGTGTACGCCGTGCGAGCGCAGCTTGCGCCGCGCCCGACCATTCGACGGCCACGGGCTTGCCGTTCAAGGCCACCTGCGTGCCGTGCCGTTGTTGCCATTGCGCGAACATCATGCCCCTCCGTCGGCTTGCATTGCTGCCGTGGTGCGTCGTCCCATCAAATGTCCTGTCTCGATGGCCAAAGACCGTACAGACGCGGCCGGGCGCGCTTTTCTTACAGCCGCCCTGTGTTCGGCGCCTTCGACAAAGATCTGGCGGCCCCGCATCACGGCCTTTGCAGCGCAGCGATCAACGGGCATGAGACCCGGCCGTGGCGCGAGCCGCACTCGCGCACCAGGCCGTTCAAGACCGACTCGATGCGCCGCAGGTCCTGCAGCTTGGCGCGCACGTCGGCCAGCTTTCCTTCGGCAAGGCGGCGCGCCTCGGCACAGTGGGCACCATCGTCGAGCGTCATCAGTCCTGCCACTTCGTCGAGGCTGAATCCGAGCCGTTGCGCAGCCTTCACGAACTTCACTCGCGCCACGTCCTTGGCCTCATAGCGCCGGATGCTGCCGTAGGGCCGGTCCGGCTCAGGCAGAAGAGCCCTGCGCTGGTAGAAGCGGACGGTCTCCACATTGACACCGGCGGCCTTGGCGACGGCCCCGATCGTGAGGCCCGGCGAATCGGTTTGCATGGCGCTTGACTCCGTACATGAGTACGACAATAAGCTTACGCCATCGTCTCCCCATCACACCGAGGAAGTTGCATGAACGAATCGCAGACCGAGCGTGGTGCGCTCTTCGCCGGCGGGTTGGCGGCGATCCTGGCGTCCACCTGCTGCCTGGGTCCGCTGCTGCTGGTGGCCCTGGGCTTCAGCGGTGCGTGGATCGGCAACCTCACGGCATTGGAGCCCTATCGCCCGCTGTTCATCGGTGCGTCCCTCGTCGCGATGGTTTTCGCCGGGCGGCGCATCTATCGGCCGGCGCAGCAGTGCAAGCCAGGCGAGCTGTGCGCGATACCTCAGGTGCGCTCCACCTACAAAGCCGTGTTCTGGGTCGTGGCCGTGCTGGTGCTGATCGCACTGGCCTTTCCCTTTGTCCTTCCACTGTTCTACTGACCAGGAGTGCCCCATGAAGAAGCTGATCCAGATCGCCGCCTTCGCCCTCATCAACGCGGCCGCTGTGCAGGCGGCGCCGCAGACCGTGACGCTGGACGTGCCGGGCATGACCTGCGCGGCCTGTCCGTTCACGGTGAAGAAGGCAATCTCGAAGGTCGACGGCGTGAGCAAGGTCGACGTGAGCTACGAAAGGCGCCAGGCCGTCGTGACCTTCGACGACGCCAGGGCCAGCGCGCAGAAACTGACCCAGGCGACCGAGAACGCGGGCTATCCGTCCACCGTCAAGCGCTGAACCGATGTTGTCGCCGTTTACGCCTGTGACCACCCCGTCCGCCATGGCAGAGGCCTGCAGCAGCGCGTGCAAAGTGCGCAGCAGCGGGCAGGCGCTGCACGTTGCCGTCATCGGCAGCGGCGCCGCCGCGATGGCCGCGGCGCTGCAAGCGGTCGAGCGCGGCGCACGGGTCACGCTCATCGAACGCGGCACGATCGGCGGCACCTGCGTCAATGTCGGCTGCGTGCCCTCGAAGATCATGATCCGGGCCGCGCACCTGGCGCACCTGCGTCGGCACAGCCCCTTCGACGCCGGCATCTCCGCTGCCGAACCGACCGTGCGGCGCGGCCGCCTGCTCGCCCAGCAGCAAGCGCGCGTGGACGAACTTCGCCACACCAAGTACGAGCGCATCCTCCACGGTGCACCGGCCATTGCGGTGGTGCGCGGCACGGCACGCTTCAACGATGCCCACAGGTTGACGGTAGCGCTGGAGGGCGGTGGCCAACAAGCTGTGGCGTTCGACCGCTGCCTGGTGGCTACCGGGGCGAGCGCAGCGGTGCCGCCCATCCCTGGCCTGATGGGCACGCCCTACTGGACCTCGACCGAAGCGCTGGTCAGCCCCGACATTCCGCCGCGGCTGGCGGTCATCGGCTCGTCCGTCGTCGCGGTGGAACTTGCACAGGCTTTCGCCCGCCTGGGCAGCCGGGTCACGATCCTCGCACGCAACAAGCTCTTCTTTCGCGAGGATCCCGCCATCGGCGAGGCGCTGACCACGGCCTTCCGCGAAGAGGGGATCGTGGTGCTCGAGCAGACCCGGACCGAAGGCATCGCCCATGCCGACGGTGAATTCGTGTTGACGACGAACCACGAACCATTGCGCGCTGACCGGCTGCTGGTGGCCACGGGCCGCACGCCGAACACGCGCCAGCTCGATCTCGATGCTGCCGGCGTGACGCTGGACGCGCAAGGCGCCATCGTGGTCGACGACCACATGCGCACGAACGTCCCGAGCATCTATGCCGCCGGCGATTGCACCGACCAGCCCCAATTCGTCTACGTCGCGGCCGCCGCGGGCACGCGTGCGGCGATCAACATGCATGGCGGCGACGCGGCACTCGACCTCAACGCCATGCCGGCCGTCGTGTTCACAGATCCGCAGGTCGCAACGGTCGGACGCAGCGAGAGCGAGGCTCAACAGGCGGGCATCGAGACCGACAGCCGCACCCTGACTCTGGAGCACGTGCCGCGCGCGCTGGCCAACTTCGACACACGCGGCTTCATCAAGCTCGTGGCCGAAGCGGGAAGCGGCCGGCTACTGGGCGTCCAGGCCGTGGCGCCGGACGCCGGCGAACTGATCCAGACTGCTGCGCTCGCCCTGAGCGCCGGCATGACGGTGCACGACCTGGCCGATCAGCTGTTCCCCTACCTGACCATGGTCGAAGGTCTCAAGCTGTGCGCGCAGACCTTCACCCGGGACGTCAGGCAGCTGTCGTGCTGCGCCGGCTGAGGCCCCGCTGGGAAGGCTCAGGCAAACGTGACCTCCGTGGTCACTGCCGCGATGGATTGGAGGTACTGCCGGGCAGCATCTGGCGCCATCGGCCGCGAAATCAGGTAGCCCTGCCCAACATCGCACCCGAGGTCTGTCAGCAACCTCAGTTCTGCCGGCTGCTCTATGCCTTCAGCGGTGACGCTCATCTTCAGCGTGTGGCCGAGTTCAATGATCGTCCTTAGCAGGGCCTGGGCCTGCGGCTGACGATCGGCGCCCGCAACGAAGCTGCGATCGATTTTCAACTCATCAATCGGCAGCCGTTGCAGGTAGGCCAGGGACGAGTAGCCGGTACCGAAGTCATCGATGGACAGTTGCACCCCCAACGCGCGCAGTTCGTGTAGCACCAAAAGGACGCTCTCCGGATCCTCCATCACCGTGCTCTCGGTAATTTCCAGGCGCAGCCGGTTTAGCGGGGCGCGCCAGTGGCGGGCCTGTTCGGCAACACGGGCAGGAAAGCCGGCATCACGCACATCCAGCGCGCTCACGTTGACTGCAATGCTCAACTCGGCATGGTCGCGCGACCAGCCAGCCAGTGTCTGGAGTGCGGCGTCCAGCATGGCCGTCGTCACCACGCCGATGTGCCCGGTGCGTTCGGCAAACGGGATGAACTCGGCCGGCGACACAAAGCCCCGCACCGGGTGGCGCCAGCGTACCAGGCCCTCCATGCCTAACAGGCGCCCACTGCGCAGACACTGCTTGGGCTGCAACCACATCTCAAGTTGCCCGGCCACGGCTGCCTGACGCAGATCAGTCAACAGGCTCAATTGACGCGCCCTGGCCGCGGCGTCCACCTCCACGTGCCAGGCCCAACCCAGTTTGCGCCGTTTAGCTTCGCCCACCGCGAGTTCCGCGCGCTGCAGCGCAAGGTCGATCAAGGGGCCGGCATCGCACGCTTGCGCCGCAGCGCTGGCCGCATCGGCAAGACCGTAGGCCAACTGCAAGTCCACCGCATGCCCGTCGCAGGCCATGGCCGCCGTCACGGCTACATCGAGTCGATCTCGCAGCGTCTCGGCCGCCATGCGGTCCATGTCCTGCGCAACGATGGCGAAGTCACCGCCCGCCAACCTGGCCAACACAGGTGCCTTGTCCCGGGGCCCCGAGGCCGCCAGCGCGGCGAGCAGCCGCTCGGCTACCTGGACCAGCAGCGCGTCGCCCGCCCCGAATCCAAGAACCTCGTTGACGGTGCGCAGGCGCGCCACGTCCATGAGCAAAACCGTGACCTGCCGCCAGTTCCCTTCAGTCGCCCAACGCTGGAGCATGGCACGGTTGGGCAGGCCGGTTAGGCGGTCCGCGTACGCCACGGCAGCGATCTCTGCTTCCCGCGTCGCCACAGCGAGCGCCATGGTGTTCATCGCCTGGGCCACCCGCCCCAGTTCATCGGCCGACTCCAGTTCGACGCGAGCCGCGTAGTCCCCGCTGGCAATGCGGCCTGCAGCCGCCTGCACCATGGCCAGCGGTCGAGCCACGCTGGCCGTCGTACGCCATGCCAGCCCAACCGACAGTGCCAGAGCGCCCAACGCCAGACCGATCATCATCCATTCGGACCGGTTGATCTGCGCTTGCACTTCCTGCTGGCGTAGCGCCAACGTCGCTTGTTCTCGCGCCAACAGCGCACTGGATGCCGACAACAGCGACTGCATTGCCTGCTGTCCCAAGCCACTGAACAGGGCGCTGGCCCTGAGCAGGTCGCCGGCCTCGATTTCAGTGACGATGTCGATGAAGACATCGCGGTACCGATCGCGGCGCAGCGCCACGTCGGCGAGTGTTGCGGCGGTCACCACGTCCGCAGTCTCACCCGAAAGGTTAGCAATCAGCCTATCGAGGGCGGCATACTCGGCGTCGACCACCGGGTAGATGGCTTCGCGTTCCGCGCGCGGCGATGTCAGCAAGCGCGCCATCGCGCTGCCGTGCCCCTGCACATGCTGATCGATTTCCTGGACTTGCAGCATGCGCTGCAAGTCGTGCTTCATCATCTGCTCGCCATGCCAGGCCAACTCGCGAAACTGCAGCACGGCCAAGGCCACCACGGCAGCCATCAACACCACGAGGGCACCGAAGCCCAGGCCAAGGCGGACGGTCAGGCGCAAATTGCGCGCCCGAATCCGGAAGTTCGACAGTTTCACGTGCAAGGGGGGCTCGAAGATGGCGCTCGGTTTTGACTCCGCACGTCTTCTTAGCCTGAGCCAGGACGCAGGCGGAGGACGCTTCCGAGAGATATCGGGCCGCCGAGCGCGAAACTTGAGGAGCGCTGCAATCAGAGCAGCCCACGGAGCCATGCGCGAGCGAAGCTTGTACGGCGCGAAAGATGCCCCCGTCGCGCCAGACATTGTTGGGGCTCCGTATGGCCGCTACAGCCACTCCATGCGCACCGAAAGCATCCAGCAGGTGCAAGCCAGCACCCACTGCGGCCGCATCATGGCCGAACGTAAGCGTAGCCTTGCTTCTGACGCGCCATGATCTCGACCACGCCCGCAGGCACGTAGCCGATCTGGGGCAGCATGTCCTCACGGCCCAGCTTCATGGCCCGCATCGTATTCTCGCAGGCCACGATCTCCACGCCCTTGCCCATGGCCTCGGCCACTCGACTGCCGGCAGGTGAGTCCATCTTCAGCATGCCGATGCCGGGCCCGTAGACGACGATTTCGATGGTTGTCTGGTCAGCGCCCAGATCGGCCTGCACGTTGCGCGCGTTGTTCAAGGCCAGGTTCCACTTGGCGGGTTCGGCATCGCTGACCTGGAAGACCACCTTGTGGGGTTTGTTGGCCTGAGCATGGGCATGAATCGTACTGCCCACCAAGGCAGCAGCGAGGATCGTGTGGGACAGGGAGCGTCGCGAAACCATGGTCGTCTCCTTTGAACATCGTCGGTCCGGCCCATTGCCTCGCCTCCTGCTTGGACGAAATCAGGGCGTGATTTCTTACTGCCAGATTTCGAACTCCCAGGCACGCCGAATGCTCGTCTTCCCCTGGTACGTCAGAAGGGGCCAGGAGACCCTGGGTGCACTCATCTGTAAGGGAAGAGCATGGACCGACGTCCAACCAACATCCAAATGCCACCAAGGACTTCCATGCGAAAACAAAGAGCTGCCCTAGTCACCGGCTCGACCAGCGGCATCGGCCTGGCCATCGCGAGCGAACTGGCCTCGGCTGGCATGAACATCATGCTCAACGGCTTTGGTGACGCTGCGGCGATCGAGGACCTTCGCGCGGGTCTGGCGAACACGCATGGCGTCGAGGTGCTTTACGACGGCGCCGACATGGGCCGGCAGGACGCCATCGAAGCGATGCTCGCCCGGGCAGCCCAGCAGTGGGGCGGCATCGACGTGCTGGTCAACAACGCCGGCATCCAGCATGTGGCGCCGGTGGATGAATTCCCGGTGGACAAGTGGAATGCCATCCTGGCCATCAACCTCACGGCGGCCTTCCACACCACACGGCTGGCGCTGCCCCACATGAAGTTCAACCGCTGGGGACGCATCATCAACATCGCGTCGGCCCATGCCCTGGTCGCGAGCCCGTTCAAGTCGGCCTACGTGGCCGCCAAGCACGGCATCGCCGGCTTCACCAAGACCGTGGCGCTGGAGGTGGCCGAGCAAGGCATCACCGCGAACGCTGTGTGCCCGGGCTACGTGTTGACGCCGCTGGTGGAAAAGCAGATTCCAGACACCGCCAAGGCGCGTGGCATCACCGAAGAGCAGGTCAAGCGCGATGTGCTGCTGGCCGCGCAGCCCACCAAGCGCTTCGTCACCACCGACGAGGTGGCGCAGTTGGTCGCCTTCCTGTGTGGTGACGCGGCGGCGTCAATCACCGGCACGGTGATGCCGATCGACGGCGGCTGGACGGCGCATTGATGAGCGCGTCCCACCCACCCGCGGGCACGCCGTCCGTGCTCGACCTGCCGTCGATGCCGATGGCCTCGCCGTCCTACCCGCGTGGCCCGTACCGCTTCCTGCAGCGGGAGTACCTCATCGTCACCTACACGAGCGACGCCGAGGCCATTCGCGCTGCGCTGCCCGCCCCGCTGGAGCCCGACGGATCGGACCAGGTGCTGTATGAATTCATCCGCATGCCCGATTCAGCCGGCTTTGGCGACTACACCGAGTCGGGGGTCGTCATCCCGGCGCTGTTCCAGGGCCAGCGTGTGAACTTCACGGCCCAGATGTACCTCGACGACGAGCCGCCGATCGCCGGGGGCCGCGAGATCTGGGGCTTCCCCAAGAAGCACGGCCACCCGAAGCTCTCGGTGGTTCACGACACGCTGACGGGCGTGCTCGAGTACGCCAGCATCCAGGTGGCCGTCGCCACCATGGGCTACAAGCACCAGCACCTGCTGTACGACGTGAGCGGACGCAAGGCCTGCTCGTCGGAATCGATCATCGAGAAGATGAGCAAGACCCAGGTCAACCTCAAGCTCATACCCCACGTCGACGGCACGCCGGCGATCGCACAGCTGGTGGCCTACGAGTTGGCCGACATCCAGGTCCATGGCGCCTGGTCCGGCCCTGCCCGGCTGCACCTCGTGCCGCACGTCAACGCCCCGGTGGCCGACCTGCCGGTGCGCGGCATGCTCGGCGGCCTGCACTTCATCGCCGACCTCACCCTGCCCTATGGCCGCGTGATCCACGATTACCTGGCAACGTAGGAGCGAGAACATGACCACACGACAACGCAAGACTGCCAGCGCAGGCGCTCGACGCTCCACCATCACGGGCAACGCCTGCCAGCCGGCGGGGGATCGCCAGGTGGTCCTGGTGCTGCAGGGCGGCGGCGCACTGGGTGCCTACCAGGCCGGTGTCTACGAAGGCCTGCACGAAGCGGGCATCGAGCCGGACTGGGTCATCGGCACGTCGATCGGCGCCATCAACGCCGCACTCGTTGCAGGCAACGCGCCGCAACACCGGCTCGAACGATTGCGGGCCTTCTGGGACATGGTCGCCCACAAGGGCCTGCCGGCGCTGTGGCCTGGCCTGCCGGGCCTGCCGACGTTCTGGACGACCTTGAGTGCGATAAACCAAGGGTTGCCGGGCTTCTTTGCGCCGAACCACCGTGCATGGCTGAGTCCGCACCTGGCGCTGGGCGAAGAGACCTCGGGCTACTACGAGACCTCGCGCCTGCGCGACACCCTGGCCGGCCTCGTCGACGACCACCTGCTGACCGCCTGCTCGCCGCGTCTGACGGTGGGTGCGGTGAACGTGAAGACGGGCCGGATGCGCTACTTCGACAGCCGCGACGAGCCCCTCGACCTGCGGCACATCCTGGCGTCCGGCGCGCTGCCGCCGGCGTTTCCGGCGGTGCGCATCGGCGACGAGTTGTTCTGGGACGGTGGCATCTACTCCAACACCCCCGTCGAGGCGGTGTTCGACGACAACCCGAGACGCAACTCCCTCGTCTTTGCGGTGCAGCTTTGGCAACCTGATGGCGACGCGCCCCAATCCATGTGGCAGGTGAGCGGTCGGCAGAAGGACATTCAGTTTTCCAGCCGCGTCGACAGCCATGTGCAACGACAGGCCCAGATCCACCAGTTGCGCCACATCGTGCGCGAGCTGACGCGCCAGCTGCCCGCTTCGGCCCTGGCCCAGCCTGATGTACGCGACATGGCCGGCTACGGGTGCGGCACGGTCATGCACCTGATGCGGCTGGTCGCCCCGCGGCTGGCCGACGAAGATCACACCAAGGACATGGACTTCAATGTCGCGCGCATCCAGCAGCGCTGGCAGGCCGGTCTGGACGATGCGCGACGCACCCTCGCAAGGCAGGCCTGGCTCGAACCGGTCGGCCCGATGGACGGCCTCGTGGTTCACGACCTGAGCACCGATACCCCGATTCCGCAGGAGATCCGATGAGCCGTGACGCACTGCTGAGTTCCGAGCACGCCGATGGCGTGACCACCATCACGCTGCACGATGGCAAGGCCAACGTGATGAGCCTGGACATGTTGCGTGCGCTCGATGAAGCGCTCAACGTGGCACAAGCCACCCACGCCGCCGTCGTGCTGGCCGCCCGCGGCAAGGCGTTCTCGGGTGGATTCGATCTCGCCGCGTTCCAGCGGCGCGGGCCCGAGTTGGTGCAGATGCTCGAGGCCGGCGCTCGACTGGCGGCTCGACTGCTGGCCTGCCCGCGCCCGGTGGTGGTGGCCTGCCAAGGACACGCCGTCGCAATGGGGGCCTTCCTGCTGTTGGCTGCCGACACCCGCCTGTGCAGCAACGCGGACCTGCGCGTCCAACTGAACGAAGTGCAGGTGGGGCTGACGATGCCGCGTTTCGCCGTCGCCTTGTGCCGGCAACGGTTGACGCCAGCGAGCCTGCATGCCGCCATCGCAACGGCAAGGCCGTTCAACGCGCCGCAGGCGATGTCAGCAGGATTCGTCGACGAACTCGTCGACCCGGCCGCCTTGCTGGCCACCGCTCATCAACATGCACTGCGGCTGGCCGCCTATCCGAAGGCCGCCTTCGAAGCGACCAAACGCCGCCTGGCGGCACCTGCACTGCTGGCACTGGGACAGGCCCTCGAGGAAGACGTCGCCGACTGGCATGCGCATGCCATCGCTGACACTTGACCATCGTTGCCGCGACGCGGCACAAGGAACCGACATGTCCGATGTATTCGATCTCGTGGTGGTGGGCGCCGGCTCGGGTGGCGTGGCGGCATCGCGCCGCGCAGCGGCCCACGGCGCCCGCGTGCTGATCGTGGAAGCCGACCGCGTCGGCGGTACCTGCGTGATCCGTGGCTGCGTGCCCAAGAAGCTGATGATGTACGCAGCGGGCTTCGGGCAAGCCTTCGAGGATGCCCGCGCCTATGGGTGGACCGGATCGACCGGCAGCTTCGAGATGCATCGCTGGGCCGATGCCAAGGCCATCGAGATCCAGCGGCTCGAAGGCATCTACCGCAAGATGTTGACGGACTCCGGGGTCGAGCTGGCCCTGGGCCGCGCTCGCCTGCTCGGCAGCGGCGCAGTGGCAGTCGGGGACCGTACCGTGCAAGCCAGGCGTGTCCTGATTGCCACCGGCGGGGCGCCCGCGCACGACGCCTTGCCGGGCTTGTCCGCGGCCATGACGTCCAACGAGGTTCTCGACCTGCGTGACGTGCCCGCGAGCCTGCTGGTGGTGGGCGGCGGCTACATCGCCGTCGAGTTCGCGAGCATTCTGGCGGGCCTGGGCGCGAAGGTGACGCTGGCCTTCCGCGACACATGGCCCCTGCGCGGCTTCGACAACGACCTGCGTCAGCGTCTGGCCGTGGCACTGCAGGCTCGCGGCATTGCGCTGGCCGGCGGCGTGGCGCTCATGGCGCTCGAGCGGGAGGCGACCGGCTTTGCCCTGCATCGCCAGGACGGCTCGGTGTTGCGGGCCGCTGCGGCACTCAACGCGACCGGGCGCACCCCGAACACCCAGGGTCTCGGGCTGGCCGACGCCGGCGTGCAACTCGATGCTCGTGGCGCAATCGCGGTGGATGCCGACAGCCGGACCAGTGCACCCGGGTTGTGGGCGATCGGCGACGTCACCCATCGCATGAACCTGACCCCGGTGGCCATCGCCGAAGGGCGTGCTTTCGCGGACACCGAGTTCGGGCGCCGTCCCAACCGGGTCGATCACCGCACGGTGGCCAGTGCCGTCTTCACCGATCCACCGATCGCCACCGTGGGCCTGAGCGAGGCCGATGCGGCACGCCTCGGACCGGTGGACATCTTCGAGTCCGACTTCCGCCCCATGAAGACCGCCTTTGCAGGCGGCGCCGCGCACACGTACATGAAGCTGGTGGTGGATGGCCTCAACGACCGGGTGCTGGGCGTGCACATGATCGGCGCCGACGCGCCCGAGATCGTGCAGAGCCTGGCCGTGGCATTGACCTGCGGCGCCACCAAACGCAACTTCGATCGCACGGTGGCCGTGCACCCCACCGCGGCCGAGGAGTTCGTGTTGATGCGCGAGCCGATTCGACGGCACGCCAAGGCACCGCCTGTCGTAGCCTGACTACGGGGCGCTCCACGTTGCGCAGTCTGAGGGCGTCCCGACCGACAGAAGTCATTTGCCAAGCCCAAGGCACGCGCCCGATGCGCCCGTAGTGAAACGACACGTCACGCGTCCAACAAGCGATGCCTTGAGCGGGTCCCGGAAGTGCCCGCTGGCGTACTGACCCTTCAACCCCTCCCGGCAACAAGCCGCCGGCCCATGCCATGCAGGACCACAACACCATGCACCAAGGCACGATCCCGGTCACCGCATTCCTGACGTCGCCTGCCCGTTGTGGATGGTTGGCCGCAGCGCTGTGCGCCTGGTGGCCCTGCATCGCCGTTGCGCAACCGACACTGCCCCCGCAGAAGGTCGAGATCCAGGCCCTGCTGACCCGCCTGGAAAGCTCCGGGTGCCAGTTCAACCGCAACGGCCGTTGGTACGGGGGCGCCGACGCCGCCCACTTCCTGGGTCGGAAACTGGCCTTGATCGACCAACATGGCGATGTCGCTTCCGCCGAACGGTTCATCGAGTTGGCAGCAAGCCAGAGCACGATGTCCGGCCAGCCGTATCGGGTGCGATGCGGCACGGCACCACCGATCGAGAGCCAGCAGTGGTTGCAGTCTGAGTTGACGTCGCTGCGCCACGCGGCCGCGCTGGGTCGACGCTGATGGGCCGGCGCCGGGCATGACCCTCTCCCGCTGAAATGTCCGTGTCACGCGCTACGGGTCTCGCCCGACCAATGCCAGGACGGGGAAGCCAGGGACAGTGAAGAGAGCGCGGCGCTGGCCACGTGCAGCGTTTCACGCCTGGTCCCTCGTCGCCAGATCGGGTGGTGTGGGCGCACAACGGACTCGACCAGCCACTGGCGCCGTCGAGACGGCCTGCACCGCTGTAAGAAGCGGGCAAGCCCATTCGTCAAACCCCTACGCAGGCTTGCCTGCACCAGCGCTTGCGACTCCACCCGATCCGAACCAGATGAACGGGTGGTCGATACCCCCACTCACTACCGACACCGCAATGACCGCCATGCCCCAGCTGAATCGAGCCCACGCCGTGACGGACACAGGCCTTGCCATCCAGCACGCACTGCGGGTGTCGGCCAGGCGTGTGGGCCGGACCTGGGTGCTGGCGCTGACGCTGGCAGGGGCAGGCGCGCTGTTCGGGCCGGTGGCCGGTGCCGCACC
>MESD01000101.1 GCA_001770815.1 Burkholderiales bacterium RIFCSPHIGHO2_12_FULL_69_20
GAACGCTGGCGTCCGGGCCCGCCAGCACACGGGTGGCATCGACGATGGCGTGGATCTGATGGGCTGTCAGGCGCATTGGCAGATGCTAGCGCAAGGGATCGCTGGCCCCGCCCACCAGCAACCAAGTAACGACAGCCCTTTGGCGACAGCTGGTTACAGCAAAGACCTTCAGGCCGTGCGGTTCCAGGTCGAAACCATTCGAAGAAGCGTCGGCCGATTGCGCTCGTCCGCGCCGACCTGCCACCTACCCGGCGCCCTGCCGATCCACCATGCTCATCAGGCCTGTCCCGCTCCTTCGCCCATCGACCGCTGGCGCCGCGCCATGGCATCGACGTCTGGGCGGCCAGCTGCATCGCCATGCGGCTGCCGGTGCTGCCGCGGCGGCGCTGGTGCTGGCCGGCTGCGGTGGTGGTGGTGGTGGTGGCGGTGGTGCAGGCGGTGATGCCGACGGCGCATCCACCCCGGCCAGCAGTGCGTCGAGCAGCACCAGCGTGTTGTCGAGCAGCACCGACGCGGCTGTCACCACGGCCAGCACCGCCACCGTCGACACCGAGGCCGCGGCGATCGCCAAGGCCGAGGCCGCTGCCGACGCGCAGGCCACCGCGGCGGTGGCCGCCGTCAATGCCGAGGCCAGCGCCGCAGCACTGGCCGAAAAGGCGGCCACGGGCGCCGCATCCAACCTGACCGAATCGGCAAGCACATCGGCCACGCCGCCAACAACGCCGATCGCTGTAACGCCCGCCGCCACGCCCGCCGTCACGCCCGCCGTCACGCCCGCCGCCACCACGCCGGTGCTCACGGTGCGTGCACGCGGCAGCCTGGCGGCAGGTGTCGGCCCGCAGATGGTGGTGCGGGTGGACGGCAACACCATCGGCACCGTCGACGTGACGGCCACCGAGTTCACCAGCTACCCATTTGCCCTGCCCACGCTGGCGACAGGCGCAAAGGTGGACATTGCCTTCACCAACGACGCGGTGATCAACGGCGAAGACCGCAACCTCTACCTGGCCTACGTGGCGCATGGCAGCCAAGTGCTGATGCCCACCGAAACCAACGCCCTCTATGACCGCGGCAAGGCCGACAAGGCCTTCGACGGCCTGGACACCGTGAGGGGCCGCGGCAACCTCACCAGCAACGGCGCGCTGCGGTTGACCTGGCCCGCAGTGCCCTCGGCCGATGCCCAGCTGGCCCGCAAGCAGGACGCGGTGCGCTTTCTGCTGCAGGCCAGCTTCGGGCCCACGCCGGCCAGCGTCAACGCGCTGGTGAACAAGCCCTACGGCACCTGGCTGACCGAGCAGATGGCGCTGGCCTATCAGCCAGACTACGTGACCGCCGTGCAGACGCAGTACGACCGCGGCGATGCCTACCGCCCCAAGGGCGCCAGCTACGCGCCCGGCTGGGTGGGGCAGACGTTCTGGGCCACCGCCGCCCAAGCGCCCGACCAACTGCGCAAGCGGGTGGCGTTTGCGCTGCACCAGATCTTCATGGTGTCGCAGGCCGACTCCAGCCTGTGGGGCCAGGCGCGGGCCTACGCCGCCTACCACGATCTGCTCAACCAGCATGCCTTCGGCAACTACCGCGCACTGCTGCAAGACATGGCGCTGAGCCCGGCCATGGGCATCTACCTGTCGCACCTGCGCAACCGCAAGGAAGACACCGCCACCGGCCGCATGCCCGACGAGAACTTCGCGCGCGAGATCATGCAGTTGTTCAGCATCGGCCTGCATGAACTGAACACGGACGGCAGCCCCAGGCTCGATGCCAACGGCAACCCGATCGAGACCTACACCAACGCCGATGTGATGGCACTGGCCAAGGTGTTCACCGGCTGGAGCTGGGCCTTTGCCGACAACGAGCTGACCGAGAGCAAGTTCCGCTGGGGCAGCCCCGACTACAGCGCCGCGGCCGACCAGCGCATCGACGTGCTGCCGATGAAGGCTTATCCCGGCCAGCACAGCACCGCCGCCAAGGCGCTGTTCACCGGCAAGCCCTGGGCCACCACCATCGCCGCCAACGGCACCGCGCAGGCCGACCTGAAGCAGGCGCTGGATGCATTGTTCAACCACCCCAACGTGGGCCCCTTCATCGCCCGCCAGCTGATCCAGCGCCTGGTGACCAGCCAGCCCAGCCCGGCCTACGTGGCGCGGGTGGCCGGCGTGTTCAACAACAACGGCAGCGGCGTGCGTGGTGACCTGGCCGCGGTGGTGCGCACCATGCTGCTGGACGCCGAGGCCCGCAATGCGCCGCCGGCCGGCTTCGGCAAGCTGCGCGAGCCGGTGCTGCGCGTGGCGCACTGGCTGCGCGCGCTGGGCGCGCAATCGACCAGCGGCCAGTTTCAGATGGCCACGGTGCTGGGCAACGTGGGCCAGCGTGCGCTGTACGCGCCGTCGGTGTTTGGCTACTACCGGCCCGGCTACGTGCCACCCAACACCGCCTTTGCCGGCAGCAAGGCCACCGCGCCCGAGTTTCAGATCGTCAACGAATCCACCGTGGCGGCGTGGATCAACACCGCCGAGGCCATGGCCGGCAACGGCCTGGGCTGGACCGGCAGCGCCGCCGACGTGGTGGTGGACCATGCCGCGCTGGGGGCCTTGGCCGACAGCGGCCACCTGGGTGCGCTGGTCGATCACCTGAACCTGCTGCTGCTGGGCGGGCGCATGTCGGCGCCGCTGCGCCAGGCCATCCTGGACACCGCCGGCAGCGTGAGCGCCGGCACCACGGCCACCGCCAACCGGGCCCGCGCCGCCGTGTTCCTCACCCTGGCCTCGCCCGAATTTCTGACCCAGCCCTGAGGCACCGCGCACCATGACCTCTTCACGCCGACACTTTCTGCGCGCCACGGCGGGGCTGGCCGCTGCGGCAGCCCATCCGCTGGGCGCGCGCTTCAGCCTGCCGCTGGCCACCCAGCTGGCCGGCCTGGGCGCGCTGGCCGCCAGCCAGGCCCGCGCCGCCAGCACCAACGACGGCTACAAGGCGCTGGTGTGTCTGCACCTGGCCGGCGGCAACGACAGCCACAACTGGATCGTGCCCACCGACGCCGGCAACCGCGCCAGCTATGCCGCTGCGCGTGGTGAACTGGCCTGGGCCGAGGGCAAGCTGCAGGGCATCACCAGTGGCACCCAAGCCAGCGGCCGCAGCTTTGGCATGCCGCTGGAACTGGGGCCGCTGCGCGATTGGTATGAATCGGGCCAATGCGCCGTGCTGGCCAACGTGGGCACGCTGGAGCGGCCCGTCACCAAGGCCGACTACAAGGCCGGCGTGGGGCTGCCGGCCAAGCTGTTTTCACACAACGACCAGGCCGCCACCTGGCAGAGCCTGCAGCCCGAAGGTGCGCCCAGCGGCTGGGGTGGGCGCATGGGCGACATCCTGATGTCGGCCAACCAGCACCCGGTGTTCACCGCCGTGTCGGCCAGCGGCAATGCGGTGTTTCTCAGCGGCAACAGCGTGACGCAGTACCAGGTGGGCACCAACGGCCCGGTGCTGATCAACGGGGCGCAGGCCGGCTGGCGTGCGGGATCGGCCAACACACCCGGCGCGCTGCGCAGCCTGCTGGCCGGCAGCGGCAGCAATGCCTTCGAGGCCGAATACCTGAAGGTGGTGCAGCGATCGCTCAGCACCAGCAGCCTGCTGCAGACGGCCCTGGGCAACACCGCGCTGGCGGCGCTGCCCACCGCGCCGATCACACTGCCCAACGGCAGCACGCTGGCGCTGAACAACGACGCGCTGGCCAAGCAACTGCGCATCGTGGCGCAGATGATTGCCGCCGGCCCGGGGCTGGGCATGCGCCGACAGGTGTTCATGGTGTCGATCGGCGGCTTCGACAGCCACAGCCACCAGATGCGCGACCAGCCCCTGCTGATGGCCCGCGTGGCGCAATCGGTGAACTGGTTCTTGAGCGCGCTGCAGGGCGCCGGCATGCTGAACAACGTGGTGCTCTTCAGCACCAGCGACTTCGGCCGCACGCTGGCCAGCAACGGCGACGGTTGCGATCACGGCTGGGGCAGCCACCACTTCATCGCCGGCGGCGCGGTGAAGGGCCGGCAGATCTTCGGCACGATGCCGGTCACCGCACTCGGCACGGCCGACGACCTGGGCTCAGGCCGGCTGCTGCCCAGCACCTCGGTCACGCAGTACGCCGCCACGCTGGGCGCCTGGATGGGGCTGAGCGCGGGCGAACTGCGCACGGTGCTGCCCAACCTGGGCAGCTTCTCGAGCGCAAATCTGGGGTTTGTGTGACACGAAGTTGCCGCTGCCTCAAGCAGGGCCGTCGGGCCGGCGCCTCGCAAGGACACGAAGACCGTCTTTGAAGGCCGCCGAGTGCGACGATGGCTGTAGGCGGAGCTGCGTCTGGGTGGGCGTGAAAACCAGACAGGAACAAGGCAAGGGTCAGGGCCCGAACATGGCCTGCAACGTTTGCAGCGCTGCAGCCAGCGTGGCCGGGCGCAGGGCACCCAGCCGCTTGACCAAGCGCGCACGGTCGAGCGTACGCAGCTGGTCCAGCACGATCAGGCCCTGCTTGCCCTGGAAGGTGAGCGCAATGCGGAAGCGCGCGGGCCGGGACCCGGTGGTCATGGGCGCCACGATCACGGTGCGCAAATGCGCGTTCATGTCGTCGGGCGAGACCACGACGCAGGGACGGGTCGTCTGGATCTCACTGCCAACCGTCGGGTCGAGCTGGGCCAGCCAGATGTCACCGGTTTTCATCACCAGACCCATTCATCGTCGCCCTCATTGGCGACCTCCGGCCAGACCAGCGCGTCGGCGCCCTGCACGGCCAAGCGGCGCGCGTCATCGGCCCAGCCTTCACGGGGGTTGCGACGGATGGCGCGGATCTCGATCACGCCATCGCGCACCTGCAGATCTGCCGTGCCTTCCAAGCCCACCTGGGCCAGGATAGGCTTGGGAATGAGAACGCCTTGCGAGTTGCCCATCTTGCGGATTGCCACTTCCATGATCATCTTCCTGCAGCAATTGGTAAGCACAATGGTAGCACGGCAGAATCGGCTGTTTCAGCTGCGCATCACCAACGATCGGGCAGACGCCGCGATGCGTGGAACACCCGCAGTATCTCGATGACGTCGCCACGCACCCGGTACGGCACGAGGCAGCGCGCCTTCAGGACCACCAGTTCGCGCGTGCCGGCAACGCGCCCCGGCCGACCAAGGCCTGGCTGCGCCGGCAACAGCGCCACGGCGTCAAGCACGCGCTTGACCACCAAGCGAGCTGCAACCGGATCGTCCGCGGCGATGCAGGTGGCTTCGTCGTCGAGGTTGCGCAGTGCTTTGCGCAACCACCTAAGCCGCATTCGCGCCCCACTTCCGCGCGAGATCGGCAACGTCGCCGTCACTGGCAAAGTCGCCAGCATCGGCCTCGAGCAACGCGGCCTGGATCTCGCCGATTTGCCACTCGTTGTTTTCAACGTAAACCCTGATGGCTTCGGCGGCGAGGAAAGACTTGCTGCGCTGCGTGGCCGCGGCCAGCACATCGAGGCGATCCTTGATCTGGTCTTCGAGGCGGATGGTCATGGTCGTGGTCATGGCGGGCATTCGTTGTGTGTCTATGTACACACCCCATCACTTTCGTCGCACTGCTGAGATCCGATCTCGGCCGGGCACAACGCCGCCAGCTCGGCAGGTGAGCCGGTGCGCCGCGTGGTGTGCTTGCAAGGCCACGTCGCCTGCGACTGCAACCAAACCGACAACGCGCCGCGCAAGCTGATGGATGAACATTTGGCTGCGGCCGGGCGGCGCGTCACAAAACGGCCATACCGTGTGAAGCACGCGCCGTTTAGATGCATGGCCTGTACCTTCACATTGGTGGTGCCCAATAGCAATTGTGGGCGGCACCGCCCGCCACAGATCGTTACAGCGCAAGCATTTGAGGCACTGTTTCAGACGATCGGCACCAGTGCATCGCTGCCACCATCTCGACGCCGAACGCACCATCGCGCCGCGCCCCTGTTCGCTAGGTTCACCACGCTCATGACACCCTCGACTTTCCACGCCGGCCGACTGGCGTGCCTTGTTTTTCTGACCTGGCTTCTGGCCGCTTGTGGTGGCGGATCGGGCGCAACCGATCAGGCCGCGGCTGAAGCGACCGCGCCGACCACATCGGTTCAAGCTGAATCGTCGTCTCAAAGCGTGGCGGGGATGAAGTTCATCCAGAGCACGGCCTTGAATGCAGACGGACCGGCGACTGTGCTGACCGTGCGCGCACGCGGCACGCTGGCCGGCGACATCGGCCCACTGATGCAACTGCGCGTGGACGGGGTGATCGTGGGCAGCGTAGAGGTACGGGCCA
>MESD01000102.1:0-587 GCA_001770815.1 Burkholderiales bacterium RIFCSPHIGHO2_12_FULL_69_20
ACATCAGCAGCCCCAACACCAAGAACCTGCGCGCGCTGCAAAGTGACGAGGCGCTGGACGCGCTGCTCGGCGCGCTGCAGCAGCGCCGGCGCAAGCTGGCCGCTCAACATCAGCGCAAGGATGGCAAGGTCGTTCCGATGTTCGTGAAGATCGCGCCCGACCTCGACGATGCGCAGATCAAGGTGATCGCCGCCACGCTGAAGGCCAATGGCATCGACGGCGTGATCGCCACCAACACCACCATCAACCGCGACGCGGTGATGGGCCTGCCGTTTGCCGACGAGGCCGGGGGCTTGAGCGGCGGGCCGGTGTTCGAGGCCAGCAACCGGGTGATTGCGCAGCTGCGCGCCGAGTTGGGCGCCGGCTTTCCCGTCATCGGCGTGGGCGGCGTGATGAGCGGGGCCGACGCGCAGGCCAAGATCACCGCCGGTGCCGACCTGGTGCAGATCTACACCGGGCTGATCTACAAGGGGCCGGCGCTGGTGGCCGAAGCGGCGCGGGCGCTGGCCAAAGCCCACTGAACCTCGGGCGCCGCTGCGCTTGTTCAGCAACGGCCCGTCAGAACCCGTCGAGCGACGGGAACGGTT
>MESD01000102.1:597-35457 GCA_001770815.1 Burkholderiales bacterium RIFCSPHIGHO2_12_FULL_69_20
GATCGCCGACAACGCAGGCCCACAGCACGCAGGCCACGCCCAGGTCGCCGGTCCACAGCGAATGGCGGCCCTGGCCGTGCAGCAAGCGCTGCTGCTCGACCTGGCCGGCGGCATGCATCGCCAGCGCGCGGGCGCGATCGCGCCAACGCACATCACCGGTGCGCCGCCACAGCTTGTGCAGCGCCAGCGCGCTGCCGATGGTGCCGTGGCACAGCGATGGGCCTTTGTTCAGCGGGCCGGCGTGCCAGGTCAGTTCACCCGCCTGGTCCAGCAGCGCATCCCATTCGGCGCTGCGCGGTGCGACCGCCAGCCGGCAGACGATGCCGGGCGCGCCGTGGCAATCCTGCACCAGCCGTTTCGGGTCGACCCGGCCGGGCTCGATCGCCGGCAGCCAGTTGGCGCCGCCATCGGCGCGCAGCGCGGTGGCCTGCAGCGTGGCCAGCGCCCGCTCGGTGATGCGCGCCACCTGCGCGGCCGGCAGCAGCGCGGCGCCACGCAGGAACGGGTAGACGTTGCCGGCAAAGCCGTGGCCGGCGCCCAGCATCCGCTGCCCCGGCCGGCCGTAGAGGTCCTGCACCCAGATCCAGGTGCCGGTCTCGGGATCGGGTTCCATCTCGGCCTCCAGCGCCTCGGCGGCCTGGCGCACCAGATCGCCCCAGCGCGCCTCACCGGTGGCTTCGGCCAGAAAGATCGCCGCCAGCACCGTGCCCGAATTGCCCCACAGCGCCTCGCGCGCCGTGTTGTGCAGGTTGCCGGCGATGCCGTCGTGCAGGCGCTGTGCCAGCGCCTCGCCGGGCTGCATCGTCCACAGCAGCAGGTCCATGCCGACATCGCCGAGCAGGAACGAGGCGCTGCCGTGGCGATGGTCGGCCAGGCTGGCGTGGTTGACGTCGCGCAGCCGGGTCAGCAGCGGCAGGAAGTCGGGCAGCGGCCGGGTCGCATCGATGGCACCGGCCCGCGCCAGATGGTGCAGCGCCAGCACCACGCCAGCGGCGCCATGGTAGAGCGGGCGGTCGACATGGCCCGGCCCGTCGGGGTCGTCCAGCGGGTGCGTCAGCCAGCCCTCGCCGGGCCGGAATTCGGCCAGCGCGGCGTCGACGATGCGGTGAATCGCGGCACTGGCCGCGCCGTCGCTCCAGGGGGCGCTGTGCAGCGGCTCGTGCCGCGCGGGATCGAACAGGCCGGTCATCGTCATGGGCTGCCCCTCGGTGGACGTGGCCGCGATGCTACGTCGTCGAAGGGGCAGCGCCATACCGTGACCAGCCGCCCGCGCGGGCGCGGGTTCAGACCAGCGTCACGCCGGTCTTGCTCTGCAGCTCTTCGCGGCTGATGCCCGGGGCGGTCTCGACCACCTTCAGCCCGTGCGGGGTGATGTCCATCACCGCCAGGTCGGTGATGATGCGGTCGACCACGCCCACGCCGGTCAGGGGCAGCGTGCAAGCGGGCAGGATCTTCAGATCGAAGCCGCCGTCCTTGCGCTTGGCCACGTGCTCCATCAGCACCACCACGCTCTTGACGCCGGCCACCAGGTCCATAGCGCCGCCCATGCCCTTGACCATCTTGCCGGGGATCATCCAGTTGGCCAGGTCGCCCTTTTCGCTGACCTGCATCGCGCCCAGGATCGACAGGTTGATCTTGCCGCCGCGGATCATCGCAAAGCTGTCGTGGCTGCCGAAGATGCTGCTGCCGGGGATGGTGGTCACCGTCTGCTTGCCGGCGTTGATCAGGTCGGGGTCGACCTCGCTCTCGTCGGGGAAGGCACCGATGCCCATCATGCCGTTCTCGCTCTGCAGCCAGACCTCGATGGCGGGGTCGACGAAGTTGGCCACCAACGTGGGCAGGCCGATGCCGAGGTTGACGTAGAAGCCGTCCTGCAGTTCCTTGGCCGCGCGCGCGGCCATTTGATCGTGTGTCCAGGCCATCTCAGATCCCCTTCGGATTTTGCTTGGTGGTGCGCTTCTCGATGCGCTTCTCGGGCGTGGCGTTCAGCACCAGCCGGTGCACGTAGATGCCGGGCAGGTGCACCGCATCGGGGTCGAAGCTGCCGGTCTCGACGATCTCCTCCACTTCCACCACGCTGATCTTGCCGGCCATGATCGCCGCCGGGTTGAAATTGCGCGCCGTGCGCCGGAAGATCAGGTTGCCGGCCTTGTCGGCCTTCCAGGCCTTGCCCAGCGCCACGTCGGGCACCAGCGCACGCTCCATCACGTAGGTGTGGCCGTCGAATTCACGCTGCTCCTTGCCCTCGGCCACCAACGTGCCCACGCCGGTGCGGGTGAAGAACGCCGGGATGCCCGCGCCGCCGGCACGCAGCCGCTCGGCCAGCGTGCCCTGCGGGGTGAATTCGAGCTGCAGTTCACCGGCCAGGTACTGGCGCTCGAACTCCTTGTTCTCGCCGACGTAGCTGCTGATCATCTTGCTGATCTGGCGCGTCTCCAGCAGCTTGCCCAGGCCGAAGCCGTCGACGCCGGCGTTGTTGCTGATCACGGTGAGGTTCTTGGCGGCGCTGTCGCGCAGCGCGTCGATCAGCGCCTCGGGGATGCCGCACAGGCCGAAACCGCCCACGGCCAGCAACTGGCCGTCGTGGACGATGCCGGCCAGTGCCGCGGCGGCGCTGGGGTAGAGCTTGTTCATGGGTCGAATCCTTTGCAGGCCTTCACAGGCGTTGTCAGGCGTTGTCAGGGGTGAGCAGAACGACGGCGCGAAGCGTACTACTTACTCGATTAAGTAGGGGTTACGTAGAATCGCCTAAGCTCGTCCGCATCATCCCAGGAGCCCCGATGCCGCATGCCACAACACCTGCCGCGCCCGCTGAAACCACCGTCGATCTGGCCGCGCTGCAGGCCCTGCTGACCGACATGGTGGCGCCCTGGGTGACCGAGCTGAACCTGCGGGTGATCGAGGCACGGCCCGGCAAGGTGGTGCTGGCGCTGCCAGTGGCGCCGCGCCATGTTCACGGCGGCGGCGTGCTGTGCGGCCAGTCGATGATGGCCGCGGCCGACACCGCGATGGTGCTGGCGATCAGCAGCCAGCTGGGCGGCTTCAAGCCGATGACCACGGTGCAGCTGCAGACCAGCTTTCTGCGACCCATCGCCGGTGACAGCGGCGAGGCCCGCGTGATCGCCCGCGTGCTGCGCCTGGGCAAGAGCCTGGCCTTCGGCGAGATCGAGGTGCAGGACGCCGCCGGCCGGCTGGCCGCGCACGCCACCACCACTTACGCGCTGCTGTGAGCCCGCACGGCCGCCCGAAGGGCGAACACCCCGCCGTGCCCGGCACGGCGGCTTCCCGATGACCGGTATCGACCTCACGCTCGACTACCGCACCGCCTTCGACCAGGCGCCGATCGGCCTGGTGATGTCACGCCAGCGGCAGATCGTCGACTGCAACCGCCAGGTGCTGGCGATGTTCGGCGCGCAGCGTGAGCAGCTGGTGGGCCGCAGCTTCGAGGTGCTGTACCCCACGGCCGACGAGTTCGAGCGCACCGGCGCGCGCATCGTCGCCAGCCTGGACGCGCAGGGCTGGTACGCCGACGACCGGGTGATGAAGCGGGTGGACGGCCCGGCCCGCGGCGAGCTGTTCTGGTGCCATGTCAGCGGCCGCGCGCTGAATCCGGCGCAGCCGCATGCGGCCGGCATCTGGGCCTTCGAGGACCTGTCGTCCAAGCGCCGGTTGAAGGTCGACTTCACCGCCCGCGAGCGCGAGATCGCCGCGCTGCTGATCGACGGCCTGACCAGCAAGCTGATCGGCAAGCGCCTGGGCATCAGCCCGCGCACGGTGGACGTCTACCGCGCCCGGCTGATGCGCAAGGTGGGCGCGGCCACCACGCCCGAGCTGGTCAACAAGTTACTGGCGGGCTGATAGCGCGAGGCCGGCTTGATGCCGGACAAGCGGCGGTGGCCCCACCTGCGCCTGCCGTCGAAAACCCTTGATCTTTGCCCGTGCACGCCCAAACTGCGGGGCATGAACGAGGAACGACCATGACCCAGGCCCGCCCCGCCGCTGTGGCCGGCAGCTTCTACCCGGGTGATGCGCAGGCGTTGCGCGCTACCGTGGCGCACCACTTGGCCAGCGCATCGGCCCAGGCCGCGGGCACGCCGACCCCTGCGCCCAAGATGCTGGTGGTGCCGCATGCCGGCTACATCTACTCGGGCGACGTGGCAGCCAGCGCCTATGCGCTGCTGGCACCGTGGCGTGACCATATCCGCCGGGTGGTGCTGCTCGGCCCGACCCATCGCGTGGCGGTGCGTGGCATGGCGGTGCCGGCCGCGTTGGCCTTCGACACCCCGCTGGGCCGCGTGCCCATCGACCAGGCCGCGCTGGCGCGCATCGCCGATCTGCCGCAGGTGCTGCAGAGCGACCGGCCGCATGCGCTGGAGCATTCGCTCGAGGTGCAGTTGCCCTTCCTGCAGGCGGTGCTGGGCAGCGGCTTCAGCCTGGTGCCGCTGGCGGTGGGCGATGCGTCGCCGCAGCAGGTCGACGAGGTGCTGGAGCGGTTGTGGGGCGGCGACGAGACGCTGGTGGTGATCAGCTCCGACCTGTCGCACTACCTGCCCTATGCCGAGGCGCGCAGCCGCGACCGCGTCACGGTGCAGCGCATCCTGGGCTTCGCCAGTGATCTGCGCGGTGACGAGGCCTGCGGCGCGATGCCGCTGAACGGCGCGCTGCGCACCGCACGCCGCCATGGCCTGCAGCCGCGCCTGCTCGATCTGCGCAACTCGGGCGACACCGCCGGTGACCGCCAGCGTGTGGTGGGCTACGGCGCGATCGCCTTCGAGCCGACCCCGGCGCCCACCGACGGCGCCACCGAAACCGAGGCCGAACCTGCCGCCGACCCCGCGACCGACCCCGACCGTAGCGATGCCGCACTGGGCCAGGCCCTGCTGACGGGCGCCCGGGCGTCGATCGCCGAAGCACTGGGCCTGAACGCACCGGCGCGCACCGACCACCCGCGCCTGCGCCAGAGGGGCGCCAGCTTCGTCACGCTGCACGATGCGCGCGGTGACTTGCGCGGCTGCATCGGCCAGCTGGAAGCCTGGCGAGCGCTGGGCGACGACGTGCACCACAACGCGCTGGCCGCCGCCTTCGGCGACCGCCGCTTCTCACCGGTGACCGCCGCCGAGTACCCCCAGCTGCACATCGAGGTGTCGGTGCTGGCGCCGATGCAGCCGCTGCCCGCCAGTGCCACGGCGGCAGAGGCCGCGGGCCGGCTGCAGCCCGGCATCGACGGCGTGCTGCTCGACTGGCGCGGCCAGCGCGGCACCTTCCTGCCGCAGGTCTGGGCGCAGCTGCCCGATGCCATGGGCTTTTTACGCGCGCTGCGGCAGAAAGCCGGGTTGCCACCCGATTTCTGGGCCACCGACATCCAGCTGTGGCGCTACCAGGTCACCGCCTTCGAGGAGCCGCGCCATGCACGCCCCCACTGAGCCATCCCAACCCGCAAAACACGCGGCCATCGAAGCGCCCTACCCCGCCCGCTGGTGGCACAAGCTGGCCGATGGCCGCATCCAGTGCGACCTGTGCCCGCGTGATTGCAAGCTGCACGAGGGCCAGCGTGGACTGTGCTTCGTGCGCGCCCGCGGCACCGGCGCCCAGGCCGACCAGATGGTGCTCGACACCTACGGCCGCAGCTCGGGCTTCTGCATCGACCCGATCGAGAAGAAGCCGCTGAACCACTTCTACCCCGGCTCGTCGGTGTTCTCGTTCGGCACCGCCGGCTGCAACCTGGCCTGCAAGTTCTGCCAGAACTGGGACATCTCCAAGAGCCGCGAGCTGGACAAGTTGCAGGACGCCGCCTCGCCCGAGCAGATCGCCCAGGCCGCGAAGGCCAGCGGCGCGGCCAGCGTGGCCTTCACCTACAACGACCCGGTGATCTTTGCCGAGTACGCGATGGACACCGCCGACGCCTGCCATGCGCTGGGCGTGAAGACGGTGGCCGTCACCGCCGGCTACATCCATGCCGAGCCGCGGCGGGTGTTCTTCGACAAGATGGACGCCGCCAACGTCGACCTGAAGGCCTTCACCGATCGGTTCTATGTCGAGCAGACCGCGTCGCACCTGGCGCCGGTGCTCGACACGCTGCAGCACATCCGCCACGAGACGAACTGCTGGCTGGAGATCACCACGCTGCTGATCCCGGGGCTCAACGACAGCACGCCCGAGCTGGAGGCGATGACGCGCTGGATCGTCGACCACCTGGGGCCCGACGTGCCGCTGCACTTCACCGCCTTCCACCCCGACTACAAGCTGGTGCACCTGACGCGCACGCCGGGCGACACGCTGCAGCGTGCGCGCCGCATCGCGCTGGCGGCCGGGCTGCGCCATGTCTACACCGGCAACGTGCACGACGCCGAGGGCGGCCGCACCGCCTGCCCGGGCTGCCAGGCGCCGCTGATCGAGCGCGACTGGCATGCGGTGCTGCACTATGCGCTGGACGAAAGAGGCGGCTGCCCCCACTGCGGCACGGCGATCGCCGGGCGCTTTGGCCAGGGTCTTGCCGGCGGATTCGGCCGCCGACGCGTACCGGTGCGGGTGTCGGTGGCCTGAAGCGGTCAGGCCGACCGCGTTGACTCAGCCGGCGCAGGGCCGCCCCAAGGCGGCTGAGCGCCCCCTCGGGGGCAGGAGCGCAGCGACGTGGGGGCGGACATCTCAGCCGGCGCAGGGCCGCCCCAAGGCGGCTGAGCGCCCCCTCGGGGGGCAGGAGCGCAGCGACGTGGGGGCGGACATTTCAGCCTATCGGCTGTCCCAGACGCTGGCGCATCGCCTCGGGAATGGCCAGCGACTTCTGCGCCTTGAAGTCGGTCCACACCACGGTGGCACCGCCGGTGGCGTGAATGACGCCGGGCTGGTCGGTGCGCTCCAGCGTGGCATAGGTGTCGACGGTGCTGCGGCCCATCGTGCCCACGTAGTGCCGCGCCAGCACGTCGCCCGGGTACTCGAGCTGCCGGATGAAGTTGCAGAAGGCGTTGACGATGATCGGGCCCACGCCGCCGGCGGAGGCCAGGCAATCGAGATGGCGGAACCACTCGATGCGCAGGCTCTCGAGGTAGCGGAAGTAGCTGGCGTTGTTGACATGGCCCATCGCGTCCATGTCGCCCCAGCGGATGGGGATCACCATCTCGAAGACCAGTTGCTTGTCGTCGGGAATGTCGAATCGCATGCGTCGGTACGGGTCAGGTCGGGGTATCGGACGGCGGCTCGGTGGGCACGCCCAGCTCGGTGGCCAGGCGGTGCACCAGTGCACGCAGCTCGGCCAGCTCGGTGGACTGCCGGGCCAGCTCGGCCTTCAGCGCCACCAGCTCGCCCACGCTGATGGCGTCGTCATCGCTGGCACCGCTGGATTCACGCGCAGCGGTCATCTGCACCTCGCCGCACAGCAGATGCGCCCAGCGCGGTTCACGCGCGCCGGGGGCGCGTGGCAGCAGCACCGCCCGCGGCGGAAAGCGCTCGGCCAGGTCGTCGAGCACCGCCTCCAGCGCCGGCATGTCGGCAAAGCGGTGCAACCGCTCGACGCTGGCGCGCAGCTCGGCCACGGTTTGCGGGCCGCGCAGCATCAGCACCACCAGCAGCGCCACCGCGGGCGCGGGCACGTTGATGCCACGCACCGCGTTGTGCTCGTACTTGCTGACACGCCCGCCGCTGCTCTCGAACACCAGGCTCATGCTCTTCAAGCCATCGATCGCGGCCAGCACCTCGGCATCACTGGCGTTGAGCACCGGATCACGCGCGGTCTTCTGGTTGCAGCCGGCCACCAGCGCGTTGAGCGACAGCGGATAGGTGTCGGGCACGGTGGCCTGCTTCTCCACCAGCACGCCCAGCACGCGGGCTTCGAGGGGCGTCAGTGCACGCGCCATGTCACCAGTCCCTCGGCCTCAAGCGCCGAAACCGTCGTCAGCCGACAGCACGGCGCCGTTGATGAAGTGGCTCTCGTTGGCGCACAGCATCATCAGCGCGCTGTTCAGGTCTTCGGGCTTGCCCACGCGCTTGCGCGGGGTCATGTTCATCAGCTTCTGGCCGGCCTCGGTCTGCCAGTGGGCGTGGTTCAGCTCGGTGTCGATGTAGCCCGGGCACAGCGCGTTGGTGTTGATGCCGAACTTGCCCCACTCCAGCGCCATCGCGCGGGTCATGTGGATCACCGCGGCCTTGCTCATGCAGTACACGCCGATCTGGCTCAGAACCTTCAGGCCGGCCATCGACGCCACGTTGACGATGCGCCCGCCGGTGAAGGTGCCGGGCGCCGCGCCGCGGCTGCGGGCGATCATGCGCTTGGCCACCTCTTGCGCCACGAAGAAGGCGCCGCGCGTATTGGTGCCCATCACGTAGTCGTAGTCTTCCGGGCTCACGTCGACCAGCTTCTGCGTGGTGCTCACGCCGCTGTTGTTGACCAGGATGTCGATGGTGCCCATCTCGGTCTCGGCATGCGCGACGGCCGACTTGATGCTGTCGGGGTCGGTCACGTCCAGCTCGACCACGTGGGCATCGCCGCCCATCGATTCGAGCTCGGCACGCAGGGTCTTGAGCCGCTCGATTCGGCGGGCGGCCAGCACCACGGCCGCACCCGATTGGCTCAACGTGCGGGCGAACTGGGCGCCCAGGCCGCTGGAGGCACCGGTGACGAAGGCCACGCGGCCGGAAAGATCGATGTTGTAGCTCATGGGAATCTCGGTCGGAAACAGTCCATCAACGATGGGTTGCAGGCCGGGCACAGCGCATCGGCACCCGCATGCGTTTCACGATAGCACGCGCCCCTGGCGGCCCTGCCGCAGAGGTGGCGGGTGAGGCGGCCGCTTTCAAAATAGCACGATCGTTCTATTTTTTGAGGCCACTGGTTAGAATATTGGGTAGGGTCTGCGATGGTCAGTCAAGCGCAGGCCGCCAGATCAACCCAGCCACAGGACATATCGGGATGACACCGCAGGAGATCCTCAACACGCACGGCCCACGCGAAGCCATGGACTACGACGTGGTCATCGTCGGCGGCGGCCCCGGCGGCATGGCCACGGCGATCCGGCTCAAGCAGCGCGCCGCCGCGATGGGGCAGGAGATCTCGGTGGTGGTGCTCGAAAAGGGCAGCGAGCCCGGCGCGCACATCCTGTCGGGCGCGGTGATGGACCCGATCGCCATCACCGAGCTGATCCCCAACTGGCGCGACCTGGGCGCGCCGCTGCACCAGCCCGTCACCGGCGACCAGTTGCTCACCCTGACCGAGGACGGCACCGCCACCATCCCCGACTGGCTGATGCCCAACTGTTTCCACAACCACGGCAACTACGTGGTGCGCCTGGGCGCGGTGGTCAAGTGGCTGGGCGAGCAGGCCGAGGCGCTGGGCGTCGAGGTGTTCCCCGGCTTCGCCGCCGCCGAGGTGCTGTACGACGAGCAGGGCCGCGTGCGCGGCGTGGCCACCGGCAACCTGGGGATCGGCAAGGACGGCGAGCCGCATGACGGCTTTCAGCTGGGCATGGAGCTGACCGCCAAGTACACCGTGTTCGCCGAAGGCGCGCGCGGCCACCTGGGCAAACAGCTGGTCGCCAAGTTCAGGCTCGACGAGGGGCGCGATCCGGCCACCTACGCGCTGGGCATCAAGGAGCTGTGGGAGATCCCGCCCGAGAAGGCGCAGCCCGGCCTGGTGGTGCACACCAGCGGCTGGCCGGTGACCGACGGCAGCTTCGGCGGCGGCTTCCTGTACCACCTCGAAGGCAACCTGGTGACGCTGGGTTACGTGCTGGGACTCGACTACAAGAACCCCTGGATGAGCCCGTTCGAGGAGATGCAGCGCTGGAAGACGCACCATGCGATCCGGGCGCACATCGAGGGCGGCAAGCGCATCGGCTACGGCGCGCGCGCCATCAACAACGGCGGCCTGCAGAGCCTGCCCAAGCTGGTGTTCCCGGGTGGCGCGCTGATCGGCTGCGACGCCGGCTTCATGAACGCCGCGCGCATCAAGGGCAGCCATGCCGCGATCAAGACCGGCATGCTCGCCGCCGAGGCCATCGCCGAGGCGCTGGCCGCCGGCCGCAGCCACGACGAGCTGGCGGCCTACCCCGCCGCCTTCGAGCAGAGCTGGCTGCATGCCGAGTTGCTGCAGACGCGCAACTTCAAGCCCTGGTTCAAGAAGGGGCCGTTGGTCGGCACCATGATGACCGGCATCGAGCAGTGGCTGATGCCCAAGCTGGGGCTGAAGGCGCCGCCCTGGACGGTGCGCGGTGGCAAGGCCGATCACACCTGCCTGCTGCCGGCCGACCAGTGCCCGAAGATCGACTACCCCAAGCCCGACAACCAGATCACCTTCGACCGGCTCAGCTCGGTGTTCGTCAGCAGCGCCAACCACGAAGAGAACCAGCCGGCGCACTTGACGCTCAAGGACGCCAGCGTGCCGGTGGCCATCAACCTGGCCCAGTACGCCGGGCCCGAGAGCCGCTACTGCCCGGCCGGGGTGTACGAGTTCGTCAAGAACGACGACAACAGCGACCGCCTGCAGATCAACGCGCAGAACTGCGTGCACTGCAAGACCTGCGACATCAAGGACCCGACGCAGAACATCGTCTGGGTCACGCCCGAGGGCGGTGGCGGGCCCAACTACGCCGGCATGTGACGCCAGCCGGCCCGGGGCGAAAGTGCCCGGGCTGAGCGGCGCGGCGCCAGCCGGATAAGCCCGGCGTTCGGCTCGCTGATCGCGCGATGGGGCCCCCACCGCGCGCGAACAATGCAGTCGCATCATGCAAGCGCTGCGCCTCCACGAGGTACTGGCGCGCGTGGTGGCCTGGCACAACCGCCATCCGCTCGCGCGACGGATCAACGCCACGCAGGTGCACAGCATCGGCGAGGTGCTGCTGCCGTTCGCCAGTGCTCAAGCGCTGCCCTCTGGCGAGCCAGCGGCCCAAGCCGGCACCGACATCCCACCGGCGCTGCCCGCCTGGCGGCCCAGGGCGGCGCCCGCATCCGCCCCCGGACTTGCACCCGCACCTGCCGGCGATCCGGGCGAGACGGTCCAGCCCGCAGCGGCACCTGAATCGAGCCCGGCCATCGATCCGCCACCGGAGCCCCCGGTGGTCAACCCCGGCGACGAAGACGACGGTGTCGAACTCGAGATCGACATCGATCTGCATGCCACCGACAGCGCTGCGGTGGCGCCGGACAGCAGCGCCGCCGACGAGGACACCGCCGCAGCGGCCGACGCCGCGCCGTTCGACCCCGATGCGGCCGACCCAGCGCCGGCACAGGGTGTCGACCGACCCGACGGGCAGGACGACGCGGCGCCAGCCACCCCGACCGTGGAAACGTCAGCCACCGATCTCGTCGACGACCGGGCCTACGGGCCGATGGCCGCAACCGAGGCTGGGCCGGCGCAGGCGCCTGACCACGATGCCGACCCGGCGCCACGGCCCTCTTCGGGCTTGCATCGCGCCGAGGCCACCGCGGGCCCGGCCCCTGCGCCCCGCCCGACCGGGCTGCGGCGCCTGCTGCTCGCGTTGCGCACGGCGATCACCGGCCGCCAACCCGGCATGCCGCGGCTGCGGGCGGCCTTCAGCCGTGACTTCATCTGGCCGCTGACCCCAAAGCAGGTGGCCCGCTGGGCCCAGCGCCACGGTCAGGCTCAACCCCTGGCGCCGGCCGATTGGCCGCGCCGCCGGGTCGACACCGACGGCCAACGCCTGTCGCAGGCGCGGCAGAAGGGGCTGGCGCACACGGTGCAGCTGCATGTGCTCACCGCCGCCATCGGCGTGGGCGACCGCCGCATCCGGGTGCTGATGGACGCACAGGGCGCGGTGATCGGGCCACGGGCCTACAGCCGGGCGCGGATCGGCGCCGCCACCTCGCTGCTGATGGCTGGCGTGCTGGGGGTAGGTTGGGGGCTTTGGTGGCCCACGCCAGCAGCGGACGCCGACGCGCCAGCGCTGGCCGCGTTGGCGGCCTCGGCGCCGGCATCGGCCACTGCATCGGCACCCGCCCTCGGTGACGCGGCCTCGGCCCCCACGGCGGTGGCCGCCAGCGCGGTGGTCGAGGTGCCCGTGGCGGCGGTGGTGCTGGCGCCCGCCGCATCGACAGCCTTGGCAGCGCCCGCCTTGCCGGCGTCGGCCGCGGAAACACCACGGCCAGCGCAAGCACCTGCGTCGGCCGCACACGCCGCCGAGATGCCCGCCAATGACCAGGCCCAGGCCGAGCCCGGCAGCGATTCGGCGCCACCGGTGGCCAGCATCCGGCCCGCGCTGTCACCCGAAGTTCGGCAGCAGGCGCGCCTGCAAGGTGAACAGTTGCGCGCCAGCCCGCCGGCGGTGGCATCGGCACCTGCGCCAGCGCCGGTGTATGCCGTGGTGTCGCGCCCCACCGCCGAGCGCAGCAGCGCCGCCCGCAGCCTGGCCCTGATGCGCGCCAGCAGCATGCGCCTGCCGCCGCCCTTGCCCGACCACGGCGAGCTGATGCGCAGCCAGGGTGAATGGCGCGCCGCCTGGTGGCCGTTTGCCAGCCTGGCCGATGCCGAGCGCGCCCGCGTGCTGCTGGCCGGCCGCGGGCTCAAGGCCGACGTGGTGGAGTTCTGACCGGCTGATTGCGGCGTTGGCCGCCGGGCGCAGTTCAGCGCCGCGCCAGCCCCAGCCACACCACCGTGGCCACCACCAGCAGGCCGCCGCCCACCTGCATCGGTGCGATGGATTGACCCAGGATCGCCCAGGCCAGCACCAGCGCAAAGATCGGCTCCACGTTCATGATGGCAGAGTTGCCCACCACGCCCAGGCGCGGCAGCACGGTGAACATGATGGTGAACGCGGTGCCGTAAAGAAAGGTCAGCGCCGCCAGTCCCCACCAGCCCGCGGGCGCGGTGGGCAGGTGCGGGCCGCCCTGCAGCGCCATCGCGGCGGCGGCCATCAGCCCCACCAGGGCCATCGTGGTGGCGGTGCGCAGACGGCCGTCGAGATCGGCCGCCTCGTGCTGGGTGAACACCAGCGCCAGGCCGAAGGTGGCGGCCGCGGCCAGCGCGAAGCCCACGCCCACGCCGATCTGCGCCCACTGCCCCGCCGCACCCAGGCCCGAGGCGGCGCCCAGCACGTCCAGCGCCAGCGCCAGACCCAGCAGCATCACGGGCATCGCCCGCAGCACCCGCGGCTCGGGCCGGTGCTGGTAGACCAGGCGCGCCCACAGCGCCGTCCACAGCGGGTAGGTGTTGAAGGCCAGCAGCGCCAGCGCCACCGGCAGCCGTGCCACCGCCGAATAAAGGCACAGGCTCTGCACGGCCACCAGCAGGCCGATGGCCGGCAGCGCGCGGCGATGGCGCGCCGACAGCCGCAGCGGCACGCGGTAGGCCAGCACCAGCAGCGTGACCACCGCGGCAGTGACGCCGCTGCGGAAGGTGACCGCGGTGACCACGTCCACGCCGTGGTTGAAGGCCAGGCGCGCCGCCACGTGGTTGGCGCCCATCATCAGCGCGATCAGCAGCAGCGTGGCAAAGGCCGTGCCGGTGAGCGCCGTGCTGGCGGCGCGGGGGGTCGACATGCGACGGGCGGGCTGAAGCGGGCTCAAGCGCGCGACTTCAGCGCCGCCTCGCGCGCCGCGCGCGACTCGGCACTGGCCGCCGCCAGCGCGATCTGGTCGTGCCCCATGTGGCTGCTGGCGTGGTGCAGCGCGGTGGCCACCGCGTTGACCGTCTCCTTGCTCATGCGCACCGCGGTGGCAGGCAGTGCCAGCGTCTGGGCCGCCACCTCGCGCGCCTTGCGCAGCGCCTGCCCGGACGGCGCGACGTAGTCGACCAGGCCGATGGTCAGCGCCTGCTCGGCCGGCACCCGCTCGCACAGGATGGTGAGCCGCTTGGCCCGCGCCGGCCCCACCAGACTGACCAGCCGCGGGATGGTGCCCCAGGTCAGCGGGATGCCCAGCGCGATCTCGGGCAGCGAGACGAAGGCGTCGTCGGCCAGCACGCGCCAATCACAGGCCAGCGACAGCGCCAGGCCACCGCCCACCGCGTAGCCCTCGATGGCAACGATGCTGATCTGCGGCAGCGCCTCCCAGGCCTTGCACAGCCGATAGCCCAGCGAGGCCACCTCGCGCCGCTCGGACAGCGACAGTCCCTCGTCGGCCCAGCGGCTGGCATCACGCAGATCGGCGCCGGCGGTGAAGCAGCGCTCGTCGCCAGTCAGCAGCACCACGTCGATGTCGCTGCGGTCGGCCAGCTCGCGCGCCACGGCCAGCAACTCGCGCATCAGGGCCTGCGACAAGGCATTGCGCGCCTCCGGACGCGCCAGCCGCACGGTGGCCAGGCGGCCGTCGGTGTCGAAGTGGAGGTGTTGGTGTTGGTAGGTCATGGCGGGCAACACTGGGGGTGATCAGGTCACCAGTGTGACCCAAGCCGGCATCGCCGGCGCGCCGCAGCGCTTCGCCAAAACGCCGGCTGATCCGGCACGAACCGCCATGCCGCGGCGCTGGAAAGCAAAAAAGCCCCGCAAATCCTGGAGATGCGAGGCTTCTTGACTGGTGGCGGTGCAGGGTCACGATTCACCTGTGGAACAACACTCTCGACACGACGTGTTGCCCCCAAAGTTGCCCCCAGCGTTTCAAGCACCCCACGGGGGTACTCTTTGGCGGGTCGGGTACAGCGTGGCTTCTTCGCCTTGATGTGAATAGAGGACGGCGCGCCGAGCGTGGCCCGAAGCCCGCGGGGCCGCATCAGCGCCGGCCGCCGGCTCGATCAGCGCCAGGTCTGCCGCCATGTCCACCAGGCGCCAGGCCGTCGAGTGGCTGCAGCTGAAGTGCCGACGAACCATCCCGCTCGCCTGGCGGCGCAGCGTGCCGCCGCGCAGCAATGCCACCGCAAACTGCAGGCGCCGGGCGCGTTCCAGCGAGGCAGGTGCAACGGTGTACACGGCTTCCAGGGTGGTCATGGATTCGGTCATGAGGGCCTCGCTGCTTGGATGCTGAGCGGCGCCGCGCCGCGGAAGATGGCTCGGAAGGCCTGGCGCTCGAACGCGGCCCGCTTCAGTGTCAGCATGCCGCCCCCCCGCCTTCAGGATCAATCCCGCGGTCGCCGCCTGCAGTCGACCTGCGCTGCTCGATCACCGTCCGTAAGGCCAGGTCACCCACGCCGAGGCCGAGGCCTGCCGCCAGCAGTTCCGCATCATGGGCGGCGTTGCCGGTGGCCACGCGCTGCAACACGCCGCGCAGGAATTCCGCCCGCTCATCCGCGGGTAGCTCGCTGAGCACCGCGTCGACCTCGGCCGCAAGCGTGGCCAGTTGGGCCGGCGTCAGGTTGTCGCCGGGGGCTGGTGTTGCGCGCACCAGGCCGGCGAGAAAGTCCTTCGAGCTGCTCATCACTTCAGATCCCCAGCAGCAGTTGCAGACCGTCTTTGTTCACGCGAACCTGGATGGCCCGCAACAACTCCCACATGATCGCTTCGAGGTGTGGTTTCAGCCCCGCACCGTCGATCTTGATCAGCGCGTCGCCGCGCTCCAGGGATTGAGTCCGGGCCTTGATCTCGTCGATCGTCGCCTTGGTCATCTCCTTTTGAAGCGTCAGGGCCTCATCGCGTCGCTTGTTTTCGAGGTAGATCTGGCTCTCGACCGCTCGCAGGGCCCCCCACCCGAGCGGCGAGTTGAACGCGTTGATCAGATCGCCGTACAGCGATCCAAGTAAGCTTCCGGTGCTGCTCACCGTGTTGTTGATCGATGCGAATGTGGCCTCGATGCGCTTGGTGTCTGCCTCCAACTGCGCGGTGTTCAGCGTGACCTTGGCCTCGATCAGCTTGATGCGCTCGTTGCTGGCCAGCTTCTCCAGTTCGAGCTTCATCTTCTCTGCCGCGGCAGTGGCCTTATCCGTCTCTTTGGCCTGGCGCTCCAGGGCATCTGAGGTCTTGGCAGATTCCTTGGTGGTGCGGATCATTCCGTCCCACACGCCGGACTGCTTCTGGCTCAGCGCCTCGATGGCCACGCCGTACTTGTCCGAGCCGATGGTGCCGCGCTGGAAGGCATCCTCCAGCTGGAAGCGCAGATCCTCGATGGCCTTGCTGCCCTTGATCTTGTCGAGCGTGACCAGAAAGCCAGAGAGAAACTGATCACCCGTCGTCGCCGGGTTCTTGGCCAAGTCGGCGAAGGCACTCTTCACGGCCTCGATCGGATCGATGAAGGTCTTCGGGTCGATGCCAAGCTCTTTCAGCGCCTTGTCGACGGCCTTGGTGGCATTCTCCAGATCCTTGCCCGTCAGGATGACCTTCTCGAACCCGGTGACGATCTTCGCGCCCGCGGCCTCGCCAGCTTCCCCCACCTCGATGGATTTCTGCTTGGTCTTGAAAAGCGCGTCTGAGGCGCCCTGCGTCGACTTGGCCGCGTCCGCCATGGCCTTGTCAAACCTCTGACCGAAGCCGGCCCAGTCGCCGGACTGGATTGAATAGGCGACGTTGAACGCGGTGCTGCCAAGCAGGGTCAGCGAGGCGACGATCCCGGTGATCGATGCCGTTGCGAGCTGTACACCCTTCGTCAGGTAGTCGAAGACGCCGGAATCTCCCACTTGGAGATAGGCCTCGCTGAGCGCGTTCTTGAAGCGGTTCGACGATGCGATGAAGCCATCGAAGTCGACGCCATTCAGCGCGGTGTTCAACTGCTGCGAGAACTTCAGGATTGCATCGCCACCGATCTGTCCCGCGGTGATCTGCTTGTAGAGCTCGTCGGTCGTGACGCCAAGCGACTTGGCGAACTCGCCGAAGAAGCCCGGGATGCGGTCGGCGATCGACTTCAGGTCCTCCAGCTCGAATCGGTTCTTGCCGACGCCCTGCGACAGCTGCACCAGCGCGCCGGACACGTCGTTTGCCGAAGCCCCAAGCCTCGACATGGTGCCGGCGATGGCCTCGAAAATGGTTTTCGCCTCATTGCTGTCGATCGTCGTTCCCTTGGCGGACGCCTGGAACTTGGCGTAGGCATCGGCCGTGCTCAGAAGCTCCAAGCCGAATTTGTTTGCCACGCCCTTGATGTAATCGAACTCGGAGGCGGCCTTCTGGGTGCTGCCGGTGGTGGCCTCCATCGACCGACTGAAACGCTCGACCTCGACGTTTGCGTCAATGAATTCCTTCACCACCGCGGCGATCGCCAGGCCCTGAATCGTCCGGGCCAGGCTATCGGCGCTGACGCTCACTTTCTCCATCCCTGCGGCGCTGTCCTCGATGCGTTGCAGGCCGGTGGCCGCGCCTCGGGACTCGCTGTCGATGCCCTTCATCGACGCCTCGATCTTGCCGATGGCGGCGGATGCTCGATCCTCGCTCTCAAAAACGATCGATACGGTCTTGCTGATGTCTGCCATGGTGGGGCCCCGTTGTCGGTTCGGTTTCAGTGCCTGGCGGTGTGGTCTCGGAGCGTGTTGGGCCGGGGGTGAGGTGTGGCCTCTTTCCCCTGCCTATGAGTCCCCTCAAGACGCGCGTGGCCGCAGAATGCAAGGCCAGGTCTAGGAGGCACAAGATGTCGTTGATCGCATGCAAGGAGTGCGGGGCCAAGATCAGCACCAAGGCGCCGGCGTGCCCGAGCTGCGGCGCGAAGCGGCCCCGCGAGACATCGCGCGCCGCCAAGCTGGCCGCGCTGCTGCTCGCCGTCTTCGGTGCGCTGCTGATCTACACCAAGGCCACCGAGCCGCCCGCCACGCCTCAGCAGATCGCCGCCAAGGCATCCGACGCGAAGCGCGGCGCCCTCGCCTATGACCTGGCCGCCACGATCAAGGCCCGGGTGCGCGACCCTGACTCGCTGAAGGTCACATGGATCGGCGTCAACAGCAGCGCCACGACCGCGTGCGCCAGCTACCGCGCGCGAAACGGATTCGGCGGGATGAACAGCGAGCGCGCCGTGATCGTCGACCGCAAGCCGCTGGAGCCGACCGAGGGGAACTGGAACACCTACTGCCCGGGCCTGCGCGACTACACCAGCGCCGCGCCGTAGCAGCACACCCGACCACCGGAAGCTGCCGCGCGATGCGGCCGGCATAACCGGGCCCGCCACCGGCGCAGCCCGCAGGCGCCAGGTCGTCGGCGCGGCTGATTTGTCATTACTCGCGCTCATGACCGGAACGCCCGGGCGCCGGCGCAGTAGGTCGCGCACATGAGCAGTCACCGACCGCCCCCGGCTGGCCAGTCGTCACCCGCCACGCCAGGGCCTTCAGCATCGAGCGGCGGCGCGGGCGGCGCGTGATCGCCTGCAGCTGCCACGGCCTGGCGCTTGCGCTTGAGCTGGTAGGCCGTCATCACGATGTCGGCCGTGATGCTCAGGCCGGCCCTGGGCGCGCCATCCTTGCCGGTCCATGTGCTGACCTTGGCCCGGCCGTTGATGGCCAGGGCGTCCCCCTTGGTCAGCGCGCCGATCTGCTCTGCAGCACTGCCGAAGGCGATCACGCTCACCAGCGAGTCGGCCTCGCCGTCGTGCGCGATGACCTTGGCCAGCACGAACGGTTTGCCGCCTGTGCCGGCGCGGCGCTCGGGGTTGGCAATCAGCTTGCCGGTGACGAGTGCGGTGATGCTCATGGCGTCCGGTCCTGGGGTGGGGCTGGGTCAGCTGTTGGCGTCGTTGCCGCGGCGGCGCGCGACGCTGCTTCGCGAAGGCGCCCATCGCTGGGTCTTGCCGTCGAAGGCCAGCGCAATCCGCCCGCGCCGGCCGCCGCGGTTCTTGGCCACCTTGGCCAGCACCAGCAGATCGCCGTCTTCTTCCGTGCCCATCGGGTGCAGCAGGATCACGACATCGGCGTCCTCCTCGATCGATCCGGACTCCTTGAGGTGGTCGAGTTCGGGCTCGCCGCCGGCGTCGCGCTTGAGCTGGCTCAGCAGCAGCACGCAGACCCCAAGCTCTTTGGCCAGCGCCTTGATGCCGCGGCTGATCTGCTCGATCTGGTGGTGCCGCTTGTCCTGCGTGCTGCCGCTGCTGCACAGCTGCAGGTAGTCGACGATCAGCAGCGACAAGCCGTAGCGGCGCTGTAAGTCGCGAGCCTTGGCGCGGATGTCCAGCAGCGTCAGCGCCGGCTGGTCATCGACGTAGAACGGCAGCGCGCGGAGGTGGTCCACCGTCTCGGTGATCTGCGTCCAGTCATCGGGAGCCAGGCTTCCGGTGGTCAGGTGGTCCAGAAGCACGCCGCCACGGCTGGACATCGCACGGTCGGCCAGCTCGGCGCCGCCCATCTCCTGGGAGAGCATCAGCGCCGTGTCGCCGCCGGCCGCGATGTGCATGCCGATGGCCTGGGCGAGCGACGTCTTGCCGACGCTGGGCCGCGCCGCCAGCACGATCACCTTGCCGGGCTTGATGCCGCCGCCGAGCGCTTCGTCGAGTGGCGCAAGGCCTGTCGCCTTGCCCGGCACGGTGTCGCCGGCGGCCAGCGCTTGCCAGTGGTCCACCTGCGAGGCGAGCAGCTCGCCAAGCCTGCAGGGCTCGCCCTTGGCCTTGGTGCGCTTCAGGCCGGCCAGAGCCGTCTGCATCTGGTCGAGGGCCTGGTCGGCAGACTCGGCCGCGTCGACGATGTCAGGCGAGCGCTCCACCGTGGCCAGGATGCGGCGCCGCAGCGCCTTGTCGGCGACGATCTCCGCATACCGCCAGATGTTCGCCGCACTGGCCACGCCCTGCGCCAGGTCGTTCAGGTAGGGCAGGCCCCCGACGTCATCGGCCGCGCCGGCGTCGCTCAGGGTCTGGAAAACCGTGAGGATGTCCGCGGGCTTGTTCGCCGCGATGTGCTGGGCGATGGCGTCGAAGATCTGGCAGTGCGCGGCGTTCCAGAAGCTGCGGGCATCGATCAGGCCGGCGACCTGAGCAAAGGCCTCGTTGTCGAGCATGAGGCCGCCCAGCACGCTCTGCTCAGCCTCGCAACTCCACGGCAGCCGGTCGTGACTGCTCGGGCCGCTCATCGTCGCGCCCCCTCGAAAACTTCGTCGGCGTGCAGCGGGTTGCGGCCACTCGCCTTCCGCAGGCCCGCCCAGTCGGCGCTGACGGCACCCATGAAGCCCGCATCCCAATCGCTGTAGACGTAGCCCTTTGCTACCGCCTTGAGCTTGAAGGCCTCCAGGTGCTCGGGCAGGTTGCCGAAGCCCTTCCTATCCGCCCACCGTTGAACGGATTCGCTGATCTGGAAGTCGGGCGGAAGTTGGACCTTCGAAGCCGATCGAGAAAGAGGCGCGCGCACTCTCTCTGGTGGTTCATGGTGGTTCACTGATGGTTCGTCTGAAGTGGGCTTCAGGGGTTTCGAGCTACCGGCTTCAGGGGTCCGAGCTACCGGCTTCAGGGTGACAGGCGCTTCAGGGGTGAAGCCGGCTTCAGGGGTGGGGGGTGAAGTGGGCTTCAGGGGTTTCGGTGGCTTTGCGGTGGCCGATCGCTTCGCACCTTCGAATCCTGGGAGCGCAATCCGGTAGCGGTTGGTCCCCCTCGGGCCTTCGTTCAACCGGATCTCGAGTTCGCCGCTCTCGCGCAAGGTTGCGAGCAGGTGGTTCGCGTTTCGGCTGGACATCCGGCACTTCTCGGCGAGAGTGCTGACCGCCGGGTACGCGTTGCCGTCGTCGTCGGCAAAGTCGGCGATGGCCAGCATCAGCAGCAGCTCGGTTCCGCCGTGCTTGGAGTGGGCCCAGACCCGGGCCATGGTTCTGACGCTCAAGCAGGCCTCCCTTTGATGACCGCGCGAAGCGTGCCGCATGGTGCGTTCATCGCGCCGCCCGCCATGCAGCGCGCCGCCGCACCACCGTGCTGTAGTGGCGCCGCCAGCGCGTGCACGCCAGGCAGCGCAGCTGCCCTGAGGTGCCGCAGCGGCAGGCTTCGAACAGGAGCGGGTGCACCCGGGCCGGGTCTGGTTTGGTGGTGGTCATTCCCGAGCCCCCACTCGATCGGCGAAGGCCTCCGCCGCGGCCAGGCCGGCCAGCTCGCGCTGCATGTTCCAGCGCGCGGCGGTGTAGTTCGGAGCGCCGGCGCCGGTTTCGTTGCGGGTGAGTGCCCAGCCGGCCAGCGCCAGCCGCGCGCGCAGCGTGGCGAATCGCTTCGCGTCGGCGCCTGGTGCGCCGGCTTGTTCGCTGGCGTCTGCTGCCGCAGAATCGGGGCTGTCCGCTCTCCCTTGATCCCTGAACCCACCAGCGCCTGCCAGGGCCTCGGTGGGTTCGTCCTTTCTGGGTGGGCTCAGGCCAGCAGGCGCAGCGCAACCGGCGCCCAGCGGTGCCAGCTCAGCAGGAATGACGCGGGCACGCTCAGGCGCGGCCAGGCCCGCCCGGCGGGCGCTTTTGTAGTGGTGGTGGGGGTCCATCGCATCACCCAGCCGTCGCGGTTACGGCCACCGCGGCGGCGCGGTTCGCGCGGGCCTTGTGGCTGGCCTTCGTGGCCTGCGCTTTCATGCGCTCGGCAATCAGTGCACTGTTCGCGGACTGCTCGGCACGTGCGATCCAGAAGGCCCGCACGTCAGCCAGGCGCCAGCGAGTGCAACGCGGCTCGCGGACCACAGGGGCAGGCGCGCGGCCGGCCCTCACTTCGTCATGCCACCAGCTCACGCCCATCCCGCCCGCGGCTGCGCAGTCGGTGGCGTCGATCAAGGCCACGTCGGCCAGCGCCTCGGGTGTCGGAGGCCGCAGCTTCTGGCGGGTCGTCTTGGGCGCCGCCATCGGCGCGCTGGTGGTGCTTTGGATCTGGTGTTGCGGTGCGGTCACTGTTGGCCCCATGCGCTGCGAATAGCAGCAGTGGCCCCAATGTCCGTGGCGCTCGTTGGGCCATTCAACCCTGGGCCGTTGGGCCAGTTCGGCCCAACGAGACCGAGCTAGCCTTTGGCATCCACGATGCGGCGGGTCGCGCGCAACCGCTTCCACGCCTTATCCATCACGTCGCGAGAGAAGCCAAGGGCGGCCCTCGTGGGCTGCTTCGCCGGCGACAGGGCGCCGAGCCGAGGCGGCCCGGGCAGGGCCAGGGGGTCGAATTCCAGCTCGCGCAGCTTGGCGAGAATCGCCTCCTCTTGCGCCGTCTGACGCTGCACCGGCCGCCGCGGTGGCACCGCGTCCGAGGCCTTGGTGGTGCCAGTGTCAGCCGGACGCTCCGGCGGACACCTCAGCTCGAGCGGTAGATCGAGCGCCAGCGCGCCGAGCAGCCGGCGAGCCTGACCGATGGGCACTGCCCGCTGGAATGTCCCGCCCGTGGCAATGCACAGCGCCTTCAGGGTCAAACCGATCACGGGTCCGAGGTAGATCTCCGGCATGGCGTTGGTCAGTTCGCCGCTTTCGGCCATCGTTGGCCTACGGCTTGTGCCGTGTACCTCGCGCCAGCGCGTCGAGAGTTCGGCCTGCACACCGAGAGCGACCTGCTCAGGATCGGCGTCGTGCGCGAGACACGCCAGCTCGTACAGGTTGAGCGTGTCGCGCTGCGCGTACAGCTTTAGCGTATCGGCGGATACCCGCTCGTTCTGGTCCATCGCATCCCCCGATGCTCCCCATGGTGAAAGGTGCCGCGCCGGCCGGGTGGGGGCCCGGTGTTCCCTCCGTCGAGGTAGGCGCGGCGGAACTCGTCAGCCCTGGGCGATGCCGTCGCGGAGCACGGCCAGGTGCGCCCGCGACAGGAGGACCATGTGCAACGCCGCCGACACGGACCCGGTGATTCGTTCGTCGGTGTCCTCGTCGCACTCGACCAGGTGCAGCACCGCCGCCGCCTGCCTCAGCGCCGCATCGGCCGATTCGTAGGCGTCGTCGACTGTCACGTCAGCGCGAATCAACAGCGAGGCCAAGCCCACCCGGTAATTCTTTTCGGGCGGGTGCATGCCTGCGCCGCGCAGCATGTCGGCCACCTCTTGAGGCGCCATCAGCGCCAGCGGGCGGATATCGAGGGTTTTGACGCTCGACTCTGCCGAGCTCTGCGGCGCGGGCTTGGTCTCGACAGGCGATACATTCTCGGAAGCCATGATTCGATCCTCTGTTGATCGGGTGGTGGTCAGGCCGGCCAGGTGCTCTTACACCCGGCCGGCCGTCTACCGCAGGGCCGCTGCGGCGCCGGTTGCCGGATCCCGCCCGGCGCGGTCTTCAATCGATCGCCGCTGGCTTGCCGGGCGCGATGTACTTCGCATGCAGCCGCGCCAGGTCCTGCATGGCCTCGAGGTAGGCCGGCACCCATGCCTGAATCGGCGTCTTGCCTGTCACCCACCGGCTGGGCGTGTCCTTCGCTACCCCGGTCTTGCGGCAGAAATCGGACTGCTTCCAGCCCAGCGCCGCCAGTGCCTGGGTGAACTCATCGGGGGTCATCGTTGGGCGGGGGTTGTCATCGGAGTGCATGCCAGTTAGTCTAGCTGGTTTCGCGTAAAGCGTACACATAGAAGTTTTCTATCCGCATTAGTTGACATAACGCCCGTTGTAGACGGTTATTTCCTCGCGCATAGCTTCCTTCTATCGGGCCTGCTGCTGATGGTCTGCGCGCCGCCCCAATCACGCCGCGTGCAACGGGATCACCTGGGCGCCGTCGCGCAGCCTGTCCAGGTAGTCGGCCCACGTCTGCATCATGGTGCGCCGCTGCGCCAGGTACTGCGCCCGGTCATAGGCAGCGCCCAGCGGCCCCGCCTTGCCGTGGGCCAACTGCGCCTCGATCCACTCGGGGTCAATGCCCGGCAGCCGCTCCGCGATGATGGTCCGGGCGGTCGCCCTGAAGCCGTGGGCGGTCATCTCGTCAGCCCCGAAGCCCATGCGACGCATCGCCGCGTTCATCGTCACGTTGCTGATCGGTCGGCCCTTGGTGCGCAGGTTGGGAAAGCAGTACGCCCCGACGCTGGTCAGCGGCTGCAGCTCGCGCAGCACCGCCACGGCCTGGGCAGCCAGCGGGACAACATGATCAGGCCCGCTGGCCTTTGCCTGCTTCGTGCGCTTCATGTCCTGGGCCGGGATGGTCCACACCCCCGCGTCGAGGTCGACGTCAGCCCAGCGCATGGCCAGCACGTTGCCCGGGCGCTGGAATGTCAGCGCCGCCAGCGTCAGTGCCGCCCGGGTTACAGGGTGGCCACCGTAGCCGGCCACGGCGCGCAGCAACTCGCCCAGCTTGGCGGGGTCGTCGGTCGCCGCGTAGTGCTTGGTCAGGGGCACCGCCAGGGCGCCGCGCAGGTCAGGGACGGGGTCGCGATCGGCATGCCCGGTGGCAATGGCATAGCGGAACACCAGCCCGCAGGTTTGCTTGACCCGGTGGGCAGTGTCCAGGGCGCCGCGCGCCTCGACCTTGCGCAGCAGATCCAGCACCATCGGCGCCGTGACGCTGGCCACCGGCCGGGCGCCGATCCACGGGAACACGTCGGCTTCAAGCTGGATGCGGCTTCGTTTCGCATAGCCGGCGCTCACCTTGGGCTCGTGCACCAGGCGCAGCCACTCACGAGCCACGTCCTCGAAGGTGCCCACCTGCGGCAGGCCCGCGGATGCGCGCGCCTGGGCATCCTGCAGGCGTTGCTTCCCGGCCTTGTCGGCCTTGCGCGTGTCGCTCGGGTCGGTGCCATTGGCCAGCTGGGCGCGGGCTTCGTCGCGGCGCCTGCGGGCGTCGGCCAGGCTGACGGCTGGGTACACCCCGAGCGATAGCCGCTTCTCCTTGCCTTGGATCCGGTACTTCAGGCGCCACCAGCGCGCGCCGTTGGGCTGCAGTTCCAGATACAGCCCGCCGCCGTCGCTCAGCTTGCGCGGCTTCTCGCCGGGCTTGGCCTTGCGGATGGCGGCATCGCTCATGGTGTCGGTGGGCATGGGGGCACCTCGTTGGGGGCAGGTTCCGAGGGGTTTCCCCCTGCTGCCCCCAATGTTGCCCCTTTGTGGGGGCAGATTCAAGCGGCCCTATGCGGTCACACTCGCGCATGAAAAAAGCCCTAGAGCGTTGATTCTCTAAGGCTTTTCGTCTCATGCGGCCCCTTGTGGAGCCTCGTCTGGTGGGCGGTGCAGGGTTCGAACCTGCGACCCCTGCCGTGTGAAGGCAGTGCTCTACCGCTGAGCTAACCGCCCGGTATCCCGGGGTTTGCCGGCTCGGTCAAAAACCGGCAAGCCTTGGATTGTGCCACAGCTTTTCAGGCCGCCAGCGCACGCCATACGGTCTTGCCACCGCTGGCCTTGTCCAGCTCGGCCAGCACGCCGTCGTGGGCGGCCAGTTCGTCGGCACTGGGCGCGATCACCGGCAGCGTGAACAGCGACAGGTCGCGCTCGGGCACGGCGTGCCGGTTGCCGGGCGAGGCATCGTCGGCCTGGATCACCAGCGAATCCTGGCCGCGCGTCAGGCGGATGTAGACCTCGGCCAGCAGCCCAGCATCGAGCAGCGCGCCGTGCAGCGTGCGGTGGGTGTTGTCGACCTCCAGCCGCCGGCACAGCGCATCCAGGCTGTTGGCCTTGCCGGGGAACATCTCGCGCGCCATCAGCAGCGTGTCGGTCACCTTGGCGGCCACGGTATGAAAGGGCTGGCGGCCCAGTCGCTTGAGTTCGGCGTTGAGAAAGCCCACGTCGAAGGCCGCGTTGTGGATGATGATCTCGGCGCCTTCGAGGAAGGCCAGCAGGTCGTCGGCCACCTCGGCGAACTTGGGTTTGTCGGCCAGGAAGGCATCGGTCAGGCCGTGCACCTTGATCGCCTCCTCGTTGCCCTTGCGCTCGGGGTTGAGGTAGACGTGGCGGTTCGCGCCGGTCAAGCGGCGGCTCACCATCTCGATGCAGCCGATCTCGACGATGCGGTCGCCGCTCTCGGGGTTCAGGCCGGTGGTTTCGGTGTCGAGGAAGATCTGTCGCATGGTGGGTGGTCGGTCTATCGGAAGCTGGCGGTCTGGCGGCCCGCCCACAGCCACAGCGCGATGCCCGCGGCGATCATCGGCAGGCACAGCCACTGGCCCATGCTCAGGCCCAGCGCCAGCGGGCCGAGAAAGCTGTCGGGCTCGCGGAAGTATTCGGCACTGAAGCGGAAAGCGCCGTAGCCCACCAGAAAGGCGCCCGACACCTGGCCGGTGGCGCGCGGCCGGCGTGCATACACCCACAGCAACACGAACAGCAGCAAGCCTTCCAGCGCGAACTGGTAGAGCTGCGACGGGTGGCGCGCCACATCGGTGCCCGACTGCGGAAACACCATCGCCCAGGGCAGCGAGGGATCGGCCGGGCGGCCCCACAGCTCGCCGTTGATGAAGTTGCCGATGCGCCCGCTGGCCAGGCCGGTGGGCACGCAGGGGGCGATCAGGTCGGTGACCTGCAACCAGGGCCGGCCGCGGCTGCGGGCAAAGGCGGCCATCGCCACGATCACGCCCAGCATGCCGCCGTGGAAGGACATGCCGCCCTTCCACACCGCCAGAATCTCCAGCGGGTTGGCCAGGTAGTGCCCGGGCTTGTAGAACAGCGCGTAGCCGATGCGCCCGCCCAGCACCACGCCCAGCACACCCCAGAACAGCAGGTCTTCGACGTCGCGCTTGCTCCAGCCGGCATTGGCGTACCAGGGCTGGCGCGCCCGCGCGGCGGCCAGCGCCATGAACAGCCAGAAGGCCACCAGGTAGGTCAGGCCGTACCAGTGGATCTGCACCGGGCCGAGGGACAGTGCCACCGGATCGAACTGGGGATGCACGAGCATCGTGGGGGACTCCGTCTGTGGGGCTACCGGCGCTGGCGTCCGGCGGGCGATTGTCGCTGCTGCGCGGTGGCTGCCAACAGGGGCGGCGTCGGCGCCTGCGACATCACATGGTCGATGAAGCGCTGCACCACCGGCGGCGGTGGCGCGCGCCAGATCAGGCTGGTCTCGCAGTGCAGGCCGGCGTCGTCCACCCGGCGGTAGGCCACGCCCGGCCGCTGCAGCTGGGTGACCGAGACCGGCACCCAGGCCACGCCCATGCCGGCCGAGACCAGGTTGACGATGGTCTGCATCTGGATCGCCTCCTGCGCGATGCGCGGCGTGGCGCCCTGGGCGCGGTAAGCCGCCAGCACCGCGTCGAACAGCGAGGGCGCGATCTGGCGTGGAAAGATCACCAGCGGCTCGCCCGCCACGTCGGCCAGCCGCACGGCCGGCAGCGCCGCAGCCGGGTGCGCCGCGGGCAGGGCCATCACCAGCGGCTCGGCCAACGCGGCCCAGGCGGCAAAGCCCGGCGGCGCGGCGCCCGGCGCGTGCAGCACGAAGCCGGCATCGATCTCGTCGGCGTCGAAGGCCTCGAGCTGCACGTCCAGCGTGGCCTCGCGCAACTGCAGTGCCACGTCGGGATGGGCCTCGCGGAAGCTGCGCAACCACTCGGGCAGCGGGCCGTAGGCGATGTTGGAGACGAAGGCCAGCCGCAGCTGCCCGGCCAGGCCGGCCGCCGCGGCCTGCGCCACGCGCGGCAGCCCCTCGGCCGCGGCCAGCAGGCGCCGGGCGGCGGGCAACAGCGCCGCGCCGGCCGGCGTCAGCACCACCGAGCGGCGCGTGCGGACGAACAGCGGCACGCCGATGCTGCGCTCCAGCCCCTGTATCGCCGTGGTCAACGGTGGCTGGGTCATGTGCAGGCGCAGCGCCGCTCGGCCGAAGTGCAGCTCCTCGGCCAGGGTGACGAACTGGCGCCACAGCCGCAGCTCGATCATTGATAGGTTTCGCAGATGATTTGAAGTCCACAAATATATTGGACTCGGCACCGACACGCGGCCTATCCTCGCGCCCTTCCCGCAGCCCAGACGAAAGAAGCGCCCCATGAGCATCAACCGCCGCTCCAAGAACATCACCGAAGGCGTGGCCCGCGCGCCCAACCGGTCGATGTACTACGCCCTGGGCTACACCGAGGGCGACTTCGGCAAGCCGATGATCGGGGTGGCCAATGGCCACTCGACGATCACGCCCTGCAACTCGGGCCTGCAGCGGCTGGCCGACGCGGCCGTCATCGGCCTGAAGGAAGCCGGCGCCAACCCGCAGATCTTCGGCACGCCGACCATTTCGGACGGCATGGCGATGGGCACCGAGGGCATGAAGTACAGCCTGGTCTCGCGCGAGGTGATCAGCGACTGCGTCGAGACCTGCGTCGGCGGCCAGTGGATGGACGGCGTGATGGTCATCGGCGGCTGCGACAAGAACATGCCCGGCGGCATGATGGGCATGCTGCGCGCCAACGTGCCGGCCATCTACATCTACGGCGGCACCATCCTGCCGGGCAAGTACAAGGGCCAGGACCTGAACATCGTCAGCGTGTTCGAGGCGGTGGGCCAGTTCAGCGCCGGCAACATGGCCGAAGAAGACTTCTGCGAGATCGAGCGCCGCGCCATCCCCGGCAGCGGCTCCTGCGGGGGCATGTACACCGCCAACACCATGTCGTCGGCGTTCGAGGCGCTGGGCCTGAGCCTGCCCTACGCGTCGACCATGGCCAACGTCGAGGGCGAGATCGTCGGCATGGTCGAGCACGCGGCCAAGGTGCTGGTCGAGGCGGTCAAGGCCGACCTGAAGCCGCGCGACATCGTCACCAGGGAATCGCTGGAAAACGCGGTGGCGGTGGTCATGGCCACCGGCGGCTCGACCAACGCGGTGCTGCACTTCCTGGCCATCGCGCACGCTGCCGAGGTGCCATGGACCATCGACGACTTCGAGCGGGTGCGCCGCCGCACGCCGGTGCTGTGCGACCTGAAGCCCAGCGGCCAGTACCTGGCGATCGACCTGCACCATGCCGGCGGCATTCCGCAGGTGATGAAGGTGCTGCTCAAGGCCGGCCTGCTGCACGGCGATTGCATGACCATCACCGGCAAGACCGTGGCTGAGAACCTGGCCGACGTGCCCGACCTGCCGCGCGCCGACCAGCCGGTGATCCGCACCATCGACAACCCGATGTACGCCGAAGGCCACCTCGCCATCCTGCGCGGCAACCTGTCGCCCGAAGGCTGCGTGGCCAAGATCACCGGCCTGAAGAGCCCGGTGATGACCGGCCCGGCGCGGGTGTTCGAGGACGAACAGTCGGCACTGGCCGCCATCATGGCCAAGCAGATCGTGGCCGGCGACGTGATGGTGCTGCGCTACCTGGGCCCCAAGGGCGGCCCGGGCATGCCCGAGATGCTGGCGCCCACCGGCGCACTGATCGGCCAGGGCCTGGGTGAGAGCGTGGGCCTGGTCACCGACGGGCGCTTTTCAGGCGGCACCTGGGGCATGGTGGTGGGCCACGTGGCGCCCGAGGCCGCCGAGGGCGGCAACATCGCGCTGGTGCAGGAGGGTGACTCGATCACCATCGATTCGCACCAGTTGCTGCTGCAACTGAACGTGGACGACGCCGAACTGGGCCGCCGCCGAGCGGCATGGGTGAAGCCGGCGCCGCGCTACAAGCGCGGTGTGCTGGCGAAGTTTGCCTACAACGCGTCGAGCGCCAGTTTCGGCGCGGTGCTCGACAAGTTCGAGTAATGCGGCCTGTCCGGCCCGGCGCCGGGCGTCCGGTCAGCGCTCGCTGCGCTCAGTTGTCGCTGCGCGACGACCGCTCTTGCTTGGGTGGCGGATTGGCGCCGCTGCCCGGGCGCGGCGCACGCAGGCCCAGCGATTCGAACTGCGCCTCGCGCCGCTTGGCGGCCTTCTCGTCTTCGCGGCGCATGGCGGCGCGCTGGGTCATGCCGGTGCCGTCGGCAAACTTCCACCACACGGCCGCCAGGGCGAACGGTGCCAGCACCACCCACCACGGCCAGCCCGCCACGAAGCCGAAGCCGGCCAGCTTCAGCAACACCAGGATCACCCCCAAGCCCACCAGCCACATCGCCGCGCCCCTTTGTGCCAGCCCGGGCTGACAGCCTCGTGTCAACCAGTGCGGGCTAGAATTCGTTTTGGAGACTGTAGTTCAGCCCTGCCTCATTGTTCCCCCTAGTCGAAAGCACACCATGAAGAAAATCGCCCTGATCGCTGCCCTGGCCGCCGTGGTGGCCGCCCCGGCCTTCGCCAACGCCGACCTGGCCCAGAAGAAGAGCTGCATGGCCTGCCATGCCACCGACAAGAAACTCGTCGGCCCGGCCTACAAGGACGTGGCCGCCAAGTACGCCGGCCAGAAGGACGCCGCCGCCAAGCTGGCCACCAAGATCCAGAAGGGTGGCGTTGGCGTTTGGGGCCAGATCCCGATGCCCGCGAATCCCGCCGTGTCCGCCGACGAAGCCAAGCAACTGGCGGCCTGGGTGCTGACGATCAAGTAATCGACCCGACAGCCTGGCCACCCCAGAGCCCGCGCGATGCGGGTCGGGTGGCTGCCAGAAGCCCGCCTCGTGCGGGCTTTTTTGCGTCTGGCGTTCGTCAACATCCGATCCGTCGATGCGGCTGGGCGCTGTGGTCCGTGCCTGAAACACATCGGGGCGCCGCAGCACCCCGATGACCCCCCGCAAGGCGCCAAGGCGCCCTGCCTGCTGGCGTTACAGGTTTTCGCCCAGCTGATCCAGGATGGCCGGGTTCTCCAGCGTCGAGGTGTCCTGGGTGATGGCCTCGCCCTTGGCCAGGCTGCGCAGCAGGCGGCGCATGATCTTGCCGCTGCGGGTCTTGGGCAGGTTGTCGCCGAAGCGGATGTCCTTGGGCTTGGCGATCGGACCGATCTCCTTGCCCACCCAGTCGCGCAGCTGCTTGGCGATGGCCTTGGCCTCGTCGCCCACCGGACGCGGGCGCTTGAGCACGACGAAGGCGCAGATCGCCTCGCCGGTGGTGTCGTCGGGGCGGCCCACCACCGCGGCTTCGGCCACCAGCTCGGTGCAGCTGACCAGGGCCGATTCGATCTCCATCGTGCCCATGCGGTGGCCGCTGACGTTGAGCACGTCGTCGATGCGGCCGGTGATGGTGAAGTAGCCGGTCTTGACATCGCGGATCGCGCCGTCGCCCGCCAGGTAGTACTTGCCCTTGAAATCGTCGGGGTAGTAGCTCTTCTTGAAGCGCTCGGGGTCGCCCCAGATGTTGCGGATCATGCTGGGCCAGGGGCGCTTGACGACCAGGATGCCGCCCTGGCCCCAAGGCACGTCCTTGCCGGTTTCATCGACCACCGCGGCCATGATGCCGGGGAAGGGCAGCGTGCAGGAGCCCGGGATCAGCGGCGTGGCGCCCGGCAGCGGCGTGATCATGTGGCCGCCGGTCTCCGTCTGCCAGAAGGTGTCGACGATCGGGCAACGGCCACCGCCCACATGCTTGTGGTACCACTCCCAGGCAGCCGGGTTGATCGGCTCGCCGACCGAGCCCAGGATGCGCAGCGACGACAGGTCGTAGCTTTTGGGGTGCACCGCGTCGTTGGCCTCGGCGGCCTTGATCAGGCTGCGGATGGCCGTGGGCGCGGTGTAGAACACGGTGACCTTGTGGTCCTGGATCATCTTCCAGAAGCGGCCGGCATCGGGGTAGGTGGGCACGCCTTCGAACACGATCTCGGTGCCGCCCAGGGCCAGCGGGCCGTAGGTGATGTAGGTGTGGCCGGTGACCCAGCCGATGTCGGCGGTGCACCAGAACACATCCTCGGGCTTGAGGTCAAACGTCAGCTTGGTGGTCAGCGCGGCATGCAGCAGGTAACCGCCGGTGCTGTGCTGCACGCCCTTGGGCTTGCCGGTCGAGCCGCTGGTGTACAGCAAGAACAGCGGGTGCTCGGCGCCCACCCATTCGGGCTCGCAGGTGGTGGGCTGGGTGCTGATGACGTCGGCCATCCAGCGGTCGCGGCCTTCGGTCATGGCAATCTCCGAGCCCGAGCGCTTGACCACCAGCACGTTCTTCACCGTGTCGCAGCCACCCAGCGCCAGCGCCTCGTCGACGATGCTCTTGAGCGGCAGTTGCTTGCCGCCGCGCACCTGGTGGTCGGCGGTGATCACGGCCACCGCGCCGGTGTCCTCGATGCGGTCGCGCACGCTCTGTGCAGAGAAGCCGCCGAACACCACCGAGTGGATGGCGCCAATGCGCGCGCAGGCCTGCATCGCGGCCACGCCATCGATCGACATGCTGATGTAGATGATGACGCGGTCGCCCTTGGTGACGCCCAGGCTCTTCAGCCCGTTGGCGATCTGGCAGGTCTTGGCCAGCAGATCCTGGTAATTGACCCGCGTGACCTCGCCGCCGTCGGCCTCGAAGATGATCGCGGTCTTGTCGCCCAGGCCACGCTCGATGTTGCGGTCCAGGCAGTTGTAGCTGGCGTTGAGCGTGCCGTCCTCGAACCACTTGAAGAACGGCGCGTCGCGCTCGTCGAGCACTTTGCTGAACGGCGTCTTCCAGCTCAGCAGTTCACGCGCCTGGCGGGCCCAGAAGCCTTCGTAGTCGGCCTCGGCCTCCTGCACCAGCGCGTCGTAGGCGGCCATGCCTTGCACATGGGCACCGGCCACCGAGGCGGCGGAGGGGAGGTAGGTCTTCAACTCGGTCGGGCCATCAGCGCTCATGTTTGTCTCCTGGAGGTGAAACTGGGAAAGGTCGTTCGGCGAATACCCGGACCTTAGGCAGAGGCTCTTACGAACCCCTTACTCGGGCACGACCGCGGGCCCGCTCGGGCCTGACCGGGCGCAAGGCCCATGCCCACCAGCGTGGCACAGACCGCGCCCTAGAATCCGCGGGATTTCCCCGAATACCCCGTCGCACCATGGCACAGCCCCCTGGAAAGACCACCGCCCCCATGTCACTCCTGCCCCGCATGATCTTCGCCAGCCGCTGGCTGCAACTGCCCCTGTACCTCGGCCTGATCCTGGCGCAGGGTGTCTACGTGTTCCAGTTCTGGATCGAACTGGTGCACCTGATCGAGGCCGCCTTCGGCAACCAGGCGGCGCTGATCACGCTGGTCAAGAGCACCGGCTACCAGGCCGCGGCGATCTTCGGGCCGGATGGCAAGTCGATCATCGGCTACGAGCCGATCACCAACCTCAACGAGACCATCATCATGCTGGTGGTGCTGGCGCTGATCGACGTGGTGATGATCAGCAACCTGCTGATCATGGTGATCATCGGCGGCTACGAGACCTTTGTCTCGCGCCTGCGCCTGGACGGCCACCCCGACCAGCCCGAGTGGCTGGACCAGGTGAACGCCTCGGTGCTGAAGGTCAAGCTGGCCACGGCCATCATCGGCATCAGCTCGATCCACCTGCTCAAGACCTTCATCAACGCCGCCAACTACACCGAGAAGGTGCTGATCTGGCAGACGGTGATCCACATCGCCTTCCTGTTCTCGGCGCTGGCCATCGCGATGGCCGACCGGATCATGCATCCGGCCGGCAGCCAAGGTCACTGAGCGCCGACATGCTCAACCTGCTGCTGTTCGTGGCGGGGCTGGTGGCCCTGATCGTGGGCGCCGACCTGCTGGTGCGTGGTGCGTCGAAGCTGGCGCTGTCGTTCGGCCTGTCGCCGCTGGTGGTGGGGCTGACGATCGTGGCCTTCGGCACCAGCGCGCCCGAGATCGCGGTGTCCACCGGCGCGGCGCTGTCGGGCCAGACCGGCCTGGCGATCGGCAACGTGGTGGGCAGCAACATCTTCAACGTGCTGTTCATCCTGGGCCTGTCGGCGCTGGTGACGCCGCTGGTGGTCCACGTGCAGCTGATCCGCCAGGAGGTGCCGATCATGATTGCCGCGTCGGCGCTGGTGCTGGTGCTGGCGCTGGATGGCGCGCTGGCCCGCACCGACTCGGCCCTGCTGCTGGGGCTGCTGCTGGCCTACCTGGTGTTCCTGGTGCGGCAGTCGCGCGCGCAATCGAAGGCGGCGGTCGACGAATACACCGCCAGCTTCGGCCGCCCCGCCGGCGGTGGCTGGGACAGCCGACTGCCGGGGCAGCTGGTGCTGATCGCCGGTGGCCTGGGGCTGCTGGTGCTGGGCTCGGGCTGGCTGGTCGATGCCGCGGTGGTGTTTGCCCGCGCGCTGGGTGTCAGCGATCTGGTGATCGGGCTGACCATCGTCGCGTTCGGCACGTCGATGCCCGAGGTGGCCACCTCGGTATTGGCGGCGGCCCGGGGCGAGCGCGACATCGCCGTGGGCAACGTGGTGGGCAGCAACATCTTCAACCTGCTGGGCTGTCTGGGCATCGCCGGGCTGGCCAGTGGCGCTGCCGGGCTGCCGGTGGCCGCGGCGGCCTTGAACTTCGACCTGTGGGTGATGCTGGCGGTGGCGCTGGCCTGCCTGCCGGTGTTCATCAGCGGGCGCGAGATTGCCCGCTGGGAGGGTGCGCTGTTTCTCGGTTATTACATCGCCTACACCACCTACCTGGTGCTGGCCGCGCAGCAGCATGCGGCGCTGCCGATGTTCTCGGGCGTGATGCTCAGCTTCATCGTGCCGCTGACCCTGGTGACGCTGGTGGTGGTGATGCTGCGCCCGCCCGCGGGCCACTAGAGTTCGAGCACCACCTGGCGCGTGCCGTCCTGGGTGTCGGTGGGCGCCAGCGTGAAGCCCAGTTCACGCGCCAGATCCAGCATGCGGCGGTTCTCGGCCAGCACCAGGGCCACCAGCCGGCGCGTGCCGCGCTCGCGCAGCGTGCGGATCAGCTTGTGCATCAGCAGCTCGCCCAGCCCGGCGCCCTTCAACGATGAGCGCACGATGATGCCGAACTCGGCATCGTGGTTGTCGGGGTCGATCACCGCGCGGGCCACGCCCAGGGTGCGCTCGGCGCCGGTCGGGTCGCTGTCGGTGTCGGTCTCGGTGGCCAGGAAGGTGATCTCGCGCGCATGGTCCACCTGGGTCAGCCGCGCCAGCTCGCTGTGCGCGATGCTGCGCCGGCTGTAGAACACACGCAGCCGCACGTCCTCGGGCGCCAGGTCGGCCAGAAACGCCAGGTGCTGGGCCTCGTCCTCGGGCCGGATCGGCCGCAGCGTGATGGCGCGGCCGCGCCACGCCACCTGCTCGACCCACTGCTGCGGGTACGGCAGGATCGCGAAGTGCGCGGCACCGCCCGGCGCCGCGGCGTCCACCCGGATGCGCGCGTCCAGCGCCACCGCACCCTGGGCATCGACCAGCAGCGGGTTGATGTCGAGCTCGGCCAGCTCGGGCAGATCGGCCAGCAGGTCGGACACCGCGATCAGCACCCGGTGCAGCGCGCCGGCATCGGCG